>JBKKAL010000203.1:0-45860 GCA_046714695.1 Pyrinomonadaceae bacterium
ACATGGGGCGCGGGCGGGGCTGAATGAATGGCCCCGCCCGCGCTTTTTTCGGCGAGGCGGGCGTCCAGTCGCACGGTCTTCGACGCAGGCTGATTCGATTTTCAGACACGCTGCGCTGGACAAGAGCTATATGTCAAATATAGAATATGTGTCATATGAGCTATCTAGCACATGTGGTAATTAAGAGCAGCGATGAAAGGGCGGGGCTTAATGGTAGAGATTCGAGTTGATGGGTTACTTGAAGCTGAAGGGCGGTCTTTCTACTGGCTGGCGAAAGAGACTGGCATCAGCCACACAACGCTGTGGCGGCTGAAGAAGGGAAAGGCTCTGGGAATTAACTTCAGTACGCTTGAGAGCATTTGCCTGGCGCTTAAATGCCAGCCGGGTGATGTGCTACAACTTGGGAGCGAGAAGAAGAAGGCAGGTAAGAAGAAGCCGGGCGCGAAGAGTAAGCGTGTTTCATAAGTTGGAAGCAAGACCTGTGACGCATTCGATGACATTCTAGAAACGGTGGATTAAAACGATGGACGCACATCTTCTTAAGTTAAGACAAGAAAATTACGAGGCTGCCTCTGAATACCACAGGGTGATGGCGGAATGGTTTGCCGCCTCGCGCTCTCAAAAACCGGGCGGGGACGACGACGTGTCCAGCACCCTGCTTGAATATCGAGCGCTTGCAGCAAACTACAGCAATGCGCTGGAGGTGCTGACAGCCCATCTAAAAACCCTTGAGCCCACGCAGCTTTACAGTGAAGAACTCGGCCGGACGCAAAAGTTTCAGGATATTCTGCGCCGCGAGATGGAACTTATCTTCTAGCGTTTGAATCGGAAAGTTGATAGACCCAATTCTAAAAAAAGATCAATCAACGAAATTGACATCTACTGGAATTAGGCCCAAGATGCAACTGAATCGAGCATGGCTCGCTCCCTTCTCAGTCTCTCTGGAATTCACCAGACCATCTGATGTCAACAGCCTACCGATCAGGCAGTTTAGCCCCTGAAAAAGCTTTTTTACTTAAGCGGGACTCGCCCGCTCCAGAGCAAGGAAAGAATCGTGACTACCTTTAGCAAAACAGAAGAGACATTTGTCGCCCAATTCATAGATACAGGATCGAAGGTTCACTTAGAGCTGATGAATGCGACCGATCAAACGCTCGAATGTGTCGAGGTACTCACGATTTTTCTCAAAGATGAAGAAATTGCGGGCGGCGGCCCGTCGCGTGTGCATATCAAATTCGACGACATCAAATCCATCCGACCAAAAGAGAGGGCCGTGCTGTCGCACAGAACCTGGATTGACGGCAAACCGGCGGACGCTAATGATGACCAGTTGAAACGTCTTAAGGTGATAGCCAGTGAGACAAAACCTTACGTGCTTGATATTTCGTGGCAGGATGGGGAAGGAAAAACGCGCTTTCAAAGAATACCGGTCGGGCACTGAACTGGTTGATTATATGTTGTATCCGGAACTGGAAAATAAACTGCATCAAGCTCGATACGCTCTCAAAAGAGCGACGATTGAAAACATTATCGAGCTTTGCAAACAATACCTGGTATTACTCGACGAATACCGCGTTGAGCTTTACAAGCTTTCCGGCACGTCCGGCATCAGTCTATGGTCACAACCATCTTTATCAGGGGAGGACATTGACAAGGCCAGGAGAGTGGTACGCGCTGCGATAGAAAACACTACGCAGGAACGCAACCGGACGGCGACGCTTCTCCGCTCGTTTATTGCCGTCAGCGGCTATGAAGCGGTGGAAACACTTAACAGGCGTAAGTACAGGGGGCATGACGATTGGGAATTGAGAGCGGGCGGGGTCGGATTTAGCGGCGGCATTGCTGCCGATAGGATGACCATACAGGAAGCCGTCGCCACGACAAGCCTGCTTCGGCGCGAGGAGTATGTCGCGCAAAACTCGGCCTCAACATGTGCGGGTCAAACAGTGTGGCAGGTTTTTCCATTGCTGAACGAGAGAGAGTCCCTGGAGAAAGTGCATAATGATAGTTTGTGAGTTCTGTTTGCAGTACGAGCCAAGTGGAAAATGCGGGCTTGGCCTTAATATAGCCAAGGGGATGAGTTGCCGTGAATTCGGCCCCGGCATTGAAAAATTCTGCTCCAACCCGAACGATTTTGTCAGTCCCGGCCAGATTATCCAGATGGCAACTTATTTTGGAATGAAGGGAACGGAGCTTAAGAAGGTCAAGCTGATGGCCGCACAGGAAGAGAGGTCACGTTCTCTACAGCCTGTCCTCCAGACAGATGATCAACAGGTGAGGGGTTAAAGAGAAGCTTTTCAATCTTAGAGGCGAATCATACCGCATCGCTGTTAACTGATCTTCTTTAACCGTCTATGGTTGATTTTCTACGTCAGTATTTCCTGCCGGACGGCAATCTCTTCGACCCTGCCAATGCATAAAATACGAATCCCGCAACGAGGGAAACTATCCCGAGGTACAACAATGCGGTGCTCAAGGTATTAAAGATGTTCGGCCCTTGATAAAGCGCCGCAAGGATATAAAACAACCCACAGAATACTCCCACCACCAATAAAACCTGGCCTATAATTTTTCGATCCATCTATCAATCTCTTTCGTTAAAACGGACGACCATGTAAATCACTTACTCAATGAGCGGAAACGGCAGTGTTAACGCTAAGTCGTCAAGGATAATAGCAAAAGTCAAAGCAAAAACAGAATGCCTGCCGCGCCGCTCGACCGAACCACGTCTCGGCAGGAAGACGTTTAAGCCCTCGATTCGCTCTCAGACGAGCGGCAATATGTTTACACACACTGCTTCCGCCCATAAACCGCGTCTAATTCCGCTCAACTCGCTCACTACCGGCCTTATCCGCGTCGGCCCGATAAAAGATTGAATACCAGTACGATGAGTGCTACTAACAGTAACAGGTGAATCAGGTTGCTGGCGACGAAGCCCCCCAAAAAGCCCAGCGCCCACAACACCAACAACACTATCAGAATTGTCCACAACATGATCGTTTGCTCCTTATCTCAAAAGTGTGTTTCTCTAACCGTCTTAATCTTGCTCGATTCGTTCTTGTCCGATTGGAGATTAGACTAAACAGGCAGCGCCGTCTGTGCGCTAGACCACATATATGATATTCTTTGCCGCGATGAGTTATTCCTATCAGCATTGCTTTTGAAAGACTTACCTTCCGACATCGAATGAGAGCTGGGTCTCTTTCCGCCACAGGCTCTTTTTCAAAGGGAATCGAAGCGTGGAGACGCGTCATGTCCGTATCTCTCGGATCGCAAGAGCAGATTGAAAACCGGCTTCTCGCCGCGCTCCCCGTTGAGGAGTATCAACGCCTCCTTCCACACCTTGAACAGATCTCTTTTTCCCTTGGTGAAGTGGTCTATGAATCCGGTGGACAACTGGATTACATCTATTTCCCCGGCAACGCAATCGTCTCTCTGCTCTACACGATGCAAAACGGCTCGTCCGCCGAAATGGGTCTCGTGGGTAACGACGGCATCCTTGGGATAGCACTCTTCATGGGGGGCGACACCATGCCCAACCGCGCCGTCGTCCAGAGCGCCGGAGTTGCCATCAGGATGAAGGCAAAGGCGCTCCAGGATGAGTTCGCGCGGGGCGGCAAGTTTCAACAGTTGCTGCTGCGCTATACGCAGGCACTGATTACGCAGATCTCACAGACAGCCGTCTGCAACCGCCTTCATTCAGTTGAACAGCAGCTCTGCCGCTGGCTTTTGTTAAGCCACGACCGCGTGAGGGCGGACGACTTGATCATGACACAGGAACTGATCGCCGATATGTTGGGCGTCCGCCGCGAAGGCGTGACGGTGGCCGCCGGTCGGCTCCAGGATATCGGGGCGATTCGCTACGTTCGTGGCCGCATCAAGATTCTCGACCGCCTGAAGCTGGAAGCGACGGCCTGCGAGTGTTACCAGGTGGTTAGAGACGAGTTTGATCGTCTGCTTCGATAAAAACCTCGCCTTTCTTCTTGATTCCCTTCCGCTATGTGCGTTAACGCACGGACAACCCTGCATAACTAACGTAATCTCTTATCTTCTGCCACTCGCTTCGAGGGAGTTACCGGTAAAATCGGCTTTTTGGGGGAGAAGCCGGTTGAAGTTCGCAAGACTGGTGGCTGTGGATGGCAGAATTGCCCGCATAAGGTAATACGGAGGATGAGTTTGGGTGAAACTCGGGGCCTCATCCTCCATCCTTTACTTCTTAACTTCGCATCCATCCAGAGTTCGACAAAACAACTCACCGATGCGCCATAAAGTAAAAGGTACGCTATGTCTCTTAACCCGGATAGCGCCAGAATTCTCATCCAGAGCGAAGGTCAAACCCTGGGGCGGCGACGATCCAGGGATGGCGGCCCTCACGTGCTGGTGGCTGAGGATCACGAGGATACACGCGTCATGCTCAGAGTGATGGTGGAGCGCAGGGGCTGTCGTGTGTATGAAGCGGTGAACGGATTAGAAGCGGTAGAAGCTGCCGAACGTGAACGGCCCGACCTTATTTTGATGGATGGTAGTCTGCCGCTACTCGATGGTCTTGGGGCGACGCGCCGTATTCGCGAGAGCGCGCCTTTGGAAGAGATGTGGATCGTGGCTCTGAACGGCTGGGGGACGCCGGGTTTTCACTCGGCCGCGCTGGCCGCTGGCTGCAACGATTGTCTCGTCAAGCCGATTGATTTCGTGCAGTTGAAAAATCTTCTGGACAATCTCTTTTTGACCGCCGCCGGGGGCGAGGGCGGACGACGCAATGACCTTGACCGAAGCATGACAGGTAGATAGAGGAAAAAGAAGCATGGCTGGAATCAAACTGCGAGAGCGCGGCATCTATGCGTTGCCGGACAAAAGGGAATTCATCGTTCGCGCGCTGGGCAACGGGAGCGGTTATCTTCTCTATAATCCGCAGGCATGGAAGCGATTTGGACTGGCTGACTATCGCACGGATGAGGATGGGCGGATTTTGAGTAAGGATCAGGCCACACGCTGGCTCGTCGAAGATTTAAGAGACACGGGCCTTACGAGCGAAGACCTGCAGACTGTCGGTAGCCGATAAGTGGCGTGCCGAAACAAGGGCGGCAAAGCGTTTGGCGTTTGACCAGCTACGTTGCGCAAAGGAAAGCGCCCATCGTATTTTCAGCTTTAGCTGTTCTTTGGAGAATTCATATTTCGACATCGGGATTGGGTCAGCAACCCTTTTCTTGTGCCGTCTGTTGTCTTTTATGACCGGACAGAAACAAGGAGCATTCCGATGCCAAATAAAAAAAGAGATGTGCGAGTTGCCAACCGGCTGCTCGCGACGCTGCCAAAAAAAGATTATCAACGCCTCCTGCCTGAGTTGGAACAGGTTACACTGACTTTCGCTGACATCATCTACGAACCCGGCCAGCGTATCCGTCACGTCTATTTCCCAAACGACGCAATCGTTTCTCTACTTTCCGAGGTGGCAACCAGCGCGACCATAGAGGTTGGTATGGTCGGAAACGAAGGCTTAACGGGCATCGGCATCTTCCTGGGTGTCAACGAGTCGCGCAATCGCGCTGTGGTGCAGGGCGAAGGCACAGCTATGAGGATGAAGGTGGCGGCGTTGCGCAGGGAGGAAAGCCAGATCGCCTCTTTGCATAACTTGCTGCGCCGCTACACCCACACGTTGCTGATGCAAATCTCTCAATCGGCTGCCTGCAACCGCTTTCACATGGTGAACGCGAGGCTCGCGCGCTGGCTGCTGATGACAAGTGACCGGCTCAGGTCAGATCAGTTTCGGTTGACTCAGGAGTTCATGTCCAACATGCTGGGCGTGCGGCGGGAGGGCGTCACCGTGGCTGCCAGCGCTCTTCAACGGAGTGGACTGATCAGCTACAGTCGAGGCATTATCAACATTCTCAACCGTGCCAAATTGGAAGCCATCTCCTGCGAGTGTTACAGGATCGTCAAAGACGAAAGCGATAGCTACCTGACGAAGAACTAAGCGAGATGTGACGCAGGCGGACATCACAAGATTGATTGACGCCCCATCTCCTTCTTCTTTATTTCTAAAATATTCAATCGCAGGCCGATGTTGGTCTCCCACCAGAGCGATCTATGACCATACTTCGAATACTGCTTTCCCTTTTTTTCGTTGCCGCCGGAGCGATGCACTTCCTGCGTCCGGCGGCATATCTGCACATTATGCCGGCGTATCTACCAAATCCTTTGTTGCTGGTCTATCTGAGCGGCCTGGGGGAGGTCGCGGGTGGAATAGGCGTGCTCGTGCCCGGATTACGCAGGATCGCCGGATATGGATTGATCGTCCTCCTCGTAGCCGTTTTTCCCGCAAACATTCACATGGCTTTGAATCATATTTCCCCCACGGGCGTGACCCTCCCCGTGTGGCTTCTCTGGCTGCGACTCCCTTTGCAGGCACTCTTGATCGCATGGATATGGTTTCTCTGCATTAAGACTGGCGGCTATTCGGCAAACAAAGCTGCGCACAATAAAATCGTGACACAGTCCCGCTAGACTAAGACAATCGCTTATGTCCTGCGCCGAAGTTTGTCGTATCAGAGTGATCAAGGAGAGTCGTCCATCTTAAAGAGAACGCTGGCAATCGCCCGTTTAAGCTTCGCAGTCCTGTGCCTCGTGGTCAGTTTGCTTGCGGTGTTCCGGGCACCCACGGGTCTGTTGTGGATGCTTGCCATCGGTGTCACGGAATGGGGACACGTGCTGGCATTGATAGCTCTCGCGCCGCTACTCGTTCCCGGCTGGCGAGGCTCCAAACTGGGACAGATCGCCGCCGTCGCCGGTATCATTGCGGCAATACTAGCCCTGTCTCCCGTTCTCCGTTCCATTCCCATCGCAAGTAGGTTGCCGGCGCAACTCGCCGATGCTTTCGGCGACTCGCTAATGCAGGAAAGTACAGATGGGCCCCCGCGATCAACGCCCCTGTCGGCCCGTAGTCTGATCTTTGGTGTACGTGCCCCGGAAGTTAGTAAACGGACTTTGACATATGTGGTCAGGGATAACCGGCCACTCAACCTCGATCTATTTCAAGGGTCGGGTGAGCAGCCTCCGACGCCTTGCGTTGTCGTGATACATGGCGGCTCTTGGCGCAATGGAGATAGCACGCAGCTTGATACGCTTAACAGTTATTTGGCGGCCAGAGGTTATACGGTCGCGGCGATCAACTACAGACTCGGACCATCGTATCCTTTCCCTGCGGCACGCGATGATGTGCATGCAGCGATCTCTTATCTGAAGGCCAACGCGGCGTCGCTCGGGCTCGATGCCCAACGCTTCGTCTTACTGGGTAGGTCAGCAGGCGGGCAGCTCGCCCTGCTGGCCGGTTACACAGCCCATGATCCTTCGATTCGGGGAGTCGTCTCTTTTTATGGCCCGACTGACCTGTTTTACGCATACACGCATCCCTCTAACCCGGCGGTTTACGATTCGACCGGAGTACTGGAATCATACCTGGGAGGGAGCCCTGATCAGGTCATGCCGCAGTACGATGGTGCTTCACCAATCAACTTTATCGGAGAAGACACTCCCCCGACTCTCCTGATCCACGGCGGGCGGGACGAATTGGTCTCGGTCGTGCAGAGCGAGCGATTGTCGAGCGCCCTGGATCGCGCAGGCCGTCGCCATTTTCTCTTGATTCTGCCGTGGGCCACACATGCCTGCGACTATAATTTCAGCGGCCCCAGTGGGCAGCTCAGCACCTACGCCGTGGAGCGATTTCTCGCTCAGGTAAACAGCCTTCGGCCCTGATACTCTAATCCCATCGCAGCGATTTCTATTGTGCGTCACATACGGAATATATTATCTAAAAACATATTCTATCGTTGACATATAAACCCTTATCATGTAAGGTGATTGCGAACCGAGTCACAGCTTAACTCCATTCTCAGCTCCTCTGGAATTCATCCGGATTGTCTGAATCCATTTAGCTCAAATTCCAGGGAGATAAAACCATGGGACTATTTGACAAGATGTTCGGCCAGGGAGCCGAAGCAGCGACGCAGCAGCCTGATGCGGAGAAACGCTTCAACGAGCTGAAGCAGAAGTATCAGACGGTGCTGACGACGGCCGATCAGCAGCACGTTCAATTCCAGAACCTGCATGTGCAGGACAACAAGCTTTTCATTAAAGGCACGGCGCCGTCAGACGAGGCCAAGAACAAGTTCTTCGACCAGATCAAAACGGTCAGCCCGAACATGGATGACATCACTGCCGACATCAACGTTGAGGCGGCGCGCGCTCAGGGAGCAGCGGTTGGCGGCGGTAGCGGCGGCGAGACCTATACGGTCAAATCCGGCGATACGCTTTCCAAGATCAGCCAGCAACTCTATGGCAATGCGAACGATTACATGCGTATCTTCTATGCCAATCGCGACAAGATCAAAGACCCGAATACGATTCAGGTGGGCCAGGAATTGAACGTGCCTGCTAAATCCTAAATAGCGATGCCTGAAACGGCACTCGGCGCTCAATTGAGCAGGTGGAAGCTGTCTCTTTCGCCTCCATCTGCTCTAACGTTCTGCTTTCACGCTTTGAGGGTTAAGGCGATATAATACGGCCGAATTATGAATGAGCGAACGGAAGCCTCTCGATCGAGAGCATGAGACATTTTGAGAGAAGAAAAGCAGAAAATGGTAGAAGAAGACGTACAATCAGAAACGGTCAGGTCAACTTCTTCAAGTCGGCGCGTGGTCATCTATGCTGCTGTATTGATTGCCATCTTCCTGCTCGGCTTCATCCCGATGTGGCTCAAAGCTCGTGAACGCGCCGCCAGTCTTGCTCAATCAGAGCATCAGTTAATCCTCGTTACGATGCAGAATAATCTCGCCTCGGCAGTAATTGATGCACGGCGGGGTGATTATGAGCCAGCCCGCAAGGAGACCAGCCAGTTCTATAACGCCTTACGCGCAGAAATTGATAAAGGGGATGCTTCCAACCTGACAAAGTCGCAAAGAGATGGCGTGCAGCAGTTGTTGGCCGGGCGCGACGAGATTATCACTTTGCTCGCACGCAGCGATCCTGCGTCCGCAGACAGGCTATCCGATCTGCACGTCTCATATCGTAAGATCATGAATGGCTGACTTGTTCACACAACGATAAGGCTCACGAGGGCATCATAATTTACAGTAATTCCTTCTCTTGCGCATTGACGGTGATGCGCCCCCTGCCTGGAAACCGGCGGCGGCGTTCTGGATGGTTCGAGAGCAGGCTGATTTTAACTTCAGAAGCCGCTCCTTAGAAGAGCACCCGAACCCGAAGCCTTCGCTGCTACCGTTACACCGAAGCCACTTTTATTCGAAGCTTCTCTTTACACTCCTAATAGTGGAGAGGAACAAATTTATTATGTCTATGAAACTTTATGTCGGTAATCTTTCGTTCGAGACTTCGAGCGAGAATCTACAGGAGCTCTTTGCGCAGGCCGGAACGGTCGAGTCAGCTTCGGTCGTCGAAGAGCGCGAGACGGGTCGCTCACGCGGCTTCGGCTTCGTCGAGATGTCCTCGAAGGAAGAGGGCGCGGCGGCCATAGCGAAATTCGATGGCACGGAGCTGGGTGGTCGAAGCCTGACGGTCAACGAGGCCAAGCCGCGCGAAAATCGCAACGGCGGACGCAGCAATTACAGCCGCTAACGCGACCGCACGCGCCGCAGGTCGAGCGCTTTCAAGATAATCAACGACCGCTCCTCAATTAAAAGCGCCCCGGCAGCAAATCTGTTTCGCCGGGGCGCTTTCGGTTCTTCCTTGATCGAGGACGAGCACGCATTCCTGCAAGAAAAGCTCAACAGGGAAACTCAAGCAGCTTTTCACAAACGAGACTTCAGGCTGCGGCTGGAATCCTCTGGAGAAGGTAAGCGAGAAGATCTCTCAACTGATCGAAATTGTCAGGGCGCGTGATAAATATATTTTGGCCGATGGCGACTTCGTCGCCTTCGTCAATCTCTTCAATGCAAAAGACCACCACCGGCACATTCTCTCGCAGCCTGGCACGTTCGCGTATATTGCGGGCGGCTGCGATGACATCGCTCGGCGGCCCGCCGAGGCTCACCAGAATAAGGTCGGGACTGTTTCGCCGGGCGTTCTCGACAGCGTCTCGTTCACTTCTGGCCGCCTCAATACGGTAGCCATCAGAAGTGAGCAGCTTCTCTATGCCGTCGCGGGTTTCCTCTATGTCCTCTACAATGAGGATGGTCAGACCGGAATTGTTTTGTGTCTTCAGCAATTGTCCTACTTTAACCTTCTTTGTGAAGCCTACGCGCAGGTTTGTTTGCACGGCGCGATCTCGAAAGATGAATGCTTCGGAGTATATGAACATAGCACTCGAAAGTGTGATTGTCCGTGCGCCAACGCACATACACGTAAAAAAGGTCGCGGCGTTTTAACGTGGATCGCCAAAAAACAAACTATATGTGGCCTAGCGCACAGACTGACCCTATCGTTTAGGCTAATCTGCAACCGGCGTTGCTTCGCGTTTTACATCTCAAGCAAAATGATTAATGATGAGCACCTTCTTGCTACTGAAGGATGCCGTAGCCGGCGATTACGGAGAAATAGACGCATTATCGACAAGCAGGGTGAATTGAAGATGAGGAGACAATTCGATTGACATTAATTCTTGTGATCGCCATGCTAATAATTCTGGTCATGGCTTTATCGGCCATGATGCTTCGGAATCTGAGGAAACGGCAGTCTAAAGCTCCGTTGCCTGCTCCGCTCAACGACAACACGGCGGCAAACTCGCAGATACTGAAGCTCTTTGATGCCGCGCAGTGGGCGCAAATGAACGAATGGCTCTTTGAGGGTCAGGCAGATGACAGAAGACCCATGCTCAGCAACCTCAGTGAGAGGATTGGATCGGCGTCCGCTTTTCGCTCGACTTCTCGCCGGTCGCAGCAGGAGAGCTACAAGGAATGGTCAAAGCAGAGGCACGACTAATACACCACGAATACTCGCACCGCTTCTTTACTTAATATTAATTAACACCGGCTTTGTTAGCTTCGAGTTAACAAACTCTCCGGGAGGCTTGAGTAATGGTAACAATCAAGGTGATTCATAGAAGTTCCGGCAATCCTGTCAAAGGAAAGAAGGTCGCTCTCGGGATTGATGCGCAATTTTCCAATGGAGTCACACATGGCGAATGGACGGATGCTAATGGCGAAGCGCACTTTGATGTGAAGCCTAACCATGGAAAAGTTTTTATTGATAGCTCCCAGAAGTTTGAAGGACATTTATACGGAGAGGTGGTGGTATATATTTAACCGCATGTCCGACCTGTAGATATGATCTCTTCAGCTAGTGCGAGCGTTGAGCGACGCGATGCCAGACTCCTTTTTCTCCCTCTGCGCGAACTAAAGCGCGCACCTCGTTGTATGAGGCGGCATAAAGGGCGCGCATCTCTTCAGCCGAAGCGGGGCGCGCAAGTTTTCTCTCCATCTCGTCGCGCGTCCATTTCGACTTAAGCTGAAAGCGAGCCATCATCGCGCCCTCGCCCGCCACATAAATCGCCAGCCCTTCGGCCAGCCAGCGCGGGGTTCTACCCCCGCCCAAAAGTTCGATCACAAAATGAGCATACTCATGCCGCAGGGTTGTCGGCAGGACGCCGCGACGACGCAAGAGTGTGAGCGGCTGAAGCTCCATACGCGAGCCGCTCGAGGCTCCGGCTGCCCAGCCCGGTTGGCCCGTGGCAGCGATGAAATCCGTCGTCGTCTCGTGAATAAAAACATTGAGCGATGGCTCTCCGGCGAGCGCAAGACCTGCAATCGTCAGGCGGCGCTCCATATCTGCGCGCGCCGCTTCGAGGCTACGAATCACCATCTCAACCTCGCGTCGCGTCGTGCTTGACGGATAGCTCACGCGAAAATGTTCGCTCGAAAGGCTCAGACGACCAGCCTGCGATACGCGAGCAAGGGAAGAATTGAATTCTGCCGGAACGAGATAAGATACAGATCTGGTCAAAAGAGGAGAGAGGGGAACATTATCGCTCAAGCCCGCGCTCTCCGCCTGAGCCTTGGTCTGATTCATGATGCTCGTGCCCGGAAAATATTTCCCCACGATCTGCCTGTAGTTTGAGCCGCGCTCGGCCATTACGTGCGCGCCTTCCTGGCAGAGGCCGAGCCCGTGACCGAAGCCGCCGCCACGAAACACGTAATTTGTGCCCGCGCGCGCCACAGTAAAGCGTGAACTCTTCAGCATATTCCAGCCCAGTGAGCGCCCAATTATGAGCTTGAAATCCCAGCCGCGCACCATCTTTCGTTTTTCACCTTCCAGTGTGATCATTTCCGCGCGTCCCGTCACGTCGCGCCGTGTCACGATCACATCGGTGAGCCTTGCGCCAATATCCGTACGCGGATCGCTGCGCAGAGCCTTGAGCAACCGCTGCGCAGGAATAATGTCTGTCCAGTGATGGTGCGGCATCGTCGCGCAGTAATCGTCACGCACTCCTCGCAGGTAGCCGGGCGCGTCCGTCACACCCCACAAAGATTGAACGTTCGCGGTCATTCCGCCGCAGGCCACACCGAAGTAGGAATCAACAAGCTGTCCACGGGCATCAAGCAGAACTTCACCGCGTGTCTCAGTCACCGCCGCGTCAATACCAGCCGCGTTGGATGAGGGGCGCTCTCCCCCTTCTCCGACAAATGCGTAACGCTCGCAGTGCGTCGTGGTGCAAAAATCGAAACCATCGTCCGCGTGGCGTCCACGGTTCTTGAGCGCGAAAGTACGAACCACGACAGCCTGCGCTTTAAGGGCTTCTATTTTATTCTCCGTACTCGATTCCGCCGCGAGCACACCCGTGACGTACTCTTCCAGCGGCAAGCTTTGCATAGTACTCTCGACACTGGCGGAGGAATCCGAACGCGTAGTAACTTTCACACGAAAGCGCGTGGAGTTCGTTTCAGCATCGCTCTCAGTTGCGGCGCGTCCATCTTCACCGCCCGCATCATTGCGACTCGCTATGGCAGGGCCGCTCTCATGTTCTACATCTCCGCCCCGGCGCGCGCGCAGGTATTCTTCAAAGATCGGGCGCGCGACCTCCGCGCTATCCGCTCCGTGCGCGCGCCTGAGAAAGACAAGGACGACTAGACGGACGCTCTCCGGTTTCGATAGGCCTCCGGGACGTGCATCGTCCATGATGCCGACGAACCAACCTTGCGTGCGAAAACCGTTGCTGGAAGTGGACGTGCCCGTCTTGCCGTAAATTTCTACGTTCAAAGCGTTGAGCCCGGCGGAGGCGGCTGTGCCGTACGCGGTCGAGCCGCGCATGCCGTTGACGAGGATGGCGCGATGAGGAGCGGCGATGTTGATACGCGCCGTGGGTTGAGCGATGAATCCTTTGGCTTCACGGATCTGCGGGCGATACAGATGGCCGCCGTTCGTGATGGCCGCATAAGCCCTCGCAAGCTGAATAGGTGTGACAAGCAGGTGATCGCCTTCGCCCAGCACATCCCCGGCGCTTTGTTCGCCGCGCCGCAGTGCGCCCGCCGACTCGTTCGCCGCATTCACCCCGGTACGCTCACCGAACCCGAATGAGGCAAGCATCGTATCGAACGCTCCCGCGCTCAAACGCTCGCCTAAGGTCGCGAAATAATAGTTGCAGGAGAAGCCAAGCGCGTGCTCGAGATCGAGCGGGGCTTTGCTTTTTGGATGTGTGCAATAGATGTCGAACCCCGCGCGCCGGTAAAACCCCGGACAGAGTTTATCTGTCTCAGCGTCTATCAAACCGGCACGTAGCGCCGCCAGCGTTGTAAAAGGCTTGATGGCAGAGCCGGGCGGGAATGCCTGTTCAAAAGCAACACGGGGATTGATGACGGCGCGCAGGCGACCGTTCTGCGCGTCCATCACGATGACGGTTCCTTCGCGCTCGCCGAGCGCCGCTCTGGCCGCTCGCTCCAGCGACGCATCAACCTTGTCTTCGTTGATGCCGGCCTGTGCCCCATCCACCGGCGTCGTTGGCCCAACACCATCTTGCGCGGTGGACACACAAGATGAACATAAGGCGATTACACACAGTGTTACTGCGGCCCATTTAATGTGGAAAGACGAAACGCGGAAGAAGAACGCGCGAGAGAATGTGAACACGGTGATCCGATGTGTATTGATAAATACCCGGCTCATTCCACGTCCGCGCCTGCCGCCTCGGCTTCCGCTTGTTCGGGGATTACCCGATCCTGCGTCCGTTCAGGGCTGAAGATAGACAGTGCGCCGAGGGTGATGATCCAGCCGCAGAGCATGAACAACGAAGCCAGTAGTAAACGGCCGCCGAGCAGGCTGACTTCCGTCCACACACCGCCTTTGGAAAAGTTAGTGGTGATAAGGAAATAAGGAATTACGCCGAAGATCAGAAGACCGATGCCGTAGATAAGCACCGCGCCGGGCGCAAGCGCAGCGGCCATCACGTGCTTAATCGTCCTGAACGCGCCGGCCAATCCCCGTCGCGCCGCCGCGATCCATAGATGTATCGCCATAAGCGGCAATATGAGACCAAGAATCAGGAAGCGCAGCGTAGTCAGAATAACTTCCTTCCATGAGAAAGCTTCTGAAGCGGCCCGCGCAGGTGTACGCGTAGCCGCTCCGGCTCCCGCGCTCGCCGCTTCAGAGACAACCGCCGGAGCCGCCATGTGGAATTTACCGAAGAGGTAGGCGATCAACCAGAAGAGGAGAAGCACGGGCACAGTGACGACGAGCAATTTCCAGAAATCGCGCACAGACCAGCGCAGCAAATCCCGCGTCCTCACGTCATCCTCCACATAACGGACGCCAATCGTCTGAATGATGAAAAAGATCGCGGGCGCAATCAGGGCGAGCAGAAAAGTTGCAAGCACCTGCCAGACGCTGGCCTCACGGACTGCGATGAAGAAGTAAAGGGACGCGACCAACGCGGCGTATAGGAGTAGAAGTACGAGCAGTGCGCGCCGGTTGCCAAAAAGCCGCCGGGCCGCGCCGCCCATAGCCCTCAAGCCTGAAAGTGGCGACGAAGGGGCTTGAGGGGATGCAGTGTGCGCCTCTTGAGTTTCTTTCCTCGCGCGCTCCGGCTCCGGCGTTGCGGCTTCTTCGTTGGTCGCCATCTCTTTTATCTCCTATCCAGAATCGTCATCACTGAACTGGCGGTGTTGGCCTGTATGGTTGGCTGGTACATCATCTCGGCGCGCGCCGGAGGAATGCGAAACTGGCCGGGAACCTGCACGCGCATCGCATACTGGAAGGTGGCGTCGCCGTCGAATACGCGAAGGAAAATCGCCGTCTTCTGATCGCGGAACTCGCGCGTGCTATACCAGTCCGTCCAATTGCCTTCCGAGTAGTTGAGATTAATGCCGCTCGTGCGCTCGACCTGTTCGCCACCCGCCGGGATCGGGTCTTCGACAAGGAGATATTCACTGCGCGCGCCCTGCACACGAATCTTGACGACAATCAGGTCGCCCGAACGTATCTCGCCCCTGAGCGGCTCGATGGCCCACTTGCCGGGGCCGCCATTTTCGTCTTCCGTAACACGCAGGCTTAAATACTCGCGCGTTATCTTCAGATTGTCTGAGGATTGCGCCGCAGTGCTTTCGCCGCCCGTGAAGTAATCCAGGTTGGCGCTCAGGTAAAGCGCGCCGCGACCTTTTTTGACCACGCGCACTTCATTGTTATCTGAGACCTCACCGGCTTTGCGCAGAATAATGAAGGGTTGCCCCGCTGTGGCGTCCGCCGCCGTCATACGGCGCGTCAGGACCTGCTCATTGTTTAAGTAAACCTCGACCGTATAGTCCGGCTCCAACTCTTTGCTCGCCTTCAGGTATTCCGTCAGGCCGTAGATGGCAAAGGCTGTATCTTTGGTCGAGTCCCAGCGGTCGCCGAAGCGGCGATTTGCCACCAGCCAGCGCGCGGCCTTCGGAAGCACGCCGCTTTGCGGTGAGATTTGCGCAAGCGCCCTGATGGAGAGCGCGCTCGCCTCTATGGTCTTGTTTTCTACATAACCGTAATGAGACTGGCGGCTCGATTCCCAGTAAGCATGTTGATCGCTAACTTTGGCCGAGCGTTCTATCTCGCTCGCGACCTCACCGGCGCGCCCGTCGCTGCGATATTTAAGCGCGAGGGCCAGCAGAGCGCGCCCATAGGGTTGCAACCCGTTGCGATTATCATAGAGGCCGTTAACGTAAACATCATCGCCGTCACCGCTTGCAATAAGCGCATAGGCCATGTAAGCGCGCGTCTCCAGATCAATCTCCTTAGCCTCGCCGTCTCGGTTTGTATTGAGCATCTGCTTGAGGCTCTCACGAGCGCGACCGATTCGTTCATCGTCCACACCGTAGCCGGCGCGTTTCGCTATCGAGAGGCCGTCAACAACGTAAGCCGTCATAAAGGCGTCCGTTTTATCATCCTTCCACCAGCCCCAGCCGCCGTCATCATGTTGATAAGCATAGAGACGATCAAGCCCGCGCTGCACCTTCTCACCGATCTTGTTCGTGTCACGGAGAGTTGCCGACTTCACCTCCTGCAAAGCCTGCGAGACGATGACGTTGGGCAGGAAGCTCGACATCGTTTGCTCCGTGCAACCGTAGGGATAGCCCGTCAGGTAATCGAGCGCGCCGAAGAGCGTGCCTGCCACTGAAGGCGATGCCTCTATGCGCAGATAACGCGCCTGCGGATTGGCGTTGGCAGGAAGATTTAATGAGAAGGATTTGTCCGCCTGTTCGTCCATAATCGAAGAGACTTCCGAGCGGTTCTGGCGCAGTCCTCGCGGCACAACTTCCAGAGTCATCTCGACGGCATCATTCTCCGTATCGGTCAGGGCTTTAGCGAGAACGCGCACCTGTCCTACCTGCGCGGCATTGATGCGCCAGTCCACTCGGTGCTCGCCGTCTTTGGCGATGTTAACCGACTGTGTTGGCCCATCCAGGAGTTGCGCGCCCGTAACTTCGATGGAGATTTGCGTCTGCTTCGCGCTCTTGAGGTAGTTATGAACGATGCCGGAGAGCGTGACCGTATCGCCTTCGGTAAAGAAGCGCGGCATCTCGACGCGCATGACAAGGTCTTTGCGCGCGAGCACCCGGCCGACGCTTGAGCCGACGCGCGTATCTTCTGTCACGGCGCGCGCCGTCGCACGCCACGTCGTCAGATTGTCCGGCAGTTGAAACTTAACTTCTGCCCGACCTTCCGCGTTCGTCACCGCATCCGCCTGCCAGAAGGCGGTGTCTTTGAACTCCTTGCGGATGGTTAGCTCGGCGTTTTGCCCTTCGTTCTTGAAATCGGCCAGTTGAAAAGCCCTGCGATTCTTCGCCAGATTTACGGAATCATCGCCGCTTGATCCGGAGAAATAGTACGAGACGGCGAAATTGGTCTGCACCTGATTGTAGCGATGGCCGAAAAAGCTTTTGTGTATATCCATCATCTGCTCGGGACGTATGCTGTAGATCGCTTCGTCCACCACGCCGAGGCTGACTTCGGCCCCGGCCGCCGGAGTGCCGTCCGAATTGCGCGCAAGTACTGTGTAAGAGGCCGTCTCGCGCGGCTTGTACTCGCTCTTATTCGGGATGATCTCAAGATTGAGCCGCTTGTTGGTCGCGGGCACTTTGAGCGAGCGGTCGCTCGTGTACATCTCGTCGTCCTTGATAAAAGAGACGCCGAGATAGACGTTCGGGGCGTAGCGCGCCTCTATCGGCACGTCAATCATCACGACGCGGCCAGTAGCTTCGACGGGTCGCGCCGTCAGCACGCTCTCCATCTCGGTCGTCACCAGCAGGTGCGCCTTGTCCGTGGGCAGCATCGCCAGGACGTGTGCTGTTTCGCCGGGCTGATAAGATTTTTTATCCGGTATGAGCTTGATCGAACCGTACTCTTCATTGAGCGAGTCCATCCAGGCGTTCTGCTGATCTGTGATCCACAGGTAGCCGCCGGTCGAGGCATACTGTTTCCCGTTCTCTTTGACGATGGTCTTGATATCTATGCTGCCGCTCGTCTTGACAGGGTAATCGTAACTACCCTGTCCCTGCGCGTCCGTCTGGACATCCGCCGATGTGAGCTTTGTCTCACGCATCTTGTATTCAAAGCCGCCGCCCTCAATCGGGGTTTTGTCCCATGTGCGCTGGACGAACTCCAGCGTGACAGTGGCCGAGACAGGTTTGCCCTCATAGCTTGCGGTCTGTACGTTGATCTTCGCCGTGTCGCCAACCGCATAGACGTAGCGACTGGGATTGGCGTCGGCGACCACGCTGCCGCGCGTGCCGACGAAACTCGCTGCGCCTTGGATAGTACGGCGAGCGGCATCCGTCACCTGCGCTTCCAGACGATAGGTGTAATCATAGGGATCCTTCTCGTCCGGCTCCGGCACTGTGAATTCGACATCGAGCCGCCCAGACTTGTTAAGCGAGCCCTCGCCGTCCTGCACCATGTCGTTGCCGTAGCCGTAATAACCCTCAGTCTCTTCGCCTTCTTCGCCCTCTTCGCTCTCCTCCGCAGCGCCCCCAAAATAGTTATAGTAGCGCGAGCGATAGATATAGTACTGCACGTCGGCGGTCGTCACCGGCGCGCCGAAGAAGTAGCGAGCTTCGATGGAGAATTTGACGGTGCTGCCGACCGGGACAAACTTTTTAGGCGCGGTGACGCTGACCTTGTACTCAGGTTTCTTATACTCCTGCACCTCGAAGTAATCTGAAGCCTGTGCTTCGCCCGCCGATGCGATGATGCGGTAGCTGCCGAGCGCGGCTCCGCCCGCCAGATCAACCTCGCCGTTAAAGGTTCCGCGTGATGAGAGAGGAAGCTCCTTTTCCAGCAGCTTCCCGCCGTTCGGGTCTTCGATGGTCACGGTCACGCTGCGTTCCTTGAGCATTTCGTAACCGTTATCGCCGAGCCGCCGCAGTATCCCTTTGAAATAGACTTTTTGTGCGGGCCGATAGACGGGACGCTCCGTGTAGATATAACCAGTCACGCCCTGATCAACCTCTTCGCCGCCCTCGCCCATGCCGAGCGACATGGATTCTAGATCGGAGACGGCGAAATGATCGCTCTTAGAGGCCATGATAAGGAATGAATCACTGGGCTCGGTCTCGCCTTCGCCCTCCGTGTTCGGCGTCGGCGACGGCGATGGAGAAGGAGATGCCTGTGGCTGTTGCTTCTCTTTCTCAATGCGTGTGTGAAAGACGCCGGTCTCGTTGGTCGTGCCGGTGGCGTAAGTCTTCTGCTTCCTGGCGATTTCTACCTGGACGCCCGCTGACGGCGCGCCCGTCTTGCGATCAGCCGCATAGACCATCATGTCGCCGTTCGGCGCAGTCTTGTTGATGATCGTGATGTCTGAGATGACGGCGATGGAATAGGCGCGCAGATCATTGTTGATGGCTTCGACGAGATAGACTCCGGGATCGCGCTTGCCCAGGGGAACCATCAGCGTGTCATAGGCATAATCGAGCGGGGCCATCTCTTCGCGCCAACTGCTGACCAGTTGGTCAGGGTTCAGGAGCGGAACTCGCGCGTAGTCGGCGACGTTGAGCGGCGTGCGCTCTCCCTCCTTGCGAAACTTTTGATTAAAGGTGGTGCGCGACTCGCGCTTGAGCTGATCGCGGAAGTAGTTCTTAAAAATACGGAAGGCCGCGCTCTTAAAGGCGCGCAGGCGTTCAAGGAGCGATGGTGATGTGCGATGAGAGGATGCGACCTCTTTTTTCTCGCGCTCGCCGAACTTGTGCGGGTCGTCCAGTTGTTTGAAAAACTTGGCCGGATCATTGACTCTGTAAACGCGAAAGTCCAGATACTTGATGCCCTGGTAGTTAATCCACACGCGCGGGTTTTTTGATGTACCGTAGGTGCGATTGGTCGAAAGCGTAAAGTTAGGCTTGGCCTCCGGGTCGGTGAGGGCCGAGGCGTCCGTTTTGGCGCGCGCGGCTGCTGCCTCGGCCTCGCCTTCTTTGCGCACTTCAGGGTCGGCGGACTTTGCCTTGCGTTCGGCGACGGCGACGGCTTCGGCTCTACGCTCAGAGTCACGCACACGCGCCCGCGCTCGCAATGTGACGATGCTCAGGATAGCTATAATGATGACGAGGTAGATAAGAGCGGCCGTAATAAGCTTTTGAGGTTTCATCGGTTTGATCCAATTTCAATCAAGGATTTTGAGACGGTAAAAGCCAAGAAAATTCTGGTTGTTCTGAGTGGGCCGCCAGCGCCTCTCCGGGTGCTCGTCGAGCACCGCGAGCCGAACTTTCTTGACCGTTCCCCCATCCTCTGGCCGAGCGCCAGTGTGATACACCACCCAGTCAGCCGCACCTTCGGCGGCAATCTGCGGCTTACCTAAGAAAAGCATGACGTGATAGGGAAACTTCTGCACCCAAGGCTGGTGAAAGAAAAGCAGGTCGCCGGGCTGTGCCTGCCGGCGGTCGCGGCTGACGAAAACGATGTTGAAGTTTTTGAGCGTGCGGGCGTCTGCGAACTGAGAGAAGGTCTTGCCGTCAAGGTCGCTCTCTTTGAATGAGCCGTAAGCGGTGCGAAAGAGTCTCTCGCCGAGAAGGCCCTGCTCCAGATCGTAGGCGCGCACGTCCGGCGCGAGCCCTTCATAACCCGGCCCCATCCTTTGAAACCAGAGGCGGTCATGGGCCTTGAGCGCCTCGCGCCAGCTAAATCTGATGAGCCCCGCGCAATCACGCTGCTCGGCATTCCACTCATCGCTCAACTGGTAAAACTGCATCTCGGCGATTCCTGTGAACCAGCGACGAAAGTTTTCGCGGTCGGCGAAGGAATGCAGCTCCGCTCCGTCCGGAATGCCGTCCAGGTCTGAGTCGTTCAAGCGAGTAACAGTGGAAGGAGGAGCCGGAGGTTCGGTGCGCGAACTTCTGGTATGCGCTTGCGGCGCTCCGCCACAGGCCGCCGCAGTCAGCGCGCAGGCGAGAGACAGGAAACAAAGAATAGGTGAAGGCAGTTGCACGGCAAGCCTTTGCCTCAAGCTTTTACTTCACTGACGCTTTGCAAACAGGATGCAAGGCGTGATTGTTGTGCTCGTGACCCCTTGATCGTCAGAAGCGGTTAGAGTGCGCGGAAGAAATCACCCGAAGTAATCTCGAAATAGTAGCCCGATAGTTGCGGCCATTAAATCACGAATCGCCCGCGCGCAAAAGAGAAAAGTTTAGAGACAAAGGGGAGACTCTCATCGGGCACTTGCTATGTCGCCCTCGCGAGAGGCATAGCGATGCGTCCTTTGGCCTCTATGACGGGGCTCAACGGAATTCTTGCTGATGCAATCTGAGAAATGATTACGGAGGAGGTGATGGGAGAAGACAGGCGATCGAGGATGACTGTTCGCTGGTGCGCTATCGGTTCATATGGCGCACCAGCGACTGTTTTGCGGCGACCGAACAGAGTTATCTGCTAGCGCGTCTTGGTCTAAATGAGCGACGGCCGGTAAAGCCTGCACTCTTGGCCGGGGTGAAGGGCCTGCCAGCGGTGCTCAGGTTGTTTTTGACACCTCCGAAGGCGGGCAGTAAAACACGCTCAACCGCCTGGCCGGTGAGGCGTTCGATGGCACGCATGTTTGTCTCCTCGACGGGTGTGACCAGCGTAATGGCGCGCCCCGTGTTGCCAGCTCGTCCCGTGCGACCGATGCGATGCACGTAATCTTCCGGCGCAGCAGGCACATCGTAATTGATGACATGCGAGACGGCGTCAACATCAATACCGCGCGCCGCGATGTCCGTGGCGACAAGCACGCGCGTCTGGCCGTCGCGGAATCCGCGCAGCGCAGCCTCGCGTTGCGGTTGTGTCCGGTCGGCGTGAATGCGGTTAACTTTATGCTCGCGTGCTTCCAGGATATGCGAGAGACGCTCAGCGCCGCGACGCGTGCGCGTAAAAACCAGCACTCGCTCGAATCGCTCGCGCTCTAACAGGTCGAGCAGCAAAGCCGTCTTGGATTCAGTCGCGACCGGATAAGCCGTCTGCTCGATAGTCACAGCAGGGCGACCACGCTGGCTCACTTCCACAAGCTTCGGACTGTGCATCGTCGAGCGCGCGATCTCTTCGATGGCGGATGACATCGTCGCCGAGAAGAGCAGCGTCTGACGCTTGGCGGGCAGCAGTGCAAGTACCCTGCGGATAGCAGGCCAGAATCCCATATCGAGCATGCGGTCGGCCTCGTCCAGCACCAGCACCTCGACGTGTGAAAGATCAATCGTGCCGCGCTCCAGATGATCCAGAAGGCGTCCCGGAGTGGCGGCCACAATCCCTGCGCCGCGCCTGATTGCATCAGTCTGTCGCGCCATTCCCGCGCCGCCGATAATACAGGCGCAGCGAGGGCTTTGCTTCGGAGCAAGCTGGCGATGCATCTCGACAATCTGTGATGTAAGCTCGCGCGTCGGTGCGAGAATCAGCATCCGGACGCCGGGGCGAGGGCGTGCCATTAATCGCTGAATAGATGGTAAAAGAAAAGCGGCTGTCTTGCCCGTGCCCGTCTCGGCACAGCCGATCAGGTCAGAGCCGCTCAGAACAACAGGGATCGCCTGTTGTTGAATCGGTGTTGGTTCAGTGTATCCGAGGGACTCGCATTTACGCACCAGCGTAGGCTCTAGTCCCAGTTCAGAAAAATTCATGTGCTTCCTTTGTACGCTGCTCGGTCATTAACCAGGCGCGTTTCATATTCAAAAATTTTGAAGCGCTCCCGGCAGAAACTTGTTGTTTTTTGCCAGGAGCGCTTCGTGTCAAGAGTCACTGGGGAAAGGTCAAACGGTTTACCAGCGAGGCGAGCGGTCATTGCCGCCGCCGTAGCCACCACCGCCGCCGCGATTACCACCACCGCCGCCGCCGTAGCCGCCACGACCGCCACCACCGCCGCCGCCGTAGCCGCCGCGACCACCACCGCCGCCACCGCCGCGATTCTCACGCGGTTTGGCTTCGTTGACGGTCAGGTTGCGACCGTTGACTTCCTTCCCATTGAACTGCTCGATGGCCGCTGCGCCCTCTTCCTTCGAGGACATCTCGACAAAGCCGAAGCCGCGTGAACGACCCGTCTCGCGATCTTCGACAACCGAAGCTGACTCGACCGTTCCGGCCTGCGCAAAGAGCTGCTGTAGATCTTCGCTCGAAGTCTGAAAGGCCAGATTACCGACATAAAGTTTCATAGACATAAGTATATTCCTCTCCATTTGATGGAGTTTAAGAGAAGCTTCGAATTTGAAGTGGCTTCGGTGTAACGGTGGCAGCGAAGGCTTGCGTTCGGGTGCTCTTTGAGTGAGCGGCTTCTGAAGTTGAAAATCAGCCTGCTCTCGAACCATCCAAAACGCCGTCGTCTTTACTAAGCACGTGGGCGCATCACCGTTGATGCGCGAGAGAAGGATTAACCAAAGCTATGATGCACTATGTTAGTACATAGTTGCAAGGGCAAACCGGCTCTCTCGCCATGTATCTCTGTCTGCCAAAAGATCAGTGAGCCAACCGAAACTCCACGCACAGGAGCAGGGCTGAAGGGTTCATGGAATAATCCCGCGATAAAGAATGCTCTCGGCTGCCTCTCTTTTCGAACTGTGTTTCGCTGTTTCCGAATCGAAGAAGTCTGTACGCGGTCGCCCGTGTCGGACTGCTTTTCGCCTTCCGATTTATGATACGCTTGGCGGGCGATGAAGGATAACGGGAAAAGGATTGAAGAGAGCAACGCACTCGCCCGCAGGCTCCGGTGGCTGATCGCCGGCCGTCTGTTCGCGGCGGTTCTGCTGGTGCTGGTGAGTGCTCTGTGGACGCAGGGGCGATTCGGCGCTTCGGAGAGCGCGGGTGTGCTGCGCGGCGCGCTTCCGATCTTCCTGATCGTCGCCGGCCTGAGCCTGATTTATATTCCGGCACTGCGCTTCTTCGGGCATCTGTCGTATCAGGCCGGGGCGCAGTTCTTCGCCGATGTGCTCCTGATCACCTGGCTCGTCTGGGTCACAGGCGATGTTTATTCACCCTATGTCGCCCTGTATGTGATGACGATTGCCGTCGCCAGTATCTTCCTCGGCCCACGTGGCGCGCTTGTCACCTCGGTCGGCTGCGTCTTCGCCTTTACGGGCATCGCTTTAGCCGCCGTCTCCGGCTTAATTCCGCACTATACGCAGGCGGCCATTCTCGTCCCCACATACAAGGCTGTCGAGACCATCGGCATCAACGATGTCGCTTTCCTCGTCGTCGGACTGCTCTCTGCCCGCCTCGCCGAGGGACAGACGCGCTCCGATGTGCGCTTGATTGCGGCGACGCAATCGCTGGCAAGCCTCAGAGCGTTGCATGAGCGCATCGTCGAATCAATCCGTTCGGGCGTCGTCACGACAGACCTACAGGGGCGCATCTTTACCTTCAACGCGGCGGCTGAAGAGATTACGGGCTACAAGGCTGCGGACGTGCGCGGACAGGACGCCTCGATCCTCTTCGGGGACCTGCACGATCACATAGGGGATTCGATGCAGGCAGCAGAAACGGGCGAGCCCAGCCCGCGTTTTGAGTCCGACTGTCTGACACCGGACGGGCTGCGACTGCGCCTCGGCTTCAGCATCTTTCCGCTTTTCGCAGAATCGGGCGACACCACTGGCCTCGTCGTTACCTTTCAGGATTTGACGCAGGTGCGCGCGCTCGAAGAGATTTCGCGTCGCCAGGACAGGCTGGCCGCTGTGGGCCGGGTCGCCGCCTCCATCGCGCACGAGATTAGAAATCCTCTGGCCGCGATGCGCGGCTCGATTCAGGTCTTGCGTTCGGAGGTGGACGGCGATTCCTCACAGGCAGAGTTGATGGAGATCATCCTGCGCGAATCCGACCGGCTCAATCGCATCATCACGGATTATTTGACCTACGCGCGGCCGCGAGCAAGCGCGCTCGCAAGCGTGGATGTCGGCGACCTCCTGCGCGAGACTTTTACGCTGCTGCGTCATAGCGATGAGATGCGCGAGAATCACAGCCTGGAAGCGGATTTGCCGGAGACGCCGGTCGTAGCCGACGCCGACGCCGCGCAGCTCAAACAGGTCTTCTGGAATCTTGCGCGCAATGCCTTGCACGCGATGCCCGAAGGAGGAATGCTAAACGTAGAGTTGAAGAGCGAGACCAGCAGGCGTTTGCGCATCGTCTTTACGGATACGGGACAGGGCATGGCGCCCGAACAGGTCGAACGTCTCTTTGAGCCGTTTTCCTCGACGACGGGTGGGACGGGGCTCGGCCTCTCGATTGTTTATCAGATCATTCGCGAACACGGTGGTACAATCAACGTGCGTAGCCGCGAAGGGCAGGGCACGACGATTACCATTGAATTACCGTCAAGCAAGATGACGGAGGTTAGACTTTAAGAGGACAGCGGCGGCCTTGATCTAACCTTTGACCTCCAACCTCTCTGATGACTTATGGCTAATCTTCTCATTGTTGATGACGAACAGAGCATGCGACAGCTTTTGTCGCTCGTCTTCGGGCGCGAGGGCCATAGCGTGCGCACGGCGGAAAACGGGCGGCTTGCGCTCGAACAATTGCGTCAGTCTCCGGCCGATCTGATTATCTCGGATGTGAAGATGCCGGACATGGGCGGCATAGAGCTGCTCTCGGCTGCGCGCGCGGCTTTGCCTGATGTCGTCGTCGTCATGATGACGGCCTTCGCGACGGTCGAGACGGCGCGCGAGGCGTTCAAGCTCGGCGCAGATGATTTTATTCAGAAGCCGTTCGACGTGGATGAGCTGAAGCTGATCGTCGCCAAGGGATTGGAAAAGCTTGCGCTCAAGGAAGAGATTAAGACGCTCATCAAAGAGCAGCGCGAGCGCGGCAATCTGGGCAACATCATCGGCCATTCGGAACGTATGGAGGCCGTTTACCAGATGATCGAAACGGTCGCCGAGGTGCAGTCAACCGTGCTGGTGACGGGCGAATCGGGGACGGGCAAAGAACTGGTCGCCCGCGCTATTCATGATCTGAGCCCGCGCGCCGAGCGGCCTTTCGTCTCGATCAACTGCGGCGCGTTCACAGAGACCTTGCTCGAATCCGAGCTCTTCGGCTACGTCAAGGGATCATTCACGGGCGCTAACACAAATCGCAAAGGGCTTTTTGAAGCCGCCAATCGTGGAACGATCTTTTTAGACGAGATCGGCGAGATGTCTGCGGCCATGCAGGTCAAGCTCCTGCGCGTATTGCAGGAGCGAAAGGTGCGTCCCGTCGGCGCGCATGAGGAGCTTGAGATAGACACGCGAGTTATCGCCGCCACCAACCGCGATCTCTCTGCGATGGTCAAGGACGGAAGTTTTCGTGAAGACCTCTTTTATCGTGTCTCCGTCATTCCGATTGAGCTGCCCCCTTTGCGCGAAAGAAGCGAAGACGTTCCCGTGCTCACAGATCATTTCGTCAAAAAGTTCTGCGCGCAGACTGGCCGCACGCTCACGATCAGCGAGAAGGCGCTGCGACTGCTGGAAGTCTACTCATGGCCCGGCAATGTGCGCGAGCTTGAACACACCATTGAAAGGGCGGTCGCGCTTGAGCGTTCGACCTCAATTCAGCCCGAACGCCTGCCCGAACAAATCACGAATTACAATCCTGATTTCGCCCGTCGTCGCGAACAAGACCCATACGATCTGCCCGAAAGCGGCCTCAACCTCGTGGCCCATCTGGAACATCTGGAAAAGAGTTACGTGCTCGAAGCGCTGAGCCGCACGGGCTATAGCCAGTCGCGCGCTTCTGAACTCCTGCATCTCTCCGTGCGCTCGCTACGCCACCTCCTGGACAAGTACGACATACGCAGTCTGACTGCGCAGATGCGCGACGATAATCGTCGCGGCACGGACACGACGCCGCGACGCCGCTCGACCGACCCTGAGCCGCGCCGCCGTGCTTCCGATACGCCGCCCACGACTGATGATTTGACGGATAGCGCTGCGGGCAGCAGCTAAATCATTAATCGGTTATGAGATTCGCCAAAGTATTATTCTTGATAGCGGGTATCTATGGTTTGCTGGTGCTTCTGCCACAGTATTTCCTTGAAGAGAAGAATGGGCGTGATTTCCCGCCCGCGGTCACACATCCGGAGTATTACTACGGCTTTATCGGAGTGGCTCTGGCGTGGCAGGTTCTTTTCCTGATCATCTCTCGCGATCCTTTGAGATACCGCCAGATGATGATTCCTTCGGTGCTGGAGAAGGCGGGCTTCGGCCTCGCAGCAGTTGTCCTGTATCTACAGCATAGAATCTCAGTTGTGTTGCTCGGCGCAGGGATAATTGATCTGATATTCGGGCTGCTCTTTATACTGGCATACGTCAGGACAGGAAAGACGGATCTCTCTTAGATCCCCGCGCCGTCCATAAACTGATCGGGCGTGTAATGGCCCACCTCGGAGCTGCCGACTTTGTAAGTGTTCAGCACTCCGAGCGGCGGCGCGTACAGATGCAGCGTTACTAAATTCTGCCCGCTCACCTCCGGATTTCCGAGTTGATGAATATCCGGCACGCCTGCGCCCGTCACGCCTCCCTCCGGCCACTCGCGCGCCGACTGGTAGTAAAGCTCCTGCGCCTCATCGAGTGCGAACATCGTCTCCCACATCACGCCTTCGCAGACGCGCACCGCTCCGTGCGAGCCGTTGTGATCGTGTATGGGGGTGCGCTGGCCTGGACGCCAGCATAGCACCAGCAACTCTGCGAACTCGTTGCGAAAGACACGATGACGCGCATACGTTCCCGGTTTAAATCCCAGGTAGGGGCGCAGATCTTCGGCCCGCACCTCGACTTCGCCGAGCAAGCGGCCTATGTCATCGAGCGAAGGCACTTCGCGCAAAGCTTCGAGCTTCCCTCTGAGCGTCCTGAAAGAATTTGGAGATGTTTTGTCTTTCTCCACCGTCAGCGGCAGGGTGCCGGACGGCGTGACGGTCGTTGACATAAATTTGATACTCCTAAGGGGGATTTTCTCCACCAGTTTCAGCGAGCGCGATGCGCCGCTCTGGTGATAAACTTTATAGCCTCACACAGCTTGCGAGTCAACAAGACTTGAGCGCCGATCATAACGATCAAGAACGAACGACTCATCCGGCCAGCATCAACAAGCGCAGGTCGCGCACGTTCGTCCCCGTCGGCCCGGTCACAATCGCATCTCCCAGAGCATTGAAGAACGAGTAGGCATCACTTGCATCAAGGAAACGTTGCGCGTCCAGCCCCAGGAGGCGCGCGCGTGAGAGCGTCTCTTGATCGGCAATCGCACCCGCCGCAGGGCTGTTGCCGTCAATCCCATCCGTCCCTGCGCTAAGCGCGACGATATTTATTGATCGGGAGGGGGCGTCTCCGTATCCTGCGGCGCGAGCGCGTCCGTCCATCTCTATGGCACAACGCAGTATCGTCTCGCTATTGCGTCCGCCAAGGCCGCGACCACGCACGGGGCATGCGAATTCGCCGCCGGAAACCAGACACACAACCCTTCGGTCTTTCGGTGAAGAACGGCGGCGATGCAGAGCAAAAAGCCTTGAGAGCATCTGCGCGCAGCCTTCGTCAATCGCTTGCTCGACGATGTCGCGCGCCGTCAAAACTGCGTACCCGCGCCGCCGCGCCGACCGCGCCGCCGCTTTCATCGCATATTGATTGTCTAAGAGCACGTAATGCTCGCGAACGGCGCGATGGGGCGCAAAAGCTTTCCGGGATGTCGCCGCTTTCGCCGCCGGTTGATTGATCGCGCGCAGGATTGCTGCGGGCAAACTTGACGCGAGTTTGTAGCGCGCGACTACGCTCTGCGCTTCAGGAGCATCTGTAGGCGGATCGAATGTCGGGCCGGAGGCGACGTTCGATTCCTCGCCCGCTCCCGTGTCGGAGATGATCAGGCTTAACTGGTCTGCGTGCGGCGCGCGCGCTGCGAGGCCGCCTCCCTTGACAGCGGAGAAGGCGCGGCGCACGGAGTTGATCTCCGCAATCGTCGCTCCGCACGAGACGAGCGTGCGATTAGCCGCGCGCAAATCCCGCAGCCTGATGCGCTCATCACGCGGCCATTCGATGAGCGCAGAGCCGCCGCCCGAAATAAGAAAGATCAGCAGCGCACGCTCGGCTTCAGCGCGTCCGAGTAGCTCGAAGGCGGCTTGTGCCGCGAGCAGGCTCGCGCTGTTCGGCAGAGGATGCCCCCCCTTGAATACACGCCAGCGCTTCGGAGAGGTGGAATTTTTAATCGAAGGCTTGATGGTCAAAAGATGAGGACTTGTTGTTGGGGGGCCAACAATGATACCGGCTGTGATGTGTTTGCCGAGAACTACGTCGAGCGCCATCGCCATCTGAAGCGCCGCCTTGCCAATCGCAAGCGCATAGATGCCCGAAGGACTACGCGCCGGATTTTTTAGTTCAAAAGAAGTGGAGATGATGTTGAGTCGTGTGCCTTCAAGCTCGACAGCCTTTCGCACAGCGGTGTAGGCGTCAACGCTCTTGAGTGCGTCATCGAAAACCTCACGCGCGGCGCGACGAAGATCGGGCGCATCAGTCAAGCTCTGGCTACTCCACTGTGATGAGGGCGCGAAGGGTGCGGAAGCGGCGGTCGCTGATACCGCGTACAATCATCAAATGCTCTGCACGGCGAAAGCGACCATACTGCCGGCGATGAGCGAGGATGCGCGCGGCGAGCGCCTGACCGATGCCCGGCAGCTTTTCCATCTCGTCCGTTGAGGCCGTGTTGATGTTTACGAGCGGTGCGTTTGTCGTCTCCTGCTGAGGAGTTTGTCGCGTCATTTGAGCGGTCGCGGTGGAAATATGGCGTGGCAATTTGACGCAGCCACAGGCCAGGAGCATGACCGGGAGAAAGAAAAGCAAAGCGAGCTGGCGATGTGCAGTGACGCTGTATCTCATGTTACCGAAAGCATAGCAGGCAAGATGTTTGACCTTTATGCTACGCTCGTGTGCAAAATGCTAGAAGTCTAAAAAATTCAGGAACTTGTAACGTCCGAAAGGGGCTTTTCCACAGGCTTTTCCACAGATTCCTGTGGAAAAGTTTCGGGATTGCTTCTACGAAACAGAAGTCTATGAACAGGCTCAAAACTGAATCTGATCTTTTTGAAGCTACTGCCTACCGTTGCGCCCATTGCTGATAATGTCAATCAAAGCATCAAGTCGTCCGTCCGTATGAGTCTGAGCCTCTGCCAACTTCGACATTTTAGTCGTAAGCTCTGCCAGCTTATTATTAAGAGTTGCCATTGAAGTCTCTGTCCGAACTTGAGCATCTGCCAGCTCTGACAGTACGGTCACTATCCTAACTTGAGCGTCTGTTAGTTCTGCCAGTTTAGTCTCTGTCCGAATTTGAGCATCTGTCAAAGCTGCGAGCTTGCCGTCGAAATTATCCATGCGCTCACCGGTTCGATTCATGCGCGCATCCATGTTTTCGGCCAACTTGGTGAGGGTGACAAAGGCGCTTTCAAGTCTCAATTCTCGCTCGTCTATAGACATTTTGATTGCCCCGATTTTATATCGTCGCTAATCTCCCGGACGACTGGCTTATCTCGTCCAACTTTTACACCCCTTCTTTCGGCTCATCCCAGTCCGCGACTATCTCGTAGGCGCGGCTGAGGATGGGACGCGGGCGCGCGCCGTCTGCCTGGCCGATAAAGCCTTCGCGTTCCATCATGTCAAGGATGGCGGCGGCGCGACCGTAGCCGATGCGCAGGCGTCGTTGCAACACTGAGGTTGAAGCGCGTTTCATCTCGACGCAGATCCGCAGAGCATCCTCGAACAACTCGTCGCGCTCGCCGCTCATGCCGTCCATCCCCAAGGCTTCCTCTTCCGACTGCGTGATCGTCTCGTCGTATTGAGGCTCGCCCTGCGCCTTGATGTGCGAGACGATGCGACCGATCTCCGCCTCGTCAACGTAAGCGCCATGGACGCGCACCAGTCTGGACGTTCCAGGGGGCAGGAACAGCAGGTCGCCGCGACCCAGAAGTTGCTCTGCCCCGTTGGCGTCAATGATCGTGCGCGAATCAACTTTCGATGAGACGCGAAACGAGATACGCGAAGGGAAGTTCGCTTTGATTAATCCGGTGATGACATCAACCGAAGGGCGCTGTGTCGCCAGCACAAGGTGTATGCCGACGGCGCGCGCCATCTGCGCCAGTCGCGTAATGGATTCTTCGACCTCGTGGCTGGAGACCATCATCAGGTCGGCCAGCTCGTCAATGATAATCACGATGTAGGGCAGCGGCTTTAAGGGCATGCCCGCCGTATCGTAATCCTTGACCATGTTGCGGCGCATCACTTCCGTGTTGTAGCCGTCTATGTTGCGCACGCCCCATCCTGCCAGTTCCTTGTAGCGGCGCTCCATCTCTGAGACGGCCCACTTCAAGGAGATCGCGGCGCGCTTCGGGTCGGTGATAATTGGCGTCGCCAGATGCGGGATGCCGTCGTAAAGGCCAAGCTCCAGGCGCTTCGGGTCAACGAGGATGAATTTCACTTCATCCGGGCGCGCTTTATAAAGAATGGAGACGATAAGCGAATTGACGCCGACGGATTTGCCCGCGCCGGTCGCGCCCGCGATCAAAAGGTGCGGCATCTTGGCGAGGTCTGCGACGTAGTTCAAGCCGTCAATCGTTTTTCCAAGAGCGATGGTCAGCTTCGAGGCGGACTCTCGAAACTGTTTCGACTCGATCACTTCGCGCAGGTGTATAGTTTCGCGCTGCGGGCTTGGTACCTCGATTCCGACGTGAGCTTTGCCCGGCATCCGGTCAATGCGGATGGATTCCGCTTTCAGCGCAAGGCAAAGATCATCTACGAGACCCGTAACACGAGAATACTTCACGCCGGGGTCGGGCTTGAACTCATAGGTAGTGACGACTGGCCCCGGACAGATGTGTTCGATCTTGCCCGTGACGTTGAACTCTTTGCATTTCTCAGCCAAGCTCGTGGCAATCTTGTAGTATTCTTCGTCGGCATGCTCAAGATGCGGCGGCGGCGCGTTTAAAAATTCTGCGCCGGGGATTTTGTATTCGGTGAGGGCTTGAGCGGCAGCGTTCGCGGCGGCGCGGCGCGGCGCACGATCAGGCGCAGCGGGAAGCCCGGCCGCTTCAGCCGAATCCATATCGGAACGCACGACCGAAGCTGATCTGACCATCTCTTCAACTTCGTCAGCCTTGCTCGTCGCTCGTCCGGTAGCGGTCGCGGCAGCCGCACGCGTTTTCGGAGCAGTCGTCGTTTGATCGTTTAGCAATGCGCTGCTGCTCGGCTGCGCGAGCATCGTCGGTGATGTTGCTGCGCGTGCCGACGCCGTGGACGCGGCTATCTCCCCCTCCGGACTCTGGCCCGCCGGTTGTGCCGAAGACCGCGCGACAGTGGTTGAGCGCTTGATCGCAGACGCGGCGGAGAGTGTATCCGTTGTCGAGCCGTCTTCCTGAATCGAAGTGTCGCGCATAAATTCGGCGACGCGTTCAGCGCCCGTCGCGACGGTCTCTTCCGTCTCGACGCGGCGCGTCTCTTCACGCTCCAAGCGAGCCGCACGTCGTATCTCGGAACGCAGTAGAGCCTGCTCGCGACGCCCTTCGCGCCATGCTTTGATGCGTTCAGGGATATTCTGGAAGAGAGCGAAGCGCTCACCATTGAGAGCTGCCATGATCCGCTCATAGGCGCGCACGAAAGAAAAGTTGGTCGCGAGCAGCAACCCGACAGCCGCGATTGCGAAGAGGAGAATGCCAGCGCCGACCATATTCAATCCGCTCACCAGAATCTGCATGATGAGTGCGCCCGCGAGACCGCCGGGCGGAACGCTCTGGTCAAACAGGGGATGGGCGATGAAGAGCGCGAACAGAGCAGCAGCCGCCAGCACGAGAGTGATGAGGCCGACGATACGCGCCAGCGGAGCATGAATGCGCCGCGTGCGAAAGCGTCGCCACGCAGCGGCAAACAACAATAGCGGAAGGAGCGGAGCGGCGAGCCCGACCGATTGGAAGAGAGTGGTCGAGACGTTGGCTCCGACCGCGCCGATCAGATTGCGCGTCTCGGCCTGCCCGGCTGAGTTCCACGACGGGTCGTTCGGTTTATACGAGAGCATACAGAGCGTCAGGAGCACGCCCAATGCAAAGAGCGCGATACTGATGATCTCGTTGCGTCGAGTATTTCTGGGCGCTATCGTGTTGGGGGGGGCAGTAGTCGTCCCTCCGGCTTTCGCCCGCGTTTCCGTGTGCGTAGTTGCCATACTTTCTCCGGCCTTCGCTCCCTTGGTTGATCTGGACAACTCTCTGGAGCCTCCGCAACTCCAGCAATACCTGAATTCGCCCTCGATCTGTTCACCGCATTTTGGACATTTCCACATCGCCTTCTAATACCTGATAGTCTCACGCGGCGCGGCGCGAGAGCAGATAAGCTTTGATGAAGTCGTCTATGTCGCCTCCGAGCACGGCGTCAACGTCGCCGCGCTCCAATTTCGTGCGGGCATCTTTGACGAGGCGATAAGGCGCAAGCACGTAATTCCTGATCTGCGATCCGAACGAGATGTCCTGCTTGTTGGCTTCCAACTCGGCGGTCTCGGCGCGCCGTTTTTCCAGCTCAAGCTCGTAGAGACGCGAGCGCAATACCTGCATGGCGACGGCGCGGTTCTGGTGCTGCGAGCGCTGGTTCTGGCACTGGACGACGATGCCGGTCGGGATGTGCGTAATGCGCACGGCTGAGTCCGTGGTGTTGATGTGCTGGCCGCCAGCGCCGGTCGCGCGATAGGTGTCAACGCGCAGGTCTTTATCGTTGATTTCGATCTCGATATTCTCATCTACTTCGGGATAGACGAAGAGTGAAGCGAAGGATGTATGACGCCGCGCTGCCTGATCGAAAGGAGAGATTCGAACCAAGCGATGCACGCCCGCCTCTGCGGCCAGGAGACCGTAGGCGTATTCTCCTTCGACTCTGAACGTGACGTTTTTGATCCCCGCCTCGTCACCCGGCTGGTAATCAATGATCTCTGTTTTAGAGCCACGCTGCTCGGCCCACTTCAAATACATACGCAGCAGCATCTCGGCCCAATCCTGAGATTCCGTGCCGCCCGCCCCCGGATGAATCGTGCAGATAGCATTGCGCGCATCATTCTCGCCGGCGAGAAGCATCTCCGTTTCCGCCTGCCCCACTTCCTGCTCAAGCCGTTCGACCAGCGTGCGCAGCTCCTTTAAAGATGCTTCGTCCTCTTCTGCAGCGAACTCAAAGAGCACCCCGGCATCACCGATGTGCGATTCGAACTGCTCCTGGCGCGCGATAACGCGTTCCAGGCGGCTGCGGCGTCCCATCATCTCCTGCGCCGCTTCCTGATCGTTCCAGAAGTCGGGCGCGGTCGCCTGCGTTTCGATCTGCTGTAGCTCTGCGCGCTTCATTGCTACATCAAAGAAACCTCCCGAGCTGTTCGACGCGCCTGCGCAAGTCCTCATAGGTCGCGCGTAGCTCTTCAATGTTTGCTGTTTCAATCATTACTTTATCTTCCCCTGATAAAAGGTCTACTAAACTTTTCGCGTCCGCCGCGCGCCCCGCTCTTTTGCATCAACGACGCGACGAATATTAAAAAGGCGAGCGCGGCGCAGATGCCGACAAACAACTCGCCACGCTTCGTATAAAAAGTCTTACTGCTGCTTGCCGCGCGGCCCACCGTCCAAGTCCTCGTGGCGGGCTCGAAGCCAGGTGTCGCATCCCTCACTTCACCGCGCTCCGAAATATAAGCGGTAATGCCAGTGTTCGTGACGCGCAGGACGGGGCGGCCGTTTTCCACGGCGCGAAACACGGCGTTGGCTAGATGCTGTCGCATCACGGGCGTTGGCCCAAGATAACCGTCGTTCGAGATATTGATCAACACGTCCGCTCCTTCGTCGGCGAACTTTCGGGCGATGGAAGGAAAGGCCGACTCGAAACAGATAAAGACACCGGCTCGCGTCTCACCCAGAGGCATCAAGGGATACTTCGCGCCCGGCGTAAAATCCCCGACCATCACGGGGACAAGACTGACACCGGGTATCCATCGCGGCAGCGGCACGTATTCACCAAACGGCAGCAGGCGAATCTTATCATACTGTGCGACGGCGCGGCCCTCTTCATTGACCATCACCGCAGCATTGTACGCGCCTCCGGCCGGTGCGGGCTCAAGCGAATTGAACAGCACTGAGGTGCGATTCTTTAGGGTGAAGGCGGCGACCGCTTCGCGAAATTGTGTGTCCTTCGCATACTGGAAGTTCATCGGCGACTCAGGCCAGACGACGACGCGCGGTATACGGCTTCGCACTTCCGTTAGCTGTTTCCTTCGTGCCTCGTCCTTGACGACAGTGGTGCCGTCTGTCTCAAACCGACCTTCTTCCCATGAGCGCAAAGCAGCCTCGCTCATCTCCAGATGACGCAGCATGAGCGCATCCATCTCGGCGGTTGATTCGACTGGCTCCATCGGAACATCGGGCTGCAAACCGACGACGACCGTTTCCGTTCCAGCAGTCCGTGAAGACCTTCCCGGCGTACCTGAATAAAAAGAGAGAGTAATAACGATTGCGACCAGCGCCACAGCTCCTGCCGAGATTAGGAGCGCGCGAACTGTTCTCTCCATGACGGCATAAGCTACGGCGGCGTTGACAGCGAGGATCAAAAATCCGACGCCGTAGACGCCGCCCCAACGCGCCGCTTGAATAAGCGCCGGGTGATAAGCTTGCGAATACCCGATGGCATTCCAAAGTTGGCCCGTCACGCCGAGCCGCGCCCATTCAAGCGCCGCCCACACGAAGGGCGCTAGAAAAAACGCTACCTTGCCCCAGCGCCGGACGGCGCGCGCCAGCACCAGAGCGAAAAGAGCCGGGAAGAATCCGACCACCAGCGCGCCCGGCACAAGCAGCATATAAGCGATAGGCGCGGGAATGCCTCCGTAGCGCACCATCGCATAGCTCAGCCAGTGGCATGAGCCGAAGAAAAAAAGCGTGCCCATCATCAATCCCGCGATGAAGGCAGGTGTGCCCTGCGGCCTGCGCGCGATACAGATGAGCAGAGGCACGAGCGCCACCCACGCGAGCGGCCACAGATTAAAATCGGGAAAAGAGATAATGAGCAGAAGGGCCGAGAGCGACGCTAATCCCATCTCAGCAGCGGTCGGAGCATCTGCGCGCGCTTTTTCACGCAACGTCGCGAAAGACCGGGCACGGACAGGCGCATCCAGAGAGATCACATCGCTCATTCGTAAGAGTTTAACAAAGAAGATGCGGTGGCGTCAGCGCAGAATGGGTCGGCCCGCGCTGCCATGTTCTACCCGTGACGGAGCATCAATGTTTTTTTTTAGCTTCGCACGCTTTGATGCGAAGGGGCCGGTGAGATGACGGAAAACGTCTAATGCGGGTGGGCCAAAGACAAAAAAAGTCACTCATGAAGTGACAAATTTCGTCGCGTGGCATATTTCGGCAAAGCGGGATAAGCCAAGAAATGAGGGCAACAGGATATTTAGCAAGAGTTGTTGGTAAACGTTGCGCTGGAAAAATAGGCCCGTAAACGTGGGAGAGCCCGGTCATTTCTGACCGGGCTCACATGTAGGGGGGGTAAACTGAAGGGTCGCTCGGCGGGCGGCTGGCGCAGCGGCAGGCGGCGCTCAGAGAAGTGATGGCGGCGGGGTCACGGCTTTAAATGCTTTCTCCGTGCTTGCCGACGATGAGTAGAGCACGTCGCGTGCCACGGAAAATATTTTTCTGGAAACAGGAGTTGATTAGATATAGACAGCAGGGGTGTAAGGGCGTGCGGCGGCAGCCTCGGCTTTGATCAGATCACTACAGGGACAGGTTACGGGCTCTCGCCGTCGTTGTTTTCGATTACCTGCACTTTCTTTAAACGAGGGCCGCCACTGGCGCGCAGTCGCGTGGCCTCGGCCTCCGCTTCTTCGCGCGTGTAGCGCCCGATCAAAACCGGGAACAGAGCGTTTGGGACAGGCTGGCGCTTGCCCGTCCGCACATCTTTATAGCCCGCGCGTTCAAGCGACTTGATAAGAGACTGCGCCGCTTCGCGCGAAGCGGGATTTTCAATCATCAGACTGAAGCGGCGTTCCCTATCACGGGGTTGCGCTTGAGTCTGCGTCGTCGCGCTCGGGAGTGGTGGTGGTGATGGCCCGGCGTTTGAAGTTGGAGGCTGAAGCGTTGAAGAATTGGACGTGGCTTGCGTCTGTGGATTTGTCTGGACTGTCCAGCGGCCGACCATAATACCCAGGGCGAAGAAGATGGCGGCCAGAAGAAGCGCGCTCAAAAGCATGACGGCTGGGCGACGCTCATCGCGCGCCAGTTCTTCGAGAGCCGAATGTGGCGGCTCTCGCTCATCCTCAACATCGTATTTGTCTGTATCTGTTGACATGGCCTGCGCGGTGAGGAGATCGCCCGCCGCGATCTTTCTTCCGTCTCACTTATAAAGGAAGAGCTGCGTCCCTCGGCTCGACTTCGAGCAGGTGTCCACTGGTGCTCACAACCCGCACGCTCTGGCCACGTTCGATGGTCGCACTCGTGCGCGAGGTAGCGCGCCACAATTCGCCGCGAATAATGACGGAGCCTTCCGGCTTCAAAGTTGTTTCGACTATAGCCATCGTGCCCGGCAGATAGACCTGATGGGTAGCCCCCTTTTTATGTCTGGACAGCGCGGCGACCGTTAAGGCTGCGCCGGTCAGACCGGCCAAAATAAGTAAAAAGGTAAAAGGCAAAAGGTAAGAGGCAGGCTGAAACCACATTTGATTTATCATCCAATTAAATGCTTTGCCCCGATTTTGCCTTTTACCCTGCTTTTATCTGCCGCCTGTGTCCACCTGTCTTTGAAGCGCGATGGCATCCTGGTTGTTGGGATCAATCTGCATGGCGCTGCGCGCATAGGTGACGGCCATCGCGCGATCACCGCGCTCAAGAAATATTCGGCCCAGCAGAACATGCGCGTCAATCATCTTGGCGTCCCAGAAGATGGCCGTCTTGAGCGCGCTGATGGATGCCTCCTGATCACCGCGTCTTTGATTAATGCGACCGATCAGCAGATAGGCTTCGGCGCTCATCGGCTCAATCGTCAATACGCGGCGCAGTTCGAGCAGTGCCTCGTCATCCCGTCCCGCCTGGTAAAGCTCGCGCGCCTTGATGAGCAGGTCTTGCGTAGTGTTGGTTTCCAGCGGCTCTTCCTTCTTCTCGCGAGCAACCTCGAAATAATCGCTGCGGTTGAAGGAATCTCGCAGGCGCAGCGAGACGCCGGGTGTGGTCTGCGATTTTTGCCACTCGGTCTGCCATTTGGCATAAACCTGTAAGTAACGTCGCGCCTGATCGTCGGCGGCGGTGGCCGGTTCCGTGCTTCCCGTACGCTCCAGCGCCTTGGCGAAAAGAAAATAGGCGTGACCATCCTTCGGATTGTCCGTGATGACGGGGCGTAATTGTTCTGCCGATTCCGCGTACTTGCCGCTGAGGAAGAGCGCGTACGCGTAGTTGAATCGCACCATCATATCTTCGGGCGTGGATTCAGCCGCGCGTGCGAGAAACTTGACGCCCTCTTCGAGCCGACGCGCGCGGTCTTCCGGCTTCTTCTCCTCGCGCGCGGCCTGTATGGAGATCGCGCCAGCGTTATTGTAGATGCCCGTCAAAGGCATCTCCATCGTTAAGGGCACAAGTATAGAGAGCGCATTGTTCAGATCGCTCAAACGCCAGTAGGCGAGACCCGCATAAAAGGCTGCTTCGGTATAATGCGGTTCTTTCTTCTGCAATTTTGAGAAGTACTCGGCCGCGTTCTTCCAATCTTTACGGCCAAGATAAAAGTGGCCCAGCTCGAAAGCGGCCTGCGGGTAATTCGCGCCCGCGTTGGCATCCGCGTAAAAGCGCAGGGCGTTCTTAAAATAGTTCTCGCGCTTCTCATCCCGTTCAGGCGTGAGCTTGCCTTTGACGTAAGCCTCGAAAGCTTTGGGCGGAACCTTGGTCGCCTGCTGCACAAACTGGTTCTGCGAGAAGGGAAGCGCTTTGTCTCGCTGGTATAGAACCTGATAGGCGAGCCGCCCTGTGATGGATTGAAGAGTCGAGAGCGCGCCGCCGAAATCGTATTCGCGCGTGGCCCAGCGCCCGTCCGGCATCATCTCGCCCATCAGGCGGCCCTCGTTAACTTTGATGACGCGCGCGCTGCCCTGCAAAGCGGCGGGAATATTGCCCTGCGGCGGAGTAATGCTGTAGGTGCCGAGCACGATCATGGTCGCGCGTGCTTCGCGCGCGAGTTTTATGGCCGTGGCGCGTGAGGGCAGCGTCGTTTGCGGCAGGCGCACGCGCTGGTAAGCCAGCTCGCGCTCATCGCTTGAGACGACGATCAGGTCCGGCATCACACTCAACAATTCCGAGAGCGAGTCGGCGAAACTCTCGCCCACCCAGTTAAATTCCTGATGGGTTGAAGTATTCTCGAAGGGCAAAATAATGACGACATCGCTCGTCGCCCTGCCCTGCGCTGCCACACGCGATGCGGGCAAAACGGAAGGCAGGACAAGCAACAGAGCCAGCGCGGCGATGAGTAAAGAAAAGCGTCGTATCAACATGAACCTCGAACCTTTATAAAATGAACCCTTAAAAATCAGTCTCATTGCCCTATTTACCGGCTGCTGCACCGGCGGCAAGTTCGTTTTGATGTCCCTATCATACCTCTGGTTGGACGCAAAAGGCATCCTCTGATTGCACAATGGGGTAGCTGTCGAGACATTCTGAGAGGCACGCATGTCTTTGCATTGCTGAGGTATAATCCAGAAAAGGCGATTGCGCTACACTTGACGTTAGATGCTCGCTATTTTCGAGAGGGATTTATGAGGCACAGAATCGTACTTACTGTTTTGACTTTAGTGCTGCTTTCTCAAGCCGCTGAAGCCAGAAACAATCGAACACAAAATCTTAACAGGTATATTGATGCACCTATCTCCTCATTCAGTTTTCAATCTCAGAAGGAGAAATACAAGATTATTGAGACCGTGTTACGTGCTTACATGAAAAACTATTCATCTGCCAAAGGATATAAGTTGTATTACATAGGGGTTGAAATGGATGGAAAAGACATAACCGGTGAATTTTTGAAAAGATTCGAGGGGAATGTACCGCCTGTAAAGGAATACGAGTCCAGTAAGTATGATCCGGAGCAGATAAAAAAAGAGGGTGGGATTGTTCTGGGCATTCGCAGCATCGAATGGATCAGCAAATCTAAAGTCAAAGTCTATGGGCTTACATTCGGGACGGGACCCGGCGAAGGATTAAACTGGATACATGCGCTAAAACGGCGCGGGCGGAGTTGGACAATCATTGATGTAGCGAACCTGAATCTTAACTGAGAGCATCTTTTACTATTCTTTCAGCCAGACCGCATTCCTTTCATCAGCATCTTCTACTTGGTTGAATACTACTCGCTCGCAGCGAGTTAATCCGAGCATTAGGCCGCCGCCCCGCAGTTTTGTTTTTCACCCTGCCGTGGAGCCTGGTTTTAGTGCCGGGTCTGTCGGGCGTGAATATGATGTATGTGGCGATAAATACAACTATCATCTATTATGCGGTGGCTCTCTTCGCTTATGCCAAAAGAAAAAGAATCAGATAAATCGGAAAGCCGCTCGTTCTACAGAATGACTAGAAAAATATATTTACCTTTTGTCCTTGTGCTAATACTTTTGTCCGCTTCCCAGGAAGTAGCAGCACAGCAGCCAGATCAGCAGCCTTTAGATTCTTTGTGGATAAATTTACCCTCGACACCTTTGCGTTTCTTTGGCAATCAGGCGGGTAACGGCTACACCCTGAATAATTATTCCATCGGGCATGTCATTGGATACCGGCTCGGCTGTGTGTCGCAGCAGGGCGACCGCTACAAAATTCACAGTAAACGAACAAGAGAAGCGGTCTCTTTAAAACCGATGTCAGGCAGCGAGGTGCATGGCAGATCAGTTGTGATGATGGTGGGTTGGTTACCTTTCGCCCCATGTAAGAAAGGGACGCTGACCGTCATCGAAGTGCAATTTAAGGATGGCTCAGTGTGGAAGATCAACTGAAAGCAGATCGAATTCACACCACTATGATGACAAGATGTTCTCGCCAGTTTTGTCTTTCCAAAAGAACTTGGCGGTCGCGTCCGTGCGCGGGCTCGATTCAAGCGCCGTGTCGTTGACTGGATTATGAACGCACCGTTGGACGAAATACGTGAAGACTTTGATCGAATTGCCCTGCTGACAGAGCATTATGGTAATGCAGGAAACATTTATCACGATTACATAAGGCGACATCTCCCGCCCTTTTGTGAACATGCGTTGGAGATAGGCTGCGGCACTGGAGAGTTTACTCGCCTTTTAGCGACACGCGCCGGGAGCGTCCTGGCCATTGATCTGTCGCCGCAAATGATTCGTCTCGCGCAGCAGCAATCGGCAAATTACCCGAACATTGAATACCTGTTGGGTGATGCGATGCGTCTTTCACTTTCAGCCGAGCGTTACGATTGCATCGTCTCGCTTATGACCCTGCATCATCTTCAACCAGAGCAGGCATTATTGAAGATAAAACGCGCGCTTAAACCGGATGGAGTGCTCATCATCCATGATCTGGTCGCAGACGAGGGATTTATTGATAGAGTCAGCAGTGCTCTGGCCTTTCCGATAAGTGCGGCGAGGAGATTTTGGAAGACAGGTCGGCTTCGCGCACCGCGAGAAGTACGCGAGGCGTGGGCGGAACACGGCAAAGATGAGGTCTATCTGACGATGAGCGAAGCCGGAGAAATGTGCCGGAACTATTTGCCGGAGGCGAGGATTCAGCGTCACTTGATGTGGCGTTATACACTTGTCTGGCATCGGCGCGGCGAAGCGTGACAGGTCAAAGGAAAGGAAAATTATGCTCAGAATAGCGGCGACCGTCTGTTTACTCTTCTCGATGACGTTGGTCGTTTGCGCGCAGGGCAGGAGCGGGAGTTGGTTGAACGGTAAGTGGGAAGGCAAAGGGTTTCAGATTGATACCGACGAGACATGGACAATGCGCCTCAGGACTCAGGGCAGGAAATTCCTGATCGAGTATCCATCGCTCAATTGCGGAGGAGAGTGGAAGCTAATCAGTATCAATTCCAGAAGAGCAAGATTCAGAGAGAAGATCACGCTCGGCCTGAGCGAGTGCGTAGATAAAGGCTTTGTGTTGATCGAAAGGTTGAATGGGAGGCAAATCGCCTACAGGTATTCTTATCGCGGAACTACGGATGTATCAGCCTCCGCAATACTCAATAGAAAAAGATAAGACGCGCCTCAAGGCCGGATTGAAGTTGTCCTTCCGGAATGCCTGAAAGTTACACGAGCGGATGCGCCCGGATTGCCTGTTTCCCGAATTTCTCTTGAGCATTAGCGGGATAAGATGCGTAGAGGCCATCTGGTATTCGGAATCCTGGTCGTGATTGCCTTCCTGTTAACGGGGCAATATATGGACAAGTATTACGATCACCTCGCGGGCATGCCGGATGGCGTGAGGATGTTGTACCGCACCAGGCACATCTTTATCCTGCTGGCGGGCTTGCTCAATCTGGGTATCGCAGCCTATTTCACCCCACGGCCGCAACTCCTGCACAGAACTTTACAATGGCTGGGCTCAACGCTGATCCTCATGGCCTCTATACTATTTATCACGGCGTTCTTCTATGAGCCGGGGTTGAACGATTTGTACACTCCTCTAAGCCATTGGGGAACCTATACCATCTCAGCCGGAGCTGTCCTTCACCTGCTCAGTGGATTAGGACAAAAGGAGACCGCAGGCTAACCCACATCACGTCGCCTGTAAGGGGCTGTCGTCGTGCTGACTACTCACCGAGAGCAGCATACTTGAAGATGCGGAAACGGTAACGCTGCTCGTCGCGTATGTTCTTTGCCACGACCCCGTGCAGATTCTCATCCCACGTCGTGTACTGCTCGATAAACCTGTCTGCCGCCGCTTTGTCCCCCTGATACTGCACTTCCAGAACCTTCGCGAGCAATTTGCCGACAGCTTCATGATACTTGTCGTAGTTGATGTTGAGCTTTTTGCTTTGCCGGTCGAAGCTCAGGACGCCGTTCTCCAGAAAGAAATTCCATTGCATGAGTTGCATGGTGTTATAGGGCTGGTCGCGGCGCGGCTTGTTGTTTTGAAGCACGCGATGGATACCGCTACTGTAAAGCGCACGAAGCTGGTCTGCTGTGTAATAGCCCTGCTTGCTAAGCGCTTGAGCGACGAATAGAGAGACCAGGTCGGCCTTCATCTCTTCGAGCAGGCTGGAGTTCTCCATCAAAGCCGTATCGAGGTCTCGTCCGTCTCTGGTCAAATCAACGCCGAGGTAATGCCCGACCTCGTGCCAGAGGATGCGATAAAAAGTGCCGCCCGACGTTAACTCGTCTTTGTGTGTTGGGGCTACTGCCGCCTCCCAAGAGCGAGATGTGCCCTCGAACAACTCGGGGCTACGCAAGATGTTGGAGCGCAGCAGGATGGTGCGGCCATAGCGGCGCGCAAGATAACTCTCGTTCGGTAAAATGCTCGCCGTATTGCTCCCGCGCGACTGCCCGAAGTCTGCGATCACATCATAGATTCCAACCGGAATATCCTCCTTCACTTTCTTATGATGCTCGTAAGGAAGGGAATCTTCCAACACTTGTAACTCCTTCATAGCTTTTCGTAGCTCAACCGTTTCCTGCTCTCGCAGGCTCAAAAGGCTGAAGGAGAAGAAGGTCTTGACCCCGAACAGTTCATCATCATAGGTCTCATAAGAGCCGATCTGAGCATTCAGGTTCTTAAAACGGCCAGTCACCCAGGCGGCATCACCCGATTCGTAATCGTCCGACAGTAAATCGCGCGCGCGGTTGCGCAGATAGCGTGCGAACTCCTCGTCATCTTTTTGTAGCGCAGCGGCGGCTTCGTTGAGAAGTGCGTGCGCGCGTATCAGCTCATCGGCATATGCCACAGAATACGGGACGCCGTACAAGCCTTTCGCGTTACGCTCCGAGAGCAGACTTTGCAATTCCCGTTTGAGTCCGGGATGCAATGTGTCCAGCACCGGAAACTGTCTGAGCTTGGAAAGATCGCGCTGCAAATTCTGTATCGTCGAACGGCGGACCATCGTACGAAGGTCAAGAATCGAGTCGCGCCTTTCAGGGTGCGAAGTGAGATAGCCTTCGACCTCCTGCTTGGAGATGCCCCACGGGTACATGTTTTTTCCGGGTTGCGTCGGCTCGACCGGCAAAAAAGACTCGCGTTTATTCTCAAGCGTCGAGGCAATCGGCCCCTGATTCAAACGATAAAGGGTGAGCAGATTCTGTGTCACAGCGGGCGACCCCAGGCGTTTGTCGAGTTGCTGGAGATTATGTATAGACGCGAGTGCGTGTGTATGCCGCTGATCTTCGTATATGTCCTGAAAGATTCTGCCTACGTCAAGCAGCTTACTCACAGCCCTGCGCTCGCCCGCACTCAAATGCGAAAGGTCATGGGCAAGACGTATGGTCTGCGTCTTATCTATAATCGTCCGGCTCTTCTCAAGCGGCCAGTAGCCCGCAGGGATTCCGGCCCGTGAAGTTCCACGCGACGCAGTTTGCGCTAAAGAGCACGCGAACGCAGTGATTAATAATGTTATCGCCAGAACGCTTCCGGAGTTGATCCCTTTCAACCCGGCGCAAGGCATCAAGTCACCGCGCGTCCCGGCCGGGCGCGTGCGCTACCTGCAACCAAAAGAACTGCGTGCGCTCGTTGTGGCTTCTCCGTTGTGGCTGCGCCCTATTATTGCTTTAGCTGCGATGACCGGAATGCGGCGCGGCGAACTTCTGGGATTGCGCTGGCTGGACATTGATCTGTCGCAAGGCTGCATTCTCCTGTCGCAAACAAAAAACGGCGAAGGCCGGATCGTGTATTTGAATGAAGGCGCGCAAGCTATCCTGACATCCATACCCCAGACACCGGAAGTCAGCATAACGGATAGGATTTTCGGCGACTTCACACCGGATCAGGTGAGCGTTACTTTCAGAAGAGTATGCCGCAAATTTAAGATCGCCGATTTCAGATTTCACGATTTGAGACACACGGCGGCCTCATGGTTACGCATGAGTGGAGCGGATATTCACACAGTAGCACAGCTTCTAGGTCATAAAGACCTGCGGATGGCTGCACGTTACCAACACCTCAGCCCGGCATTTCTGGGTGAAGCCGTGCGCAAGCTTGACGGAGTTTTCGGGGAATTACGATGCCAAGACGTGGCTGAGCAAAAAGCTCTTATTGCTGATAGCAGCCTTATTAATTGAGGTTAGGGCACGGATTATAGCGCATTAACTAAAAGTTCCGCTACGGTTGAATGAGTTGTTAGACCGCTCTCAATGCGAGGCGACTCTAACAAATTCCGCACCTTCGGTTTGGATTTCGATACGTTCGCCGCCATACTCTAACAACACTACCGGGCGGTACCCCCTATACCGATTAACAAGATTTGTTCGGAATATGACTTCCTTGCCAACTAATTCAGCCGACCATCCCTTACACCCGCTCTCCCACTGTTTGCACCAAATTGATAACTCTTTGACTTCGATAATGCTCCCGTCTTTTAGAGGAACCCGGATTGGTTGCATTTCCAGTTGAAGATGCTTCGTATCCTTGCTAGAGGTGAATTCCCTTAGCGTCCCGGACCATTCAACCTTTTTACTAAAAACACGATTAAACTTTTGGGCTCCATTTATGGGTTGCTTCATTATCTCATCCAGATACCCTTCTCTGCCATAGGGTGCTATCGCCTCCCCAAACTTCTCCCAGTCGTTCTGCCAAGGCTCTTGTACTTGATCGGAACGCATTTGACCAAAACCTATACAAACGAAAGTAATCAGAATCAGAAACGATGTTATCAATCTAAACATATTCAATCCTTTCCTCTTCATCAAAGGTAATACACATTTTAGCGGTCTAACGCTTATTTAGACACCCATTCAGGTGTCAATCCCCACAGGCGACTTTTACGCCCGCTGAAACGGTGAATCAAGAGCACCCACCACGCATCCGGGCGGGTCGGGCATCATCTACACGC
>JBKKAL010000204.1:0-14085 GCA_046714695.1 Pyrinomonadaceae bacterium
GTGGACGCCCGCTCCCTGGGCCAACATCATTGCTAACGAGCGCGATTTCGGTTTTCAGGTGACGGAGACGGGAGGGGGCTACACTTGGTCTGTCAATAGTCGCGAGAATCGTTTGACGCCCTGGTCCAACGATGCCGTGTCTGATCCCGTGGGCGAGGCCGTTTACCTGCGCGATGAAGAGACGGGCGCGATCTGGACGACAACGCCGCTGCCCGTGCGCGAGATGGAGCCTTATGTAATTCGTCACGGGCAGGGCTATACGGTCTTCGAGCATACGAGTCACGGTATCTCGCAGGAGCTTTTAATGTTCGTCCCTTTGGACGCCCCTGTAAAGATTTCCGTCCTGCGCCTTCGTAATCGCACAGACCGCAGGCGGCGGCTGTCCGTGACGAGCTATAACGACCTAGTGCTCGGCGTCGAGCGTGGCGCTTCGGCTCCCTACGTCATTACGGAGATTGACGCGGAGACGGGCGCGATCTTCGCGCGTAATCCTTACAACAACGAGTTTGCGCACAGGGTCGCGTTCAGTGATATGAGTGCGGCGAAAAGCTCTGTGACGTGTGACCGCAAAGAATTTCTGGGGCGTAACCTCAGCCACGCGCGACCCATGGCTTTGCGTCGTGCGCATCTATCCGGGCGCGCCGGGGCGGGCCTTGACCCCTGCGCCGCGATGCAGGGCATCATCGAGCTTGCGCCCGGCGAAGCCCGCGAGCTGGTCTTTCTTCTGGGCGAAGGCGAGACTGCGGAAGAGGCGCGCGAAGTGATGGCGCGTTACCGGCAGCCGCAAGCTGCGGGCGAAGCGTTCGAGCTTGTGCTCGCGCACTGGGATAAAATTCTCGACACAGTCGAAGTCCACACGCCGGACACAGCGATGGATACGATACTTAATCGCTGGTTGCCCTATCAGGCGCTGGCGTGCCGCGTGCTGGCGCGCTCGGCCTTTTACCAGTCGGGCGGCGCTTATGGTTTTCGCGATCAATTGCAGGATGTGATGGCGCTCGTCTATGCGCGTCCAGATATAGCGCGCGCACAACTGCTTCGCGCCGCCGCGCACCAGTTCAAAGAAGGCGACGTACAGCACTGGTGGCATCCGCCGACGGACAGGGGCGTGCGCACGCGCTTCTCGGACGATCTACTGTGGCTGCCTTACGTCGTAAGCTTCTACATCAACACGACGGGCGACCGAGCTGTGCTTGAAGAAGTCGTTCCCTTCCTCGAAGCGCCGCTTCTGGTGGAGGGTGAGGACGAGTCTTACACACAGCCTGCGGTCTCCACTGAGCAGGCGAGCCTTTACGAGCACTGCGTACGCACGCTCGACCGCAGCCTCGGCCTTGGGGAGCATGGGCTGCCCCTGATGGGCTCCGGCGATTGGAATGACGGGATGAACCGCGTCGGCAATCAGGGAAAAGGTGAAAGCATCTGGGTCGGCTGGTTTCTTCACAACATCCTCGAATGGTTCACGCCCTTTAGTGAAGCGCGCGAAGATCAAAAGCGCGCCGCCGCTTATCGCGAGCATGTTGTAAAACTCAAGCATGCGCTCGAAGCTGAAGCCTGGGACGGCGACTGGTATCGCCGCGCATATTTCGATGACGGCACGCCGCTCGGCTCCGTGCAGAACGAAGAATGTCGTATTGATTCGATTGCGCAATCGTGGGGTGTTATCTCAGGCGCTGCCGATCATCATCGCGCGGTGCGCGCCATGGCTGCGGTCGAAGAGTATCTGATTCGTCGCGGCGACGGGCTCGTCATTCTCTTCACGCCGCCCTTTGACCATAGCGCGCTCGATCCCGGCTATATCAAAGGCTACGTGCCGGGCGTGCGCGAGAACGGCGGGCAATATACGCATGCCGCCATCTGGACGCTCATCGCTTACGCCAGCCTTGGCGACGGTGATCGCGCGGGCGAATTGTTTGCGCTCTTGAACCCGATCAATCACGCCTCTACACGCGCGGGGCTTCATAAGTACAAGGTAGAGCCGTATGTCGCCGCGGGCGATGTCTATGCCGTGCCGCCGCACACCGGACGCGGGGGCTGGACGTGGTACACGGGCTCTGCCAGTTGGATGTATCGCGCCGGATTGGAATCCATCCTCGGCTTCCAACTTCGCGGAGAGCGACTGCGCATAGACCCCTGCATCCCGCGAAGCTGGCCGGAATTCGAGATCAACTACCGCTACGGCTCCGCGCGCTACTCTATCAAAGTCGAAAATCCGTCCGGCGTAAGTCGCGGCATTGCGAGTGTAGAGGTGGACGGCGAGCTTCAACCCTCAGCCGACATTCCCCTCAGGGACGACGGGGCAAAGCATACGGTTCGGATTGTGCTCGGCGTGCGCACGCAGGCGACCGCTGAGACACAGGGCGCTGAAACGGCGCAAAGCCCGCTCATCAAGTAAAACCATGAGTGATAACGCTTTCACACATCCCGGTGATGACGCATCTCGCCTCGAACGCCCTCGCCCCTTTGACACGATCCTTTATGGCGGTCTGGTCGTTGGAATATTGGACGGGCTGTTTGCTCTAATCTTTTACGGTCTGGTATTGGGCGCAAAGCCGGTGAGAATTTTCCAAGGGGTCGCTTCCGGGTTACTCGGCAAGGCATCTTATGAAGGCGGAAGCCAGACTTTTTTGCTCGGTGTTCTGCTTCACTTTGTTGTGGCGACATGCATCGCCGCAGTTTATTACGCGGCAAGTCAGAAATTTCCGGTTTTGATTCATCACGCCGTTGTTTGCGGATTGATTTACGGGATGCTTGCTTATCTGGGGATGAATTATGTCGTCATCCCGCTTTCAGCCATCGGTTACAGACCGTCTTCCTTACTCCTCTTTCTGCCGGCATTTATTGGACACGCTTTATTGGTCGGATTACCGATTGCGCTCCTGGCGCGGCGATCTGCTAAAGCGAATAGGAAAGATTATCGAAACCTGGCTACCTAAATCGTTTTATTCCCTTCCGGTTAAAAGCTGAACCTCACTCCGGTCTCGACGCGACGACCAGGCAGGGCTGATGTCGGCTGGCCGAAGAAAGGTGAAGTCTGAACGCCGGAGAAGTTGACGAGGTTAGCGTGGTTCAAGAGATTGAAGGCCTGCGCATAAAACTCCATGCGATATTTTTGATTGGATGGGGTCGGCATTGAAGAGAGAGGGCCGCCGCCATCACCACCGCTGCCGCCGATCCTGACCGCGACCTGTTGGGGTGCTGAAGCATTTCCCTTACGCTCACCACCAAAATTGAAACCCCAGCTCAGTCGCGCGCCCAAATCCCAGCGCACCGCGCCGCGTGCGCTGTTGCGTGAGACGCCCGTGGGGCGATCATTGCTGACGGTATCGCCGTTATCGTCAAAGCCTGTCGTGATGTTGTAAGGAAGTGCCGAGCTGGCGCTGAGGTTCAAGCCGAGCGAGAGGCCACCGAAAAGCTGCCGACTGAGAAAGGCCGAGAAGAAGTGGCGTATGTCTGTCGCCGAAGGGCCGCGCTCGGCGCGCAGGTTGTAATTATCGGCTGGCAACGAGAGAGGCCCGTCCCCATCATTGATCGTGTTTGAATACATATATGTAAGCATCCAGAAGAGCTTGCGGCTGAGCATCAGTGGCGCGAAGTGAAGCATCATTCTGTGCGAAGTCGAACTCGCCGATGATTCGATCTGGATAATGTTGCCGTCTGCGGGAAGGGGTCGCCCCATTCCTGGCACAGGCGCGTTTATATTTCGTCCGCGTAAAAGATGCAGGCCGCGCTCGAACCTGTAATCCATGTTGAGGCGAAACCTTTTGAGGAGACGCGTTTCCACTCCGAGTCCTGCCATGGCAATGGACGGTATCCGCATATTTGGATCGCTTTGAATTCTTCCGGGCGGCAAAAGTGTTCCCATCCCATTAGTGAATGGATCAGGAAAGCCCGGGTCGCGCACCACCAGATCGCTTTGCCTCTGGCCGTTGACTCTGAGCGTCTGTTCGTATGTGCCCGCCTCGAACCAGTCATAAAAGATTCCCGCCCCGGCACGCACCGTAAAAGTGCCCGCCTTATCAGGCGACCATGTCAGGCCAACGCGCGGCGCAAAATTGCTGCGGTCGCGAAGTTGTGACTGGAACTCCTGGCGCAGACCGAAACTGAGCATCAGGTTTTTCCTCAGGCGGAAATCATCCTGCCAGTACCAGGCGAATTGATAACGAGAGAAGGAGAGCGCCGCGTCGCCAGTGCGCTGCGAAAAGATGGTCGGTCGCCCCCTCCGAAATGCATCGAGGCTTGAAAAGATGAAGGTACCGTTGGCGTTCACCATTTCATCGCTGCGATAAGTTCCCGCCTCAAAGAGAAAGCCCGCACGCATGGCATGCCGACCCTTAGAGAAGTCTAAATTGTCCGCCAATTCAAACTCGCGGCTGCTTCGGCCCCCGCCTGTTTGCGCTCCGCCGCGCGTAAAGGCGTTCAGAACCTGAACAGCAGGCGCGTTGCTCAAAGCCAGCGTCTCCCTTCCGGTCAAGCGTACCTGCGCGCGAACCTCATTGAGAAAGCGTTTGGCGAAAACGCCGGATTCCGACAGCCGTAGAATGTGCTCGGATTGATCCAGCGTATAGGCGCGGTCAGGCAGGTCGAAATCTCCGACGCCCAGATTGTCCTGTTGCCCGGCGTTGCGTTGATACTCGAAGCGAAGCGCATGTGTCTTATCAAGAGAGTGTTCGACGCGTGCCGAGAGGTTGAGCCTGCGCGCGGGCCGAAGAGTAACGTCGTCGAAACGGCCTTCGGGCAGCGCGGCGACGACTGTTTTAGAATCGTAGCCGGACGTGGCGTCGGCCGAAAGAAATAGTGAAGTGTGATTTTTCCAGAGCGGCCCATCGAGCGTGAAGTTGAGACGGCGGAGCTGTTCTGGGCCGCGACGCGGCGCAAAAACGGGGCGCGCGCTGAAGGATTCGTCGCGGAAGCCGAAACCGAATGTGCCGCGCCAGTCGTTTATCCCCGGCTTGGTAAAAACGTCAACGGAGACGAAGCCGCGCTCATGAAACTCCGCGGCGAAAGGGTTACGGCGAAATCGTATCTCGCGTATCTGAGATTTCGGAGGAAGTTTGCCGCCGCGAAAACCGTTGACGCGGATGGTCGCGTCCGGGCCCGCCAACTGGTTGATGGCATTCTCGAACTCTTCCTGATCATCGGGCAGCGCGGCGATCTGTTCTTCACCGAGGACGCTGGAGAAAGCTGAACCGCGCGGGTCACTGTTCTTTTCCTGCTCATCCTCGGCGACGCTGACGTCCTCTTTGATACTGGCGATCTCAAGCCGCACTTCCGCTCGATTACTCCCCGCGCTGATCTTCAGGTCATCGAGGAGGCGCGCCTCGAAACCTGCGGCCTCAACCCGTACGAGGGCTGTGCCTGTGGAAAGCCGCGTGAAAGTCACCTCGCCCTGCCGGTTGGTCTGCCCTTTCTGTTCAATGCCTTCCGCCGTTTTGACGCTCACTATCGCAGCCGTGATGGCAGCGCCGTTCGGGTCAACGACCGCGATCTTAAGAGTCGCTTCACCGCCAGTCCTCTGCTGTTGGGCCAACGTGAGTGGGCCGCTGAAAATCAGTAGAGAGGTCAGACACACGAAGAGCGTGCGGATATTGAATCCGTGATAACGCATAGGAAGTGTTTCCCCCGAAGGCTACTTTTTCTGGAATCTTTCGGCTTTAAATTGCGGATTGATTTCGTAAGCTGTGATTTCCCACTCTTCGTTCAGTTCACCGTCCATTGACTGCGTTATGCGATGCGGCAGGAGCAAACCGCCGACTTTGCGGTAATCTTCAAAACGCATCTGGTATTCAACCTCTTCAGCTTTACCCGGCGCAGGCGTCTCTTTACTCAATTTATCCCGCGCATCTTTTACAGCATCTGCGCTCCCCTGATGCCCGACTGAGCGCGATACTGTCATCATGCGCATCTTCGGCCCGCGATAGATGAGCATCAGCGGGAGATGCGTCTCTTTATTGAGAAAGAGGCGAGCAGCGAAGCCGTCCGCGCCTGTGGCGTCAATCACGTCGGCGCGGCCGTCGTCGGCGATAGCCTCTCCGGCATAAGCGTATTGGACATTGAGATCATTCGGGGCGTTGAGCAGCAGGACGAGCATATATCGCGCAAACTCCGCGCGCATCTGTCCCGTTTGCCTTTTTTGCATCTGCTCCATCTGTTCTTTGGTCGGCTTCTCCGTCTGTCCATCGCGCATAATGATGACGCCGCCGCCCGGAGCGTTGTTGTCCATCCAGGACTCAGCGCCGCTGAGTGTTCTCGACATAGTTATTGTTGAGCCGAGCCCACCAACCACCCAGGACTCTGATCGGTGGAACTTATCAGGCAGTTGAAAATTGAACTCTTTTTCGCCGGAGATGTCCCGATCCTGTGTGACGCGGCGATATTTACCTTTCGCCGTCAGGCTTTGAACACGGCGCAGCGAATCTTCGCCCCCCATGGCCTGTCGAGCCTGTTTAAGAATCTCTTCCGCGCCGGTGAATGCAGCTCTCCCGGCATTTAAATCGCCGGTCGCTCCCGCCAGCGCCAGGATCGCGACGAGCGCGAGTTGCTTGATCGTTCTCATAAGAGTCATCTCTCCTCGTTTGAATGGATTAATAATATCGGGCTGCAACTATGCCGGCAGCTCTAAACATTTTTAGCAGGTTTCGCTTGAATGTCAGTCTTGCGAGTAATCTACAGCGGCAACCATTAGCAATTCATCCGGCGGGAGCGAAAAGTTCCAAAAAGAGTTTTGGTTGCGGATATGACAAAGGAGTTACCGGCAAACAAAACAATATAGACAGCTATAGCCGTCGGCGTTATGATCCTCATCGCCCGCACTTTGGATAATTGATTAGTGAAGGCTGCTTGTGTAAAGCAGAGGTTTTATTCTTATGGTCGGCAAAACATTACGCAATTACCGCATTCTGGAAAAGATCGGCGCGGGCGGGCAGGGCGCAGTTTATAAAGCGGTGGATACGAAACTCGGTCGCACGGTCGTCGTCAAGGTATTGCCGCCGGAATTGACTGTCAAGGTAGCAAATCTGAAACGCTTTGAGCGCGAAGCCCGGCTCGCTTCAACGCTCGATCACCCGAACATTTGCGGCATTTACGATCTGGATGAAGTGGACGGCACGCACTTCATCGCCATGCAGTATGTCGAAGGCCGCAACGTCCGGCAGCTCGTCGCGGGCCGCCCGCTTGAGCTAAGGAGCGTGCTCTTGCTAGCCATACAGGTATGTGATGCTCTCGCAGCGGCGCACGCGCGCGGCATTATTCATCGCGACATCAAATCCGGCAACGTGATGGTCACAAGCGAGGGACAGGTCAAGGTGCTCGACTTCGGTCTCGCCAAGCTTTTGGACGAAGAGGGCGCGCAAAGCCAGGGCATACATCAAACCCAGTTGACGGAGATCGGCAAGCCGTACGGCACACCCACGCACGCTGCGCCCGAACAGGCGCGCGGTGATCGCGTTGATCATCGCGCAGACATCTTTTCGATGGGCGTTCTGCTCTACGAAATGCTGGCGGGCACATGGCCCTTTCAGGGTAAGACGACCATAGATGTGCGCCATGCCGTGTTGCATGACCAGCCTAAGCCGCTCGCCGAAGTGCGTCCCGGCCCGCCGGTTCCACCGCGCCTGCAACAGATTCTGGATCGCGCGCTACAGAAAGAGCCGCGAGATCGTTATCAAAAGATGACGGAGATGCGCGACGATCTGCGCGCCGTTCTGCATGAAAGCTCAGCCACGGGTGAGTTCGTTGAAGGCGTGATGCCCGCCGCCCCGCGTCATCTTTCTGGCGCTGGGCCAATGGGGCGCGCGATGCGCTGGCTGCGTACCTTCACAAGCTCTGGCATGAACACGGAGCAGCAACGCACCAGCCAGGCGGGTGCTTCGACGCCACACACCACGCCGGACATTAACCTGACGCCGATGACGAGCATGGGCGAGCGCGAGGAAAAGAAGAGCATCGCGATCCTGCCATTCAGGAATTTAAACAACGACCCGGCATCCAGTTTCTATGAGTTCTCGCTTGCCGACGCCGTCATCACGGAACTGGCGCGCCTGCGCTCGCTCGTCGTGCGCCCCAGTTCCGTCATCGCAAAATATCAGGGGCAACAAATAGACCCCAGTGACGCCGGACGGGAATTGAATGTTCGCTCCGTCCTCTCAGCCGGGTTTATGCATGTGGGCGAGCGTTTCCGTGTTACTGCGCAATTGCTGGATGTCGCCAGCTCTGACATTCTCTGGAGCGACCGCATAGATGCGGCGGCCAGCGACATCATCACTGTGCAGGACACAATCGCGCAGCGCATCGTTGATGGTTTGCGTATTGAGTTGAGCCCGGACGAGCAGGTTACTATGGCGCGCCGCGCGACACAGAGCCCGGAGGCTTACGAAGAGTATCTGCGCGGGCGTGATCTTTTCAGTCGTTTCATCTTCCGCACGGTCGCGCCTGAGGATTGCGATGCGGCAATCGAACATTTTAAGCGTGCGATACGGCTCGATCCATCCTTCGCGCTCGCGCATGACGGTCTGGGGGCGTGTCATGTCAATCGTGTCCTTCGTGGCCTGGGCAGCGCGGAGGATTACGAATGTGCAGAAGTTGCCTTTCAAAAAGCACTGGCGATTGATCCACAACTTGTCGAAGCGCGCATGCTGATGGTTTTCGTTTATCTCTGGCGCGGCGAGAAACAGAAGGCGCGCAGCGAAGTCGCCCTCATGCGCAAGCAGGCGCCCAACGAAGCGGTCGTCTATTTTGTCAGAGCGACGCTGCATCGCCTTGACGGCAATTATCAGAGGGCGCTGCGAAATTACGACCGCCTTGTAGAGCTAGACCCGGCAGCGCATGTCGTCGCGCACTGTAATCGCGCCCTCGTCTATATCTATCTGGGCCAGCTTGAGGATGCCGCGCGCGAGCTTGACCAGGCTCAAAGGAGCGAGCCGGGTAATCCGCTCGCTCAGACATTTCGCGCTCTCACGCTCTATTACCGGAAGGAGGTCGGAGCGGCCTGTGAGCTGATGCGACGTGTGCTGGCGGAGCATCCCGGCATGCACGGCGTGCGCCCGATTCTTGCGATGTGCTTGAGCGCGCAAGGCCAACACGATGAGGCGCGTGCGCAATTAACCGAACGTGTAAGACAAAACGCCGCCGTTGATCCTGATATCGCTTACGAGCTTGCTTCCGTTTATGCCCTCGAAGGGATGCGGGATGAGGCTTTCGAGTGGTTGGAGAAGTCTAACGCTCTGGGCAATGAGAATCGTACGGCGTTCGAGCATGACCCGAACCTTTCCGCGTTGCGCACCGATCCGCGCTTTGGAGAACTTCTGCGAAAGATCAAAAAGACTAGTCAGGAGCAATAGTAGTCCATTCAACGATAGTTATTCGGCTCTTCATTATTCGTCTCTTTGTACGCCTGAAATTCGTAGCTTCCCTGCTGTTGATCCCGCTCCAACAACCATCGTGATTTATTCTAAGGACAGTTGAAGACTTGCGATTTTTCCATCCTTTGTTAGTTTTACTGTGCAGAACAAGGTTGCCCCCAGGTCGTTCAGCGCATACCTAAAGATGCGCAGACCGTTTTCCTCTCGACGCTCAATCAATTCGTTCGTGTAAATAATTGCAATCGGCAGGCTCAATGAGTTCAGCCTTTCGCCGATTTGTTTGGCATGGGCAGGAAAAATTTTAGCCCGCGCTTCAGGCGTGAAAAGCTTTGGGTCGGCTGTGCCTCTGGCAAACTGCAATAAAACCCGTCTAACCGATGCGGTTATTTGCAGTTCTTTGTCCTCAATCGGTTGAACGGCTGGAAGGGCGAATTCGGGATAGAAAATCGCCACTAGCCCGCGAGCAAGTTTTAGTTCTTTCGTTTCCCACAAGTTGGCAAAGAAAATAATCGTCAATTTGTCGTCGGGAAAGCGGGTGATAAATGATTTGAACCCCTGCCACGCGCCGCCGTGATAGACAATACGGCGATTGTGTATTTCGTCAGTGCCCCAGCCAAAGCCATAAGCCTTTCGTGCGCCGTCGTCCAGTTTTATGGGCGTCCACATTTGAGCGAGACTCGTTTGTTTGAGAGGCTTGTCGGTGTTAAGAGCAGCATCCCATTTTGCTAAGTCCAAAATTGTGAGGTAGAGCGAGCCGTCAGCGGTCGTGTTCGTTGAAGGCGAGACCCATTGTTGATTTTTCAATTCGCCGTTCACGAGACGGTATCCGGCAGCGCGGTTCGGCACGATGTCTGCTTCCGAGATAACGCGAGCCGTCGTCATACCGAGCGGCTGAAAAACGCGCTCAACTAAAAAATCTCCGTAAAACTTTCCAGTCACTTTGCGAATCAGTATGCCCAACGTTACATATCCCAGATTGCTGTAGTCCCATTTTGCGCCGGTTCGGTAGGCAAGTGGAATCGCTTTGATAATGGCTAGATACTCATCCTCCGTGAAGTCGCGCCGCGTATCGAAGTCGGGCGGGTAATCTCCCATCCCGGACGTGTGCGTGAGCAGATGTCGCACAGTAATACTCTTCCAACTTTCGGGCGCGTCCGTGAAATACTTACTGATTTTGTCGTCGAGCGAGAGCTTGCCTTCCTCGACTAAAACCATCACCGCCGTCGCCGTGAACTGTTTGGCTATTGAGCCGGATTGAAAAACTGTTTCAGGTTTGACCGTAACTTGATGCTCTACATTACTAAAACCGTAACTTTTGACGAGAGCGATTTTTCCATTACGAACGACAGCCAGCGAAAGGCCGGGAATCTGCTGTCGCTGCATCTCGGCTTTTATGTATGTGTCAATCCTGGCTGAGATGTCCTGCTGCGCACCACCGCACGGCGTCACAAACAGCAAAACAATGCTCAGGGAAGTCGCAAACAGATCTCGCAGGAGTGTTATCGTCATCGTTATCCTCAAAACAGGTGTCCGGTCACAGCTTTACTCATCTCCGCTCTCAAATCATTGAGCTATGTGGTTGGGATGAAGCACCGAATACCTGAATTAACCTACCCCGCGCATAAAGCATTCAAGATGAAGAAACCAAAGAACGATGAAAGGTCTGCCATCGAGGCGGCGCGCTTGAATGAGTTGTTAGATGCGGCTCTCTATTTTCTCACTTGAACAGTTGCTTCCACCTCTTTAATGATCGTTCCTGACGACATACTGCCAGTGTTCGCGCGCGGGAACTCCTTATCTCTAAAACTTTCTCAGTCTCCTTGTTGACTCGAACTTGCAGGCACGCGCATCCGTAGCCATAGCTACCAGCATTTGTCACCACCCATTGCCGGGGCTTGAAAGCTGGCCAGTCCCAGTCGCCTTCGACCTGATAGCCACCTTGCACTCCTATTATCCATTCGCCGTCCCGGTCGTACAGTGAGATATTCGCAGGCGTGGGATTGCTGAGCCAACCGCATCGCGTTTCAAACTGTGTGGCCTCGGATTTAGCCAGCAGTCCAGGGTGTCCATTTGCAAAAACCGTCATGACTAATAGCAAACAACCAACGATTATCAATCGCAGTTTGACGTATTTCCTATTCATTGTTTTCTCCGTATTTACCATCTTCATGTTAGCTTAATGAGCCTCTTCGCTGACGACCTTCCCGTTGATGAGCGTGCCCGTGCAATGCGTCGTGTACTCGAAGGGATCGCCGTCGTAGAGTGCGAGGTCTGCGTCCTTTCCCGTTTCGAGCGAGCCGACGCGCGTCGAGATGCCAAGGAGCCGGGCGGCGTCAATCGTGATAATCGAGAGTGCGTCGTCGAACGATAGACCGTTGGCGGCCGCGACCGCTGCCTCGAACAAGACGAGGCGCGTCTTCGGCACGTAACTCTCGAAGCCGCTCTGCAAGGCGATTTTGATGCCGGCCTTGCGCAGCGTGGCCGCCGTCTCCATGCTGAGGTTTTCCGTCTCCCCTGTGGCCCGATACATCGTCGGATGAATAATCACGGGCGTGCCCGCCGCCTTAATCTGATCTATGACGAGATAGGCTTCAGCCGCGCCGTCGAGGATAACGCGTATATTGAACTCTTTGGCGAGACGCAGAACGGCGATGATGTTATGCGCGCGCTGGACTGTGACCAGCAGCGGCAGCTCGCCTTTGAGGACGCGAGAGAGCGCCTCTGCTCGCAGGTCGCGACTGCCCTTCTGATCTTCCTTGGCCGCTACCTGTTTCCGGTCGTACTCCTGCGCCTTTAAAAGCTCCGCGCGCAGCATCGCTATCTCTTTCGAGTGCGTGCCCGGCGCGCGCCCCCCTGTGGCGAGTCCGGCATCGCCGACAGAGGCCGCGATCATTGCCGTCGGGACAATGGTCGCCTGCTCGACCTCGCCGCTGATGGTTTTGACGATCATCGTCTGACCGGAGATGAGAGAGCCCGGCCCGTGACCCGTATGAAGAGTAGTGACGCCAAAGCCGCGCACCCATTCGACGAGACGCTCGCGGCCATTATAAGCATCAACCGCGCGCAGCTCCGGTTGGATAGAGGCCGAGCGCTCAACCTGCATCTGATCGTGCGGCTGGTTGAGATAACCCGCGAGGCCGATGACGGTGTGAGCATCTATCAGGCCGGGAGTAACGACGCGCGCGTTGATGGTTTTGTACCCTTTGGGAATCGTGACAGCCGAGGCCGCGCCGACGCGCTCGATCTTACCGTCGCGAATAAGCACGATGCCGTCGCGAATCGCAGGCCCGGCCATCGTATGAACAGTCTCGCCGCGCACGGCCAACTGCTGGGCAGGTGAGTATGTCGCAGCTACGATAATAATGAGCAGCGCAAATAGGCAGAGTCTTGCGAAGCCGGGAATATATTTGTTGAGGCTCATCGTTGCCCCTCCTCTTCGCTACTACTGCGCTCAACTTCGTCCGTATGGAGCATCTGGCCGCGTCCCGCCCCGTTGCCCCCAACAGCGTATAGACGATCATCAGGATTCGCGCGGTCAAAGACCTTCACGCCCTCGACGTAGGTTTCCAGCACATGCGTATAAACGCTTAAAGGATCGCCGGAGAGAATAATAAAGTCTGCATCCTTGCCGGGCTGAAGAGAGCCCACGCGATCCTGCAGGTCGAGCATCTGCGCGCCCGCCAAAGTCATCGCGTATAGAGCGCGCTCGCGCGCCATCCCGGCACGCACGGAGAGCGCCGCTGCGCGTAAAAAGAGTCTTGAGTCCGTGATGTAATCGTCCGTGTTAAAGCCGACGAGCGCTCCAGCACGATCCAGGATCATGCCGTTGCCATATATCACATCTACGGTTTCAAGTTTTCCGCCCGGAGCATCAATGACCGTGAGGGAGACGGGCGCTTTGGCGCGCGCTATCTCGTCGGCGACCTTCCATCCTTCCGTGACGTGTTGCAACACGATGCGAAAACCGAAATCTTTCGCGAGCCTCAGAGCCGTCAAAATATCGTCGTGACGATGCGTGTGAAAGTGAACCATTCGGCGGCCTTCGAGGACTTCGACGAGCCCTTCCATCGCCAGATCGCGCGCAGGCAACTTCGACTGATCGCCTTTGGCGCGTCGAATCTTCTCGCGATACTCCTGCGCTTTGACCAATTGCTCGCGAATGAGGGCGGCGCTCTTGGCGCGACTCCCCGGAAATGGCCCGTTGGAATCTGCCCGCAGAGAGTTTGTGCCGTTCGCCATCTTCATGCCGCCCGCAATCTGCCCTTGCGCATCTTTGATCACGAGGTCGTCAATCGTCTGGCCGTTTCTCAGCTTGAGATAAAGCGTCTGCCCGCTCAACAGGTGACCTGAGCCTGGCATCACGTTGACGGTGGTGATGCCGCCCGCGCGGGCGCGCTTCAAACTATTATCGCGGACGTTGATGGAATCCAGGATTCGCACGTCGGGTTGAATGGGCGCGGAATTATCGGCGCCCGCGCCGCCCCCTATGTGGCTGTGCGTATCCACGAGGCCGGGCATGATGACCTTGCCTGAGGCATCTATAGCCTGCGCGTCCGGAGGAATCTGTGTGGACGCGCGCGCGCCAAGGGCTGTGATCTTGCCGCGATGGATGACGAGCACGCCGTCAGGAATGGCAGGGCCATTGATGGGAATCACAGTCGCGCCCGTAAATACCTGCGGTCTCTCTTGAGCAAGAGCGGTCGGCGAAAGCGCGCACAACAGCAGCAGC
>JBKKAL010000205.1:0-33959 GCA_046714695.1 Pyrinomonadaceae bacterium
GGATGAATCAGTCTTCGCGCTTGGGTTTCCAAAGGGGCGCAGCATCCCTTTGGTCAAGGGTGGGGTGAATGCCCCACCTGCGAAGGCGAGACGTGCGGCATGTTTTTAGCCGCCGTCGAGTTTACTCTTCCCTTTCTAAATTGATGACGACGGAATTAATGCAGTAGCGCAGGCCGGTGGGCTGCGGGCCGTCCTCGAAGATGTGACCGAGGTGCGCGTCGCAACTGCCGCACAAAACTTCCGTGCGAATCATCCCGTGGCTCGTGTCCCTCTGGGTGCGGACGTTATCCTCCGCCGAAGGCTGATAAAAGCTCGGCCACCCGCAGCCGGAATCGAACTTGGCATCGGAGGTAAAAAGCGTGCTTCCGCAAGCTGCGCACTTGTACGTCCCCTTCTCTTTAGAATCATAATACTGTCCGGTGAAAGGCCTCTCCGTGCCCTTTCGTCTGGCAACCTCGTACTGCTCAGGCGTGAGTATCGCCCGCCACTCTTCATCTGTCTTGATTACTTTGTTCTTCATACATTAACTTTCCCATGCGGGCAGCCTCGAGGTCAAAGCTAAAAATAGATTCCCCTTTGCTTATTCCGGCTTCTTCCCCCACTTTGCGCTTCCGTTCATCTGCGTTATTGTCTTCAAATCGGTTGCAAATAGATGGCTTGCTTTGAAAGAATAGCGCGCATATGAGAGCACCATTACCTGCCAACGAAGAAGCCAGGATCGAGGCTCTTCGTCAGTATGAAATCCTGGACACTGAGCCGGATGAGGCGTTCGATAATATCACCCGTCTCGCGGCATACATCTGTGGGACGCCCATCGCCCTGATCTCCCTGCTCGACTCGGATCGGCAGTGGTTTAAATCAAGGATCGGTCTGAGTGTTGATGAAACCTCGCGTGATGTCTCCTTTTGCGCTCATGCGATCCTGCAACCCGGCCCGCTCGTGGTTAGGGATGCTTTAACTGATGAGCGATTTGCCGATAATCCGCTGGTCACATCGGCCCCCAATATACGGCTCTACGCCGGAGCGCCGTTGACGACGAGCGAAGGCTTCAGACTCGGTACGCTCTGCGTGCTTGATCGTGAGCCGAGAGAGTTGAGCGACGGACAAATCGCCGCGCTCAGAGTGCTGGCTCATCAGGCGATTACTTTGCTTGATTTACGGCGAAGTGTTTCCGCTCTCACGCGCGCGTCGGAAGAGCGCGAAGCGCGGGAAAGATGATAAAGAGATTTGATTAGCAAGCAACCACTTTATTCAAACGGCGCATCCATTTCGACAACACATGGCTCTCCCGCTTGCAAAAGCCGGCGTATCTTGCTAAACGTCGGTTGCGCCCTTCGTTTATCCGAGTTTCAGAAAAGAGTGTGCATTCGCTGGAGGAGATCATGAAGAAGAGTTTTAAAGCCCCTTTGCTCGCCATCGCGCTCGTGCTATGCCTGAGCTTAACGGCGTTCGCCGATACCATTCGCCTGAAGGACGGCAGCGTTATTCGCGGACAGGTGATCGGCTTCGGTGATCAGCAGTTCACCGTGCTCGTCGGCACCGGCACGCGCGGACGCCGCAGCCGCATCACTATCTACATGGAGGATGTTGATTCCATCGAGTTCGATTCGGTGACGGCCTCCGCTGCGGGCGCGGACGCGTCGAATGATGAGGGGAACAGGCCGAGCACACAGCCGTCTCGCAGAGAGCCACCGCCGCGCACTACTACTAGCACGACGCGACAAGAGCCGCAGCCGGAAGAGGCGCGCACGCCGCCAATCGCCAGCACGACGAGGCCGCCCGCGACTTCCTCTCCTTCATCATCTGCGCCGACCTTCTTTCAGATCAATACGCGCGTGCGCGGCGACTCGACGACCAACGGTTGGACCAATAGCGGTCTGGTGGTCAGACGCGGACAGCGCCTGCGTATCTCTGAGACGGGTCGAATCCTGCTCGGCGCGGGACGCGTCGCGACGCCCGCCGGGCTGGCCGCAGTTCCGGACAATGAGAAGCTCATGCGCAGCGATCCGACCGGCGGACTTATCGCCGTTATCGGCGATGATAACGATGAGTTTATTTTCATCGGACGCAGTCGCGAGTTTACGGCGCAGCGCGACGGCGTCCTCTTCCTCGGCGTCAACGAGGGGAATCTGAGCGATAATACGGGGGCTTTCGACACCGTCATCGAAGCCGAAGCCATCAGCACGACGACGCAGCGTTGAAGAAAGATAAAGCTTAAGGGCTGGAGGTGATGTTCACGAACAGGCATCGAACTCTCTGGCCTGCGGCTTTTTCGCCGTTTTACTTTCTACGTTCCGCAGGGCGCTTGCGAGCAAACGCCGTCCATGCCCCGCGCATCAGAAAAACGTGCGTCTAAGCGAGATGGAAGTCTGGGGTTGAGATAGAAGCGTAAGTCCAGTCTCTGTCATTCCAGTCTCTAACCTCTGTTTTTCTCGCAGCTTGACCGCCCACGACGGCTGCGCCTATATTTCAGCCAGCAATCTTTTGATTCCCCCTTGCCCGCTTGCTTTAAAGGATCATACGGTATGACACGTTTTATCTCCCGCCGCGTTTTCTTCGCACTGGCGCTCGTTCCTTTGCTTATGCTCGGAGCAGCAACCGATCTCACATCCTTTGCACAGTCGCGTCGCCAGCCACCCACCAGCAACCAGAAGAAGAACAAACGCCCCGCCGAAGTGGCGAAGCCCGAAGGCAGCCAACAGCCCGAAGAACTGCCGCCCGACCTCATCAACAAGCCGCAGGAGGCCGAGACGATCACCGTCTCGACCGCGCTCGTCAATGTTGATGCCGTCGTTTATGACAAGAAGACCAAACAGATCATCGCCGATCTTAAAAGGGAGAATTTTGCGATCTTTGAAGACGGCGTAAAAAGAGAGATCACCAATTTCGCCACGCCTGAAGCGCCGATCACGGTCGCGATGCTGATCGAATATAGCAAGCTGACGGATCAGCTCAGCGGCGATTATTATGAAACCGGCCGCTACGAGGTCATCCGCCCGATGGCGATGTTTCTCACACAGTTCGTCAAGCCGCCGGATGATTATGTTTCCGTCATCGCCTACGACATACGCCCGACGCCTATCACAGATTTCACTAACGATCCGGCGCGTCTCAACCAGGTCATCAATCTGCTTTTAAGAAATAATCCGGCCTTCAGGGAAACAAATCTTTTCGATGCGCTGAAGTTCACATTGATAGGCGGGCGCGGAGATTCGGTCGTGCTCGACGACTCAGAGGCGCGCACAGCCGAATACGAGGGGATGGCGAAGTTGCAGGGCCGTCGTCGCGCGGTCATCCTGCTCGCATCCGGTCTTGATACATTCAGCAAGATCAACTATGACCAGGCGCGCAAGATAGCGCAGAACGCCGGTGTGCCCATCTACATTATCGGCACGGGTAACCTGTTCTTCAAAAAATACGGGGACGATATGTCCGCGCAGGACGGCAATCTCGGCAGCGTGCAGCCCGGCAGGCTGAGCTTCCTACAGGCCCAGAATACGCTTAAAACCTTCGCCAAAGAGACCGGCGGCATGTACTTTCCCGTCACCTTTCAGGGCGAGTTGCCCGGCGTGCTCCAGACCATCAACGCCTTGCTGCGCAGCCAGTACAGTCTGGGTTTCAGTCCCGGCAGTGCGCGCGACGGCAAGCAGCACAAGATCGTCGTCAAAGTGGATGTTAACGGCGACGGACAGTACGACGATAAGCAATACGAGGTTCAGAACCGTCCCTTTTATAACGCACCGAAGAGTTAAGGACGAAAAACAGCAGACGAAAATGCGGAAGGCAGCGAAGCTGATTAAAGCTTCGCTGCCTTCTTTCTTGTCTTGCCCTTCTGTTCGATCAAATGCCGTAGAGTCGCAGGCGAAACTCGTCGTTGAAGGCGTGGATTTCTGCGCGGCGACCGGAGAAGATACGCGCGGCGCGCAGGAGCGCAGGTACTCCGCCTCCCCTGAGCCTAAGGCCGTATGCGGGACTTGAGAAGATGGCCGCCAATTGAGGGCTCAGGCGTTGCGGGACACCATAGCGAATCGCACGCAGCGCCGTCGGGGCGAACCCGCTCGTGCGGCGGGGATTGATGATCTCTATCGAGCGATCAAAGATATGTATGCGCGTCGTGATGTCGCGCAGCGCCAGGTCGCGATGCGCGAGCGCATTGGCAAGCCCCTCACCCACTGCATTACGATGATAATTGGCACGTGCGACCACCGGCGCTTCCGCCGCGACTGCACCCGGAAACGAGCGCGGGCGCTCATCCCAGAGATCGCAATAACGGCTGATGAAGCGCATCGCCGCTTCATAAATCGTGTGTAGATTTCCGTAAAGATGCACGCGCTCGATGTCCTGCGATTGCGATGTATCGCCTGCGAAGCGTGTGGCGATGACCTGCGAGCGCGGCAGCAACTCGCGGACGCGCTCGTCGCGCCCGAAGAGCAGCAGACCCGCAACGGTCGGCGTGACCTCGCCCATGTTCCCGGCGGCCAGCAGCAGGTCGCGCTTGAGCACATCGGCGGTCGGGTAGCCCACAGCCGCCGCTTCTCCCTCGAAGGCGTCGCCCTCGAACTCACGAACAAAGCTCCACAGATGCGCCTCGTCTATGTCTTCTAGCCCCGCGCCGAGGACTGGAATATTTTCGTAGCCGAAGGGACGCGCTTCGTCCATCATCGCCGATAGCTCTTCGCGCGAAGCCTCGCGCTTTTCCGAGCCGAAGCGCATGTAGAATCGCCCGTCTCGCGTGCGGTATGGCCGGCGCTTTCCTTCGACATCGAGCGCGACGATGCGGCGGCCGTTGTCAAAAGCGATGCGGTCAATGTATGGGACGAGCGGCGGTTGAATCTCTTCGCGACAGATACGCACCAATTCGTCCTGCACGTCCTCGGCGTCGTCCACGCCCTCGACTCTCAATTGATCGTTGACGCCGAAGATAATTACGCCGCCGCCTGTGTTGGCGAGCGCGACGATTTCCTGCGCGATCTTCTCCGGATTCGAGAGCTTGACCTTGAGTTCGAGGAAAGTATCCTCGCCGCCGCGAACGAGTCGCATTAACTCTGTGCGCGAAGTCTGCGGAGCAGGGATGGAAGACATGTACGCCTCGAAGGCGCGTTCCGTGGAGGGTTCGTGACGCTGGTTGTTGCGGTATTTTCTGCGAGCCATTTGTGTCTGGACGGGGCTTGCACCCTCCCGCCCGGATATGACAGCGCTACTCGCACCTTGCGGCAGGCGCGTGCCGTGTCATATCGCTGGAATAAGGATATAAGGATGAAGGCGGCAACGATGAAATAAGAACTAATGTTTTTACTTCATCGTTGCCGCCTTCATCCTTTTAATCTTCCGCCTGTCCGCTGGCGGCTTATAGTATTAAGACTTCGCGTTCAACGCTGAGGGCGTATAACTTGACGCTAACAATCCCTGCGGGCGCGCGAGCACAGGCAGTTTAGCATATTTTATAATGAAACTCTGCGCCATTGATGACCGTCTGATATGAAAGCAAGGCGGGCGATGATTGTACAATCAGCGGCGAAGCCCGCGCGAGGCCAAGCCTCTTTGTTAAGTGCGGCGCTTATATTCTTCGGATTGAGCAAGATGATTCAGAATAACGGATATGAATACTCCTGACGCCCTGCATGCATACGTCGGTCTCGGCTCGAACATGGGCGACCGCGCGGGCTATCTACTGCTCGCGTTGCGCGGGATGCTTGATGCCGGGCTGAAAGTCAGGCGGCTGTCCTCGGTTTACGAGACCGAGCCGGTTGATGTCCTTGAGCAACCGGCCTTTCTCAACATGGTCGCGGAGCTTGAGGGCGATTCCCTGCCCGCGCCCGAACAGCTTCTCGCACGATTACTCAGAATCGAATACCTGCTTGAGCGCAGGCGCGATGTGGCGCGCGGGCCGCGCACTATTGACCTCGATCTGCTGCTCTACGGCGACGAGTTGCGTGCCACAGAGTTTCTGACATTGCCGCACCCAAGGCTCTGTGAGCGTCGCTTCGTGCTTGTGCCGCTCGCAGAGCTTGTGCCTCATCTCCCGCATCCATCCCTTCATCACACCATCAGCCACCTACTCGCCGAAACATCCGACCACTCGAAAGTCACACGATGGAAGGCAGGGATGAGGGATGAAGGAATGATGATTCAACTTGAATAGCCACACTTTCATCCCTCATCCCTTCTTTTGGTTGCGGCTGTCGGGCACGCTCGCCTATAATTGACGACACGGCGCACCTCGTATCCCTTGACGTAAGCGACGAGCGGTGTTCCCCTGTCTTGAAAGAGGGGAGCTGCCGCCTCTCGGTGTGGAGAAAGAAGTTCAAGAATGGCTTATCTCAAACCGCAACGCCCCGAAAAAGTAACGGCTCCATCCCTGCGCGCGAGCAAGGAGAGGAATGAGCGTCTCGTCTGTTTGACGGCTTATGATTACCCGACCGCGCGAATTGTTGACGAAGCGGGCACGGATATCATTCTCGTCGGCGACAGCGTCGGCAATGTCGTCCTCGGCTATGGCAATACTGTTCCCGTCTCGCTCGAAGAAATCCTGCGTCATACGCGGGCGGTGCGTCGCGGAGTCCAGCGTGCCCTGCTCGTTTCCGACATGCCCTACGGCTCATATCACACGGGCGCGGACGACGCCGTGCGCAATGCCCTGCGTCTTATCAAGGAAGGCGGCGCGGAGGCCGTCAAACTGGAAGGCGGTCGCACCCGCGCCCCGCTCGTCAAGCGACTGGTTGACGAGGAGATTCCCGTGATGGGCCATATCGGTCTCACTCCGCAATCGGTCAACAAGCTCGGCGGCTTTCGCGTTCAGGGCAAGACGGCCGAGACGGCGCGCGCCATCCTCGACGATGCGCGCATCCTCGAAGAGGCAGGGGCTTTCAGTATTGTGCTGGAGCTTGTGCCGCGCGAGATTGCCAAACTCGTGACGGAGAGCATAAGCATTCCGACCATAGGCATCGGTGCGGGCCCGCATTGCGACATACAGGTGCTGGTCATTCATGATCTGTTAGGTCTTTCATTCGGCAAGCTGCCGCGCTTCGTGCGCCAGTACGCCAACCTTCACGCGACGATGACCGATGCGATCAGTCGTTTCGCCGAAGATGTTCGCACGGGAGCGTATCCTTCGGACGCCGAATCTTACGGCCTGCCTGCGGAGGCCGCCGCCGAACTCAACATCGAGACTTCTTCGGCTAAGGATGCGGAGGTCGAGCGCTCCTGAGATTAGTCCCTTTCCCCCAAACCCATATGGAGATAATCAATCGCCGTCAGCGCATGAGTTCCGTGTCGCGTAAGGTGCGACGCCAGCAGGACAGAACCATCGGGCTCGTGCCGACGATGGGTGCTCTACACGACGGCCATCTCAGTCTCGTGCGCGAGGCGCGGCGCATGTGCGATGTCGTGGTCGTCTCCGTCTTCGTCAATCCGACGCAGTTTTCTCCGGGCGAAGATTTTGACCGCTACCCGCGCGATCTGACGCAGGATGCTGCGCTCCTGACAGACTACAACGTGGACTATATCTTCGCGCCCGCGCCTGAAGAGGTCTATCCGAGGAACTTCTCGACCTACGTGACGGTCGAAGGTTTATCCGATCAACTCGAAGGTGCGTCGCGCCCCGGCCACTTTCGCGGCGTCGCGACGGTCGTCACTATCCTCCTGAACATCGTGCGTCCCGATTTCGCTTTCTTCGGACAAAAAGATGCGCAGCAATCCCTGGTTATCAGAAGGCTTGTGCGCGACCTGGCTTTTGATACGGAGGTCGTCGTGCTGCCGACGGTGCGCGAAGAGTCGGGTCTTGCGCTCTCATCGCGCAACGCCTATTTGAATGACGAAGAGCGATATGCCGCTCCCGTGATTCAACGCGCTCTACAGCGCGCCAAGCAAGCCTATAAGGACGGCGAACGCCACGGCGTGCGTCTGGCCGGGCTCGTGCGCGCTACCATTGAGACTGAGCCGCGCGCGCGCGTTGACTATATCAGCGTGGCGGATGCCGACACGCTTGAGAAACTGGAGAAACTGGACGACCGAACGGTGCTCATCGCAGTCGCCGCCCACTTTGGCAAGACGCGCCTCATTGACAACATCGTGCTCAATCGCAAGAAGGATGTCGCGGGAGGATCAAAAGTATAGGGGTTTAAATAACCGGCAGGTGTTAATCAAATATTCGGGCGAGTGCTGTCTTCACATCTTCCAAAAAAATTATTAATGACTGAAAGAACCAAGCAGAAATCTCATATTGAGTTTACTTTAAACGGTGAAATGATCGAGGTCGCATTCGCGCCGCATAAGACTCTGCTGGAAGTCCTGCGTGAAGACCTCTCTTTGATGGGCACGAAGCATGGCTGCGAGTTGGGCGAGTGCGGCACCTGCGCCGTGCTCGTTGACGGGCGCAGTGTGCTGTCCTGCCTTGTCCTCGGCCTTGATATTGAAGGCCGCGTCGTTGAGAGCATAGAGGGGATGAGTGAGGGCGGCCAGCTTCACCCTTTGCAGGACACATTCGCGGACACGGGCGCGGCCCAGTGCGGATACTGCACGCCCGGCTTCCTGCTAGTCGCCAAAGAGCTTCTTAAAAACAATCCTCAACCGACGCGCGATGAGATTAAGGAAGCGCTCTCAGGCAATTTGTGTCGCTGCACCGGCTATATCAAAATCTACGAGGCTGTCGAGTTGGCCGCCGCACGCATGCGAGGCGAAGAGATGGAACTGCCGAGGGAAGCCGTTTATGGCCTTGAATAGCCCTAACGGATCGGAACTCGACGAATGAAGGCAGCTATGTCTCAAAGTTTTTCGCGCGGTAATATCCTGAGGTTATATGCCGAACAAAATCTCACAGCACATCGATAAGTTCCGCCAGAAAGTTGAGGCGGCGAATAAAGAGGCGACCAAAAAAGAGGCGTTCAAGGATTTGCTGAATCGCCTCTTCGCTGACGACGAAGAAACGCGCAGGGTGATTGATGTGATTAGCGGCGGGGCGGAGCGCGCCATCGTCAACATTCCGCGCAAAGGTAAGCGACATCGGGGCAGCGCGGACACGCTCTACAGCAAAACCATCATTGAGTTTGAGAACGAGCTACGGAAGACGCTCGCGCACGCCAAGGAGCAACTCGCGGGCTATCTACTAGGAGAAATCAACTCCGGCGAGACTTACAATCACACGCTGATCGCGTCTGACTTCATCAACTGGAAAGTTTACGCGCCCGATGTTTCCCAACTCGATAAACTGGAAACGCTTAACGAAGACGAGCTTCAGCTCGAAGAGGTTAAAAGCGCGTCTTTCACGCTGACCGAGCATAACGCAGAGGAGTTTTACTACTGGATTGATCGCTATCTGTTTAGAGAACAAAAGCAGAAAGCGACGCTCAAGCGCATCGAGGAATCTTTCGGCTATCAAAGTCCCATCTTTATTCAGTGCTTCCGCGATTTGACAAAGAGCTTTCGCGCCGTCAAAACGAGCGGTGAAGTGCAGGTTTCCTTCGAGCAGTGGGAAAAGTTTCTGAGCATCGCCTACGGTTCTTTCGTCGCGAGCGAACAGAATTTTCTGATTCACACTTACCTGAGCGTCTTCTCCAAGCTGCTCGCCTACGCCGTCGTCTCGAACAATGACATTGACGAGGAGAAGATGCGCGAGGCGATTGACGGCACGATCTTCAACCAATACAACATCGCCAACTTCGTCGAGAATGATTTCTTTCACTGGGTCGCGGGCGCAGAGAGTTTTCCCGCGCTCAAGGAATCGTTTCGCGGGATTACGCAGGAGCTTGCCGCCTACGATTTTCAGAACGTAGACGAGGACGTGCTGAAGGGCGTCTATCAGGAAATGATTGATCTCGACACGCGCCACGCGCTGGGCGAGTATTACACGCCCGACTGGTTGTGCGAGCGCATCGTGAAAGAGTTCGAGTTCAAACCGACCGACAAGATTCTCGATCCTTCGTGCGGCAGCGGCTCTTTCCTGCGCGCTGTGATCGGGCGCATTCGCAAACTTCGCCCGCGCGTCAAAGTCGAAGATTTGAACGAGCAGATTTACGGCATAGACATTCACCCGCTCTCGGTGCAGATCGCCAAAACGACGTTGCTGCTGGCTTATGGGCGCACGGTTGTGGATGCTAAGAAGCCCGTTCACCTCAATGTCATTCTGGCGAACACGCTGCTGCTGCCGAAGGAAGTCAGTGATCTTTTCGGGCAGCAATTTAAAATGAAGATTGACCGGAAAGACTACGAGCTAGACGCGGGCGTGCTCGACGATTTGCGCGTGTTCGACGAGGCGTTGAATATCAGCGACCATCTAGCGGAGGACACGCAGGGCAAAGGCGCGCAGTCATTATCCGACTTTAAGAACGCGCTCAAACAACAGGCGGGGGCGGGCGCGTTGAGCGAAGAAGTGGCGGAGAGTTTCCACCGGATTTATCAGGGCTTCAAGCTGGCAAAAGAAGAAGGACGCGATAGCATCTGGAAGTTCATCGTGCAAAATCTCTACAAGCCTTACTTCCTCGCAGAAAAGTTTGATTACATCGTCGGCAACCCGCCGTGGTTCACCTACAGAGATATTAAGAACGAAGAATATCAGGACGTGCTGAACGCGCTCGCCACAGAACGCGACGTGAAACCGGAACGCAAAGCCAACTTCCCGCATCTCGAAATCGCGGCGATCTTTCTGGCATATTGCAGCGGCTTCTTTTTGCGCTCGGGCGGGAAGATCGCGTTTGTGCTGCCGCGCAGCTTCTTCAACGCTGATCAGCACGACAACACGCGAAGCGGCAAGGCCAAGGGTTTCGCGCTCACCGGGGCTTGGGATTTGAAAGACGTGACGCCGTTGTTTCGCGTGCCAAGTTGCTTGCTGATTGGAGAGAAACGGGAGCAAGCGGCAACTGCCGTCACCGTGAGCATCGAGGGCAAGACGTTTGAGGGGAAGCTGCCCGCACACAACTGCAACTTGGAAGCCGCCGCACCGGAATTGACTGAGGCGGGCGTCACCTGGTTTTACGCGAAGCAAGGCAAGTCAACCGCCTTTTCGACGCGCCAGCCGGAAGGCAGAAACACCGCCAACCCGTACAAGAAGCATTTCAAGCAGGGGGCGACGATTGTGCCGCGCGCCTTCTACTTTGTGGACATCAATCAGGCGATGCCGCCGGACTTTGAGGACAGATTGATCAACATCAGGACAGGGGCGTCGCTTCAGCCGGATGCGAAAAAGCCGTGGGTAAATATTGATCTCAAAGGGCGCATTGAGAGTCGCTTCCTGTTTCGCACCGCGCTCTCGAAAAGCATCCTGCCGTTCGCGCTTTTTGAGCCGAGTTTAATTACACTGCCGCTAACCATTGAAGAAAGGGAGAATGGCGACAAAGCAATTAGGCTTCATTCTGCCGAAGATTTAAGGCAGCAAGGTTTTTTGAATGCGTCGCGCTGGTTCGCCGAGGCGGAAAAGATTTGGAAGGCACACAAAACTGATAAAGCCAAGGACATGACTAACGTCGGTCGTCTCGACTTTCAAAGAGGTCTTTCGGAGCAGAATCTAAATTCGCCTTACTTAGCTCTCTACACAAAATCAGCCAAGGATGCCAACGCCACCGTTTGCACTAGAGAGAGTCTGGATTTCGAGTTCATAGTTGATTACGCCACTTATGTTTTTTACGCACAGTCAATTGGCGAAGCGCACTATGTAGTCTCAATTCTGAATTCAGAAGTTACTAACTCAATGATGAAAGACTTCCAGTCAAGTGGATTATTCGGAGCGAGAAACGTGGCAAAGAAAATCCTCGACGTTTACTTTCCCAGATTCGTCAAGGGCGACGACAGGCACGCACGCCTCGCCCGCCTGAGCGAGACGGCGCACGACAAGGCGGCGGCATTCTTGCGCGCCAACCCGCCAACCGCCTCGCTCACGCCCCGACGACTCGGCAGCCTGCGCGTCACCGTCAAGAAAGAAATCGGATCGGAGTTGAGCGCAATCAATGAATTGGTTAAAGAGATCATCGCCTAGTCGTCATCCGGCAACGGGTGGCGCAGATACGAGCCTAAGTCAGAAACAACTATGAGCCAGAACAAGCACAGCAAGGATTTGAAAGTCGTAGGAAAGCCCTTTCGCAAGGTTGACGCGCGCAGCAAATGCACAGGGCAGACGAAGTTCGCCGACGACATCGTGCTGCCGCGCATGCTCTTCGCCAAGCTGCTGCGCAGCCACGAACCGCACGCGCGTATTGCGAGCATTGACATCTCCAAAGCCCTACAGCTTCCCGGCGTTTATTCGATCATCACGGGCAAGGACTTGCCCATCCCCTACGGCATTCTTCCCGTCAGCCAGGACGAGCACACGTTATGTATAGACAAGGTGCGTTTTATCGGTGATCCGGTTGCCGCGGTCGCCGCCATTGACGAAGACACGGCGTTCGAGGCGATGAATCTGATCGAGGTTGAGTACGAGCGGCTGCAAACCATCACCAATATCGAAGAGGCGCTGATGATCGAAGAGCCGCGCATACATGATTACGGCGACGGCGGAAACATTCACAAACAAGTTCACCTCGAATTCGGCGATCTGGATCGGGGATTCTCGGAAGCCGATCATGTGCGCGAGGACATCTTTTTTTACGAAGGCAATACTCATCTGCCGATGGAGCAGCACGCTGCGGTCGCGCACTTCGATGCGGACAACAAGCTCACGCTCTGGACTTCGACGCAGACGCCGCACTATGTTCATCGCGCTCTCAGTAGAGTCTTAGAGATGCCCGCCGCGCACGTTCGCGTCATCGCCACGCCCAACGGCGGCGGCTTCGGCGGCAAAAGCGATCCTTTTAATCACGAGGTCGCCGTCTGCGAGCTTTCTCGCCGGACGAATCGTCCCGTCAAGATTACTCTGACGCGCGAAGAGGTCTTTTACTGCCATCGCGGTCGTCATCCCGTGCTGATGAAGATCAAGACCGGCGTCAAGCGCGACGGCTCGATCACAGCGATGGATTTCGACTCGTATCTTGACGGCGGCGCATACGGCTCTTACGGCGTCGCCTCGACCTTCTACACGGGCGCGCTGCAAACCGTCACCTACAAAGTTCCGCGCTATCGCTTTCGCGGCGTGCGTGTGTTTACCAACAAGCCGCCTTGTGGCCCAAAACGCGGGCACGGCACGCCGCAGCCGCGCTTCGGTCTGGAAATTCAGATAGACAAGATCTCCGAAGACCTACGCCTGGACCCCGCCGAGATGCGTTTAAAGCATCTCGTCAAACCCGATTCCGTGACGGCCAACTACCTTCGCATCGGGAGCATGGGCTTGGGTAAGTGTATCGAGAAAGTTGTCGAAGGCTCCGGCTGGAAAAACAAATATCGCAAACTGCCATACGGTAAAGGCGTGGGGCTGGCATGCAGTTCCTACATCTGCGGCGCGGGGCTGCCGATCTACTGGAATAACATGCCGCATAGCGGTGTGCAGCTTGGGCTTGACCGTCAGGGCGGCGTGCGCGTGCAGTGCGGCTCCATTGATATTGGACAGGGATCGGATTCCGTGCTCGCCTACGTCGTCGCCGAAGTCCTCGGCATTGACCCGTTCGATATTCGCGTCCTGACAGCCGACACGGATCTGACTCCTGTTGACCTCGGCAGCTATTCCAGCCGCGTCACATTGATGACAGGCAACGCTGCGCTTCAGGCCGCCGAACGTGCGCGCGAGCTTCTGACCATCGCCGTCGCGGAAAAGCTCTCCGTGCCGCTTGAGAATCTCTCGTTTGCCGAGCGCCGCGTCTTCGACGTGGAGAACCCGGAAGTGGGCGTGACCTTTGCAGAGGCGGTCGTGCTTGCCGAATCGAAGTTCGGCACAATCGGCACGGTCGGCTCCTACACGCCGCCGCGCTCGCCTGGAAAATTTAAAGGCGCGGGCGTTGGCCCATCGCCCGCTTACAGCTACTCTGCGGCAATCGCCGAGGTTGATGTTGATGCGGAGACAGGCATTGTCACAGTCGAGCGCGTCTGGATCGGCCATGACATAGGCCAGTCAATAAACCCTATGCTCGTCATGGGTCAGGTCGAGGGCGGCGTTTACATGGGCCTCGGCGAAGCACTGATGGAAGAGATGACCTATCGCGCCAATCGCAACGTCGTTCATAAATTTCCATCGCTCCTCGAATACAAGAGCCCGACGACCATTGAGATGTGCGACGTCAAGACTTACCTCATTGAAGACGCCGACCCCAACGGCCCATTCGGCGCGAAGGAAGTAGGGCAAGGGCCGCTTCTTCCCGTGATGCCTGCGGTCGCCAACGCCGTCTATGATGCCGTCGGCGTTCGCATAGACGAAGTGCCGATCACGCCTGAAAAAGTGCTGACCGCTATGCGCGAGAAAGCGAAAGGCAAAGAGGGCCGCTTCGGGCCAAAGTCTGTGCCCGATGTCGAATGGCCGCAGCCGCTCAAGGTCCTGACGCCAGACGAAGGCGGCGACGGACGCGAGATGCCGAGCGTCGCAGTGCATTCGTAAGGTCATTTGATTATTACTACAGAGGAACAAGGCATTTTCTGGAACGTACTGGTTGTATCGGTAATCCGTGACGACAACTCATCTATTACTCACCCTCAATCAAAAGGAGACGGAAGCAGCGATGCCAGCACAAGAAAAATATAAAGTCAGCGAAAAAGCTGCGATGGGGCTCTACCTCAGATCAGAGCCTGTGATCAAACCAAGCACCGTCAAGATACTGCTCCCGATGGGACAGGTCCTCACCAAGGTAGCTGAATCAGCGACGACGGGCTGGTGGGAGGTCAACACTTCCATTCAGGGCATGGACCTTGATGGATTCGTCAGCAGCAGATTCCTCGTCCCCAGCAAAGATTTTACAGGCCCCGATACGCATAGCAGTATCTCTCCGGTTCATCTACGCCCCGGCAACAGGAAGATTACTCGCAGCGGAGAAGGACGCGCTTATCCCCTAAATGAAGAGGGTCAGCCCGTGCGTAAAGGCTCCGATCCGGCTCAGACTAAAGCTCAACAACTGACGAGTATTGTCAACTGGTTGAAGGTGGAGCAAAGCAAGCGATACCGCTCGCCTGGAGCGGGCACGACCTATTGCAATATTTACGCTTATGATTATTGCTATCTGGCGGGGGTTTATCTGCCCAGAGTCTGGTGGAATACGGACTCCATCATCAAGCTGCGGGCAGGTAAACCCGTTGAGCCCAACTACAGCACGACCCTGACGGAGCTGAGAGCCAACGTGTTGCTCGATTGGCTCAAGGAATACGGGCCGCAGTTCGGCTGGTCGCGCACGGTTGACTTAACGGAAGCGCAAAATGCTGCGAACGACGGTCAGGTCGTGATCATTTGCGCGCAACGGACGAATCTCGCCAAACCGGGCCATATTTGTCCGGTGGTTCCGGAAACCTCAAGCCAGAAGGCGGTGCGCAACGGACAACAAGTGACCAGACCGCTACAAAGTCAGGCCGGGGGCACAAACTTTAAATACAAGGCATGGGTCTGGTGGGCAGACGGTCGATATCGTGAGCACGGCTACTGGATTAACACTTAACCGTAGATTCACTTCACAGAGATAAAACATATGATGAGACTTCCTAAATTCACGTACCGCGTTCCTCGCGAGATTTCCGACGCGGTACGAATGATTGGCGATGCGGGGCCCGAAGGGCAGTTCGTAGCCGGGGGCACAGACCTCTATCCGAACATGAAGCGGCGGCAGCAGACGCCGCAGACGGTGATCTCTGTGACCCGGCTGCGCGAACTCAATCAGATCACGGGCGATGGCAAAAGCGGTCTCATCATCGGAGCAAGCGTCTCTTTGACTGACATCTGCGAGCATCCGGTGATTGTTCGTGATTACCCGATGGTCGCGGCCGCCGCGCGTACGATCTCGACGCCTATCTTGCGCAACATGGGGACGATTGGCGGCAATCTTCTCCTGGATACGCGTTGCAATTATTACGATCAGAATTACGAATGGCGCAAAGGCATCAACTTTTGTTTGAAGAAGGACGGCGATATCTGCTGGGTCGCGCCCGGCAGCTCCAAATGTTGGGCCGTGCAATCGTCAGACCTCGTGCCGTTGATGGTGGCGATTGGCGCACGCCTTCGGCTCGTCTCTACGCTTGGCGAGCGAATGGTTGATGCGGCTGGCCTCTATAACAACGATGGGATTGATTATCTTCATAAGAGGCCGGACGAATTGCTAGCGGATGTTCACCTGCCGCCCATCTTTGGGTGGCGCGCGACCTATAAAAAGCTGCGCAGACGCGGAGCGTTCGATTTTCCAGTGCTTGGGGTAGCGGCGCGACTGGACATCGCGGCGGACGGCACGGTTAAAGAGGCGAGGCTTATTCTCGGCGGCATCGCCCCAGCTCCTATTGAAGTGAAGGAAGCGGAAGCTGCCCTGATCGGTTATCCGCTCGACCGGGCACGAATGGAGGCGGCAGCCGAAGCCTGCTATCTGAAAGCGCGCCCGCTGGATAATACGGATTTCGTCATGAACTGGCGCAAGCAGATGGCCCGCCCCTACGTCCTGCGCGCCCTTGAAGAGCTACAACAGCAGGGATGAGGGAATGAGGGATGAGAGATGAAGAAGAAGCATTCAAGAAGCTGAATCACTCCTTTCATCCCTCATCCCTCATCCCTCATCCCTATACTCCAGTTGCCGCCATTCTTTTAGCCGCGGGACGCTCCCGGCGCATGGGCGCGTTCAAGCCGCTGCTTCCCTTTCCGGGGAAGCGTACGGTAGTTGAAGCCTGTATCAATAATCTCTCTTCGAGTGGAGTCGAAACGATAGTTGTCGTTCTCGGCTATCAGGCAGAGGAGATGCGCCGACGGCTTTCACACCACAATCTCCTCTTCGCCGTTAATCCGGATGCGGAGAGCGAAATGGGCGCATCCATCGCGAGGGGCGTCGAACAGCTTCCCCTGGATGTAAAGACCATTCTCATCGCCCTCGCAGATCAGCCCGCGATTCCTCCCGAAGTGATACGTTTTTTGATCAACGAGCGGGGGCGCGAGGGCTCGCGCCTCATCGTGCCGGAATACCTTGGGCGCGGCGGGCATCCGGTTCTGGTTGATCACAGCTTTCGCCCTGAACTTCTCCAACTCGATGCCCGGCGGGGACTTCGCGCGCTGTTCGATGCCCATCGAGATGAAGTGCTGCGCGTGCCCGTGGCATCGCCCTACGTTGCGCGCGACATGGATACATGGGATGATTACCGCGCGTTGCACGAGGAGATGTTCGGCATTGAGCCGCCACGTACGCCGGCGAATTAGAATCTTTCCGAGGCTTTGGGCCTCCGGCGCTATCCAACCGAATGCTTCAGAGTCACATCTAATCGTCTGGTTGAGCCGCTCGCGAGCCAATTGGGCCGGGGCGCTCTAAAAAGGAGAAAAAGATGTTTTTAAAGAGTCGCAGGTCTTTAGTCGCCGCGGCCATCTCTATTTTATTGATCTCTTCCGTAGCCTTCGCGCTGCGAGTGCCCAGAGCGGCAAATATCCCCGTAGAATTTTCTTTACGTTCGATTGACGGCACGAACGTCTCTTCGGACGAGGTGCGTGGAGAGGTCGTCGTGCTGGCGTTCGGCGCGTCGTGGTTGCCGATTACGCGCAAGCAGGTGCAGGGCATACGCAAATTGGCCGACACCTACAGCGCCCATGGCGTCATCGTTTACTGGGTGAGCACGGATTCCGAGAAGCCGAATTCGCGAAACTATGCCTCGGATGATCAGTTGCGAGCCTTCGCTCGCAAGTACGACATGAATCTGACGGTGCTGCGCGATCCCGATGGCAAAGTCTCAAAGCAATTTGGCGTTGATCAGATTCCGTCGGTCGTCATTCTGGATAAGCAGGGTGAGGTTTATGGCGAGCCTATCAACGGACTTAACCCGGACGGCAACCTCGATGACCAACTCGCGAAGCCGCTTGATGCGCTTTTGAAAAGAAATAAATAAGTAGCCGTTATACGGCACAGCCACAAAGGGTTAATAAACCACAAGAGGCCGCTCTCAATTGGTGAGCGGCCTCTTGCGATTTTAATTTAACGCTCGAAACGGCAATGGCTATTAGATCATATGACACTTTCCGTTCACGATTGTTTCATTCGAAAACCACCGTGAATATCTTTGATAAGTTTATAGACTAGTTGAACGGGCAAGCCGACGACGTTCCAGTAATCGCCCCTGACCTCTTCGATAAAGAGTGCGGCGCGGCCCTGTATGGCGTAAGCTCCGGCCTTATCCAGCGGCTCATTGGTCGCGATGTACCAGTTTATCTCTGTCTCTGTCATCTGCGCGAAACGCACTTCTGTCTTTTCATAAGCGACCGTTTGGCACGCAGGTTCTCCGCCACGCACGAGCGCCACACCTGTCAAGACTTCGTGCCAGCGACCCGTTAAGAGTCGCAGCATGCGGCGCGCGTCCGCGCTATCCAGGGGTTTGCCGAGTACCTGTTTATCAACCACGACGACCGTATCCGCGCCGAGCACGAGCCGGGAAGGATGATGACTCGCCGCCGCTTCCGCTTTCTGGCGCGCCAGCCGCTGGACGTAAGCGACAGCCTCTTCCCCATGCAGACGGGATTCGTCAATGGCGATGGCGAGCGTTTCAAAAGGCCAGCCGACCGCATGTAAAATCTCCCGGCGACGCGGGCTCGCTGAAGCCAGGATGAGAGCTTCTTTGAATATCTCGCCGGTCTGCGGCGAACCTGCGGCTTCGCTGCCTGCTTGTGGCTCTGGCTCTTTTTCCATTAAACTCCGAGGCGATCCAAGCTGTTTTCAACGGGTGATCTTGTTTTGCGCGCGCTTCCTAAAATCAATATTGCTTACGTTATCATAGGGGTCGCGGGCCTCATCATGTTGATTGCTCTTTTGAGCGGCCCGAGGGTTCGCAAATACGCGCGCGAGAAAGTAGGTGCGACGCAGACGCCTGCGGCGAACCGTAATCAGCGCCCGTAAATTTGCTCGCTCCCCGAAGATCCAAGACTGTGCCATCACAGGGCACATTGTTGCAACCGATATGGACGATCTGATTCGCGCACTGCCTAAACTTTTGCGCGCCGCCGGTGAGGCGGAAGAGGTCGCCGAAGCGGCGGCGATGGTCGCATGGCGACGCGCGGCGGGTGAGGCGCTGCGCGGGCAGGCCGTCCCGTTTCGTCTTTATCGTAAGACGCTCATCGTCGCCGTGGCCGATACGACCTGGCAGAAACAACTCGAAGCGATGAGCGGCCAGTTGCTCTTTCGCCTGAACTCCATACTGGGACAGGCGGTGGTCACATACATAGAGTTTCGCATAGACCCTGTGACCGTGCGCGCCGAACGCGCGACGCTTGCGCCACAGTCGAACCCCGCGGAACAGGAGAAACGCGCCCTCAAAAGCGCGACCGGAGAGGTGTTCTCCGCCGCCCAATCTATTCACGACGAAGACCTGCGCCGACGCTTTCTAATCGCCGCAGGAAGTTGTATTGATCGCCGCGAAAGCGGCAAACCCTAACCATTTTGGATTTTAGATTTTGGATCAGCGCGTTCGAGAAACTTGAATCTGAGCGTCAATCCGTTCACCAATCTAAAATCCAAAATCTAAAATTGACATATGCCCATCACAGAATCCGACATTGAAAAGATCGCGCAACTGGCGCACCTTGAGATAACAGACGAGGAACGCCGCGCGTTCACGCCGCAGATCGCCGAGATCGTCGCTTACGTCGAGCAGCTCAATGAGCTTGACACGAGCCGGATCGAGCCATCAACGGGTGGACTCACCCCGGAGGGCGAGCGCACGGACGCCCGGCGCGAAGATGCGGCGCAACCATCTCTAGGTCAAAAGCTTGCTCTTGATCAAGCGCCTGATCCTGCATCCGGCCACTTTCGAGTTCCCAAAGTTCTTTAATAGCGAGCAATCAGTAGTCAGTAGTCAGCAGTCAGTAAAAAGCTGAAAGCTGACTACTGACTACTGATTACTTTTTTACTATGACTCCTTCAAACAACATCGAGGCGCTCAGAGAGAGCATTTCCATCGGGGGGAAGACGGCGCACGCGGTCGTCGAAGCCTCGCTTGACGGAGCGGAGCGGCTTAACGAGACGCTCAATGCTTTTCTACAGATTGATCGCGCGGGCGCTCTCAAGCGTGCCGCAGAGATTGACGAGGCTGCCGGGTCGAACGACGAAGGCTCGCCACCGCTGGCAGGGATTCCCGTCGCCGTCAAAGACAATATCTGCGTGCGCGGATTACAGGCATCGTGCGGCTCCCGCATCCTTGGCCCATATCACCCGCCTTACAGCGCCACAGTCATCGAGCGCCTTCAGCAGGCCGGTGCCGTCATTATCGGCAAAACCAACTGCGATGAGTTTGCGATGGGCTCGTCGAATGAGAACTCTGCTTTCGGGCCTGTGAGGAACCCCTGGGATACAACGCGCGTGCCGGGCGGGTCTTCGGGCGGCTCGGCGGCTGCTGTGGCCGCAGGCATTGTCCCCGCGGCTTTGGGCTCGGAGACGGGCGGCTCTGTGCGTCAACCGGCGGCGCTGTGCGGCATCGTCGGAATGAAACCGACCTATGGACGCTTCTCTCGCTACGGTCTGGTCGCCTTCGCCTCATCGCTCGACCACATAGGCGTCTTTGGCCAGACGGTGAGCGATGTGGCAGCCGTCACGCGTGTGATCGCCGGACGCGACCCGCATGATTCGACCAGCGCGGATGTGCCCGTGCCGGACTACCTCGCTGAGATCGGGAGGGAGATCAAGGGCGCGCGCATCGGCGTGCCGCGCTCGCTCTTCGGCGACGGCTTGGACGAAGACGTTCTCGCCTCTGTGGAGGCGGCAATAGAAGCGTATCGCGAGCTTGGCGCAGAGATCATTGACATCGAGCTGCCGCACTCGAAATACTGCATCGCCGTTTACTATATCATCGCGACCGCCGAAGCATCTTCCAACCTCGCTCGCTTTGACGGCGTGCGTTACGGCTTTCGCGCTGAAGAGAGCGAACGCCTGCGCGATATGTATCGCCGCACTCGCGACGAAGGCTTTGGCCCGGAGGTCAAGCGCCGCATCATGCTCGGCACTTATGTTTTATCGTCCGGTTACTATGACGCCTACTACCGTCGCGCGCAGCAGGTACGCTCACTCATCAAGCGAGACTTTCAACAGGCATTCGAGAGATGCGACGCGATTGCGACGCCGACCACGCCGACGCCCGCGTTTCTTCTCGGCGAGAAGGTTGACGATCCGCTGGCGATGTATCTCAACGACATCTATACCTGCACGGCGAATCTGGCGGGCGTTCCCGGCCTCTCCATTCCATGCGGGTTGTCCCGTGAGAAACTTCCCATCGGCCTGCAACTGGTTGGCCCACACTGGTCGGAAGCTTCGCTCTTCAGGCTGGCCCATGCCTATGAACAGGCTCGCCCTCTCAATGCTCGCCCGCCTGTGCGCGCCTTTGAGTAAAAAGGGAGCGCATGTGTGGTTGTTTCTACTGGCAGCGTAACAAGTTACTCACTTAAGCGGCCCTTTCTGTTCGCTTAACTTTAAGAGTTATGGCCCCACTATCCAATCCTGTTATTCGCTATGCCGGAATTGACGATGCTCAATTGTTAGCCGAACTTGGCGCACGCACTTTCTCCGAGACTTTTGCTGCCGATAAAAGAAACAGACCCGAAGATATTGCTGCCTATCTCGCCTCGTCGTTCGGTCAAGCACAACAGGGAGCAGAACTAACCGACTCCCGCTCAATATTTCTAATCGCTGAGGTTGATGGAGTCGCCGTAGGTTATGCCAAACTCTGTGCCGGACGCGCGCCGGATGCCGTCACGGGTGAGAAACCAACCGAGTTAGTGCGTTTGTATGTGTCGCGGGAATGGCTTGGTCGCAGGATTGGCGCAGCCTTGATGCGAGCCTGTATAGATGAAGCGAAGCGGAAAGGTTATCGAACGCTGTGGCTCGGCGTGTGGGAACATAATCACCGCGCTCGTGCGTTTTACCATAAATGGGAGTTTCACGATGCCGGACAACATATCTTTCAGTTGGGCGACGACCCGCAGACCGATATATTGATGGAACGCCCGGTATCTCTGTAAGTAGCGAGGTACGATCAGGTGCGTACGACGAATGGACTTCGCAGGAGGTAGGAAGATGGGAGACGTGTTCTTCGGCATTTATCGGGGCATCGTCATGAACAATGTTGACCCTCAGAACTTGATGCGCTTGCAGGTCGCAGTCCCGAGCGTGTTTGGTGAGCAAGAAGCGAGGTTTGCGCAAGCTTGTTTCCCACCTACAGGAACATCTGTGCGCACGCCGCCCGTTGGAACCGGTGTGTGGATTTTATTTGAGGCTGGAGACCCCGATAGACCTGTTTGGATTGGGGAGATTGATGCACCCGTGCGATGGTAACTAAAGGGCTGCGCCTGACGACTAATTCACGCCCACCGCTCGATAGCAATTCTTTCATCCTCCTGATTTTGCTGCCACCGATAGATTGAGCATACGGGCTGATGATTTACTACTAATGCGTAATAAGGAACGATCAGCCGGTGCTGCGAATGCGAAGGAAGCGTGCACCGCGCTCGTCTGCTTAAGGACGCGGCGCTCCGGTGCTCTTATCGGGAATCAGATCGCCCGTGAAGAGTTCGACGATTCCCTTGGCCGTGCCAACAACAGGGATGACATCGAGGCCGACGTGAACCGTGCCGGCCAGCAGTCCTTTCCTCTTGATCTCGTACCCGGCCAGGCCGAGCGCGAACGCCGTACCGATAATGGGGATCGGCTTGATCAATCGCTTGGCGACCTTCCATCCGCCCGCGCGCACTATTCTTCTGGTCAATGTTGCTGCCATATCTTCCTCCTTCAGCTCAGGCCCAGTTCTTCACGGAATTTTCGCTCATTAAATGGAGAGAGGTTAAAGACATGTCCGCCCACTTCGAAGGTCGGAACTTTGCGCTTACCATTGTCAATGCGCATCACGTATTCGGCGGCTCCTTCCGCTTGCTCGATGTCAATCTCTTCGTACGTGATGCCCTGCTCTTTCAGGAATCGTTTCGCCGTCCGGCAATCGCCGCACCACGGCGTCGTATACATTTTGATGCTTGCCATGCCCTGTTAAAGCCTCTCCTTGAAAAAATAATTTTCGTTATTGTACTTGGCCCAGGGCACGACCACCAAGCGGTGTTGAAGACGGAAGGGAATGTCTGGCCGGGATGATCTTCAGGGGCTGCCTTGTGTTAGCATGAGTGCTGTTCTATAAACTCAACCGACGGCTAAGTGTAATGAATATTAAGCTGCGACCTTTGGCCTCGGCGCTGCTGGCGCTGTACCTTCTTTTCCTGATGCTCGCCTGCCAACAACAGGGGACGAACACGCGCCGTCAGCTACTCATTTACACGCCGCATGGTCAAGATATGCTGCGCGATTTCATCGCTCGCTACCGTCAGGCCAACCCGGAAGCGGACGTGCAGTTTCTGGATATGGGTTCGCGTGAAGTCCTGGAGCGACTGCGCGCAGAGCGAAACCGTCCACAGGCTGACCTCTGGTGGGGCGCTGCGCACACGACATTCCAGACTGCTGCTGAAGAAAATCTGCTCGCGCCCTATCGCCCGACGTGGGCCGATAAAATCCCAACGGAATCGCGCGACGCGCAGGATCGCTGGTACGGCACCTTTCAAACTCCTGAGGTGATCGTTTACAACAGCGAAGCTGTCTCGCAAGCGGACGCGCCGCGAGATTGGGACGACGTGCTCGATCCACGCTGGCGCGACAAGGTCTTGATACGCAATCCGAATCCTTCGGACTCGATGCGGGCGATCTTCGGCGCGATGATCTGGCGCTTCCATCGCGAGACGAATTCGCCTGCGGGCGGTTACGATTGGCTGCGCCGCCTCGACGCCAATGTTCATGAATACACGGCTGACGGCACGCTGCTGATGCAAAAGCTGGCGCGGCGCGAAGGGCTTATTAGCCTCTGGAACATGCCCGACGTTCACATTTTCCGCGAACAGAAGAACCTGCCGCTCGCCTACGTCATACCTTCGAGCGGCACGCCCGTCATTACGGACGGCATCGCCATCGTGCGCGGTGCGCCCCATGAGGAAGAGGCGCGCCGTTTCTACGAATTCGTTACCACGACGGAGAGCCTCAGTTATGCGGCCAAGACTTATTCCCGTATGCCCGTGCGCACGGACATGGATCCCGCCCAACTGCCTGCCTGGATGAACGAGCCCTTTACGCGCATGCCTCTTGATTGGGACTTGCTGCGCAGGGAGGGCAACGAATGGCTGCGGTACTGGGATACGGAGATACGCGGGCGAAGCACGAAGCAGTAAGAAGAAAGAGGAGCGCGCCGTCATGTCCTACTTGAAAAGCGACGGCGGGCCGCTCAAAATATGTAGGCCACGACTGAAGACAGAGAGGAAGGAAAACCTATGAGACTCAAACTACAAACACTGTTCGCCGTTCCGCTCATCCTTGCCGGAGCAACCCTTTACCAGATGGCCGCACTGCCGCGTAGTGCTTCTGCTCCAATCACGAGCATGTACACGGGTACGTCCGGGAAAGGTTGCAAGACGATCAAAAATTACCCGGAGACCGGCGATTCTGTGTGGAGATGCCCGGGCGTTGCAGGCTATCGGCTCGAAATCGCGGAAGGTGATTTACGGATGAACATTACGGTCATCGCGCCCAATGGAAAGAAGTCTGATCTGAACTACTGGGGCGTGATTACCAGCGCCTTTTCCAGTCTCGGCGACAAGGCGGAATGGCGCGTTCAGAAGATGAACGGCAAGACCATTCCCATCGCGCTTATCGTTCGCGTCAACGCGAATGAGAATCCTGAAGCCCCGGAAAAGAAGACCTCATACCTGGCGGTCGCCAAGATCACTCCGGGGAAAACCTGCGTCACGGATAAGATTGGCCCAAGCGCCACAGCCAACGAGGAGGCGCGCCGCGCCGCCGACTCAGCGGCCAACAAACCGTGTCTTGAGTAAATCCGCGCGGAGTCATTTTGTTTCTCTCTCTCCAGAACATCTCAAAGCGTTTTGGTGCGGCACACGCCGTCCGAGACCTTTCGCTTCTCGTCGAGCGCGGGGAATTCTTCGGGCTGCTTGGCCCTTCGGGTTGCGGTAAAACGACGACGCTACGGATGATCGCCGGTCTGGAGCAGCCAGACACAGGCCGGATTGACCTGGACGGCGCAGACATCACGACCTACGCGCCGGAGCGACGTGGCTTCGGGATGGTCTTTCAAAACTACGCCCTCTTCCCTCACCTCAATGTTTTCGAGAACGTTGCCTTCGGCCTGCGCGCGCGCCGCCGAGAGAGATCAGAGGTAGCCAAGCAAGTCGAGAACGCGCTGGCGCTGGTTCAGCTTCCCGGTTACGAGGGCAGGCGGGTTGACGAGTTATCAGGCGGGCAGCAACAACGCGTGGCGATTGCGCGCGCCATCGCTATCGAGCCCGCGCTACTGCTATTCGACGAGCCGCTCTCGAATCTGGATGTCTCGCTGCGCGAAGAGACGCGCGCAGAGCTGCGCGAGCTGGTATTGCGACTAGGGCTGACGGCCCTTTATGTGACGCATGATCAGGAGGAAGCATTTGCGCTGTGTGATCGCATAAGCTTGATGAATGAAGGCCGGATTATGCAGACGGGCTCGCCGCGAGAGTTGTATGAGCGGCCCACAGAGATTTTCGTCGCACGCTTTCTGGGGCGCAACAACCTCATCACGGCGCGTCGCCTGAGTGCAGGCAACGAGACGCCCGCGCGATTCTTTACCATTGACGGAGGCCATTCCCTTATGGTTCCCGTGCAGCGCAGTAGCGATCTTGCGCCGATCAACAAAAACTGTACCCTCGCTATTCGCCCGGAACACCTCTCGATACGCAAAGCGACCGGCGAGGATGTGGCGCAAGAAGTAGTAGTAGTGGGCTCAAACATCCTCAGCGCCAGGGTACGCGCCATCAATTTCTCCGGCGCAACGACAACCGTCAAACTCGATTCCGACGGGCTCGCCTTAGAAGCGCTCGTACTTGAGCTTGATGCTCTTTCCGTGGGTGATCTCTGCATCGTGCGGCTGCCTCCCGACCGCATCAGCATTCTAGGGACGCAGGATGAAAAGCAAGGATGAGGGATGAATAAGAAATCATTCAACCTGAATAAGCTCGCTTCCATCCCTCATCCCTTATCCATCATCCCTTACTTGATCGTCGGGGTCGTGCTGCTGTACGGGGTCATTTATCCGAATTTCCACATCATCATCGCGACGTTGGAACAGGGTGGAGGCGCTGGGACGGGTGGGTTGACGGGGATTTTTTTGCGGCGCGCCGTACTGGAAGCGGCCGCCGCGAGCATTGGTCTTTCCGTTTTGACCGTCCTGTTGTGTGCGCTCATCGGCATCCCTCTGGCTTTTCTCTTCGAGCGATATGCGTTTCCGGCTCGCAGGCTGTTTGCGACGCTCGCGGCGTTGCCTCTGGTCTTACCGCCGCTGGTGGGCACGGTTGCCTTTATTTTTCTCTGCGGCGAGTCGGGGATTCTTGCGCGCGTCGCGCAGTGGGCCTTCAATCTGAAACAAGCGCCCTGGTCATTGCGCGGGTGGACGGCGCTGCTTCTTTTTCACACCTATACGATGTACCCGTTCTTTTACATACTGACGGGGGCGGGACTGCGGCGTATTGATGCGGGGTTGGCGGAAGCGGCGCGCAGTCTTGGTGCCCGCCCCGCAAGAGTTCTTTTCCGCGTGCTGCTGCCGCAGCTCGCGCCCTCGCTGATCGCCGCCGCGCTCCTGACCTTTATGACCTCGATGGCATCGTTCAGCGCGCCGCTTCTGTTCGGCGGCGATGTGCGGCCCCTGACGCTGGAGATTTACAGCGCGCGGCAACGCGGCGACATGGCGACGGCCTTAAGCGAAACGGTGCTGCTCGCTGCAATCTCGCTGTGCGCGTTGATATTCTTTCAGCGTTACGAGGGGACGCGCCGCTTTGCCGCTGCCGCCATGAAGGGAGCGCCGAAGAGACGCGCCGCGTTAACATCGGGTAGAGCGCGCTTCCTCGCCGTCACCAGCGGCACGATCTTTACTATTATACTGACGCTGCCTGTGGCGACGCTGGTGCTGGTCAGTTTCGCGCGCGACGGGCTGTGGACGACGCAGACGTTGCCCCCGGCCTACACGCTCTCCAACTACGGGCGTATCTTTGCCGAGCAGGATAGGTTGGAAGTTATTACTAATAGTTTGTTGATGAGCGGACTGGCGGCGATCATGGCGCTACTCTGGAGTTTCTGCGCGACGGCCGTTGTGATAGGTAAGCGAGAAAGTAAGTGGAGACGCGCAATCTCGCTGTTGATACTGATTCCCTGGGCATTGCCCGGCACGGTCTTGGCGGTCGCCATCGCCGAAGCCTACGGTGGGCCCAACCCTCTGACCGGCTCGTTCGTGCTGGTCGGAACCTTCTGGATTCTGCCCGTCATCTACTTTTTGCGTTTCATGCCGCTCGTAGTGCGCGCCGTCCAGGCGAGCACGGAGCAGATGGACCCGGCGCTGGAAGAGGCTGCGGGCAGCCTCGGCGCAAACTGGTGGCGCAGATTCCTGCGCGTGCGTCTGCCGCTGGTCTGGCCCGGGGCGGTCGCCGGGACGTTGCTCGCATTCGTCATCGCGCTCGGCGAATACGTGGCCAGCGTTCTGGTCTTCGTGCCGCGCAACCGCCCCATCTCGATTGCCATTGCTGGTGAGCTGCGCGATTTTAATCTGGGAACGGCAGCCGCTTACGGCGTGCTGCTTATCCTGATGATCGCCGCCAGCATGATCATCGCGGCACGGCTCGAACGCTCCGCTCACCCTTAGTTGAGATGCAGGATGCTGAACTCAATGCGCCTTTTGGCAGTTCATCCTTCAGCGCACTCTTACTCCCCGGCATCTATTTATTGGCGCTATTGCCCTGGAACTTGTCTTTATTTTCAGCCCGTACTTTCTCCGCCCTGTTGGACAACTCCTTGGCCTCTTTTTCCAATATGTCGTAGCGCACCTTGTTATCTTTGATCTTTTGCCTGAGCGCATCGCCATCGTCGCTATCAAGGACGGCTTGCGGCATCGCACGGGCCGCTTCCATCTGCTCGGCGTTCTTATTGAACTCCTGAGATTTAAGTTGGAGATACTCTTTGAACTTATCGTTGACCTTGAGCTTGCTGGCCTCTTCAAATTTCTTGGCCGCCTCGCGGAACTTCTCCGCGCCCTGAGTAAAGCCGTCAACGGCCTCCTTCACGGTTGCCTTCAGGCGTTCCTTATCCTCCGCGAAAGAGTCGTCCTTGATCTCATCGAATATTTTGTCGTTCTTTTTACCGGCTTCGATGGCCGCCTTATTGCCCGCATCAATCGCCGTGTTGGCTTCGGCGACCAGGCTGTTTGCTTTATCCGTCTCATCACCGACGCTTGCGTTGCATGCCAGTACAAAACCGATCAGCAGCGTGAGCGCCAGGAGCGTATTGCGTTTCGTCTGGGGGTTCATATGCGTTCCTGCTTTCACATTTTTTATCCGGGTAAAACGAGCGGGTGACTATAACACGTCCAGGGAGAAATCAGCAGAATTTTGATGATCAGGGAGCTTCAGAAACGCGCCGTTATGACAAAACATATTACCCGGCCTTCAGAATTATTTCCCCTCTCTGGCTCGCGGGAAGGCGCGTCCGTCCGCCACCATTAATTGCAATTCGATGACGACTCCTTCCGCGTTTCTGACGAACCGAAGGCGGGCTTGATTTTCCGGTGGGACGGAAGCATCTTCGATAAGAAAACGGTCATCCGCGAGCGCCAATAATTTACGCTTCACGCCGCTCGCGCCTGTAAAATAGAGCTGCCCCTGCTCTAGGGTAACCATTATTTGAGTGTATTTCCCCGCGTACTTTTCCAAAAGCGTTTGCGGGACTTGTTTAGCCCCGTTCGCCTCAAGTTCCAGTAACGGAGCCAGCCAGCTCAGTTGTTGTTTTTTACGTTCATCGGTTGCTTTAGCGGCAAGATTTTTTACCGCTTCCAGATGTGCTGCGCTTAAAGCCTGTTCAGCCGGGACAATTATATCGGGTTCAACACCTACGTCTTGCCAGCCGCGCCCTGTGCGCGGGTCGAATTGACGAAAAACGGAGATAAAAAAAACGAATCCGTTTCCAAGCGGCGTTTCCTTGTTGCCGTAACCGGCGCCGGAAGTTTTTTCGCCGATTATCTTCGCACGCTTTCGCTGTTGCAAAATAAATGAAAAGCCTTCACCGGCAGAACCCGTGTCGTGGCTCGTTAAAATATACAGATCAACGTGCGGAACTCTTTTTCCCGGAACCTCACGCAGACTCCAATCTTTTACGGTAACTTCACCCTCCCGGTGATAGCGTGATAGTAATTCCACAGGCTCAACGCCGTAAAAATAGCTGGCGAGGAAGATTTCCAGATTGATAAAGCCGCCGGGATTTTTGCGTAAATCAATAATGATGGCATCCGTGTTGGCAAGAAAATTCATCGCGGCGACGGCCGTTTCTTTGGAATAGCTCAAGTCAACGAAACTTCTCAAATCCAGATAACCGACGTTGGCGCGCATTATCTCGACTTTGCGAAAATCATAATTGGATTGCCGCAGTTCGGCGAGACGTTCTGCACTTGGCGGAAGCTCTTTTAAATCTACGCTCGGCGTCGGCGGCGCAGCCATCAACGCGCGCTCCAAAACAGGGTCATAGGCAACCAGTAAATGCAAATCCCTGCTGGCGGTTCGTATGTCCTGCGTCAAAGCCACCGCAAGCTGCTTAGCATCCTCGATTTTGTCGTATGCTCCGCTTTGAAGTTTTGCGCTGAGGTAAGATGCTATTTCTTTAACCTTTTCCGGCGCGATGTACTTGGCTTGCAGCTCGCGGATGATTTTGTCAACCAGCCTTTTCCGCATTTGTGAATTGACAATAAGCGCCTTATCGGTTTGTGCCGTCTGACAGTATGTATGTGGAGAAAAAACCAGAACGAAGAGAACAAACCAAAGATAAACTGATAAACGGATGAAGCGATTTTTCATAACGTCCTTTTAGATTGTGCCGACATCGAACTCACTTCATTACACGTAATTTTGTTGAGATGGTTTCATTAAAACAAGCTAAACGCACAACTGGAAATAGATACCCTGAACGGACGCCTTATTTTACTTTCAATTCCGGTGCAGCACTGACACCCGTGCCGAATGACTCGGACGAGCATCAGTTGCTGGCATAGTCGTGTTACTTTTGCTCTTATTTACCAAAGCCCGGCTTATCGAGCCGCTCCCCTTTTCATGTTGAACGCAGGAGGGTACAGCTTTTTCGGGCTGGATTGTATATTTAACCTGAATCTCGCGAGTATACTGAGCGTGACGGGTAAAGATATTTTCCGATGGCGTTTTTCAATTGCGGCCTGAGGCGCGCGTATAAAGACGGGCCTGCCGGGCAAACCTTTTAACCTCTGTGTGGAGTTAGAGTGCGCATCATAAATCTCTTCAAACATGCTTTGGCGCTTCGCGGGATGCGAAGCCTTCTGACATTGGCGCTGCTTTTGATAACGGTCGCCAGCTCACAGGCGAGGACGCAAGGTGCGGAGCGTTCCGAGAATGATGAGCCCGCGAACATCGCTCTTTATCAGGCTCTTCTCGATCTGACGAATCCCTGGACGGTGATGTGCGTCGCCGCTCATCCTGATGACGAGGACGGCGCGACGCTGACGCTGCTCAGGCGCGGTTACGGCGTACATACTGTGACGCTCTTTTCCACTTACGGCGAGGGCGGGCAGAATGCTATTGGCCCTGACCTTTACGAAGAACTGGGCGCGATACGCGCGCGCGAGACTTTAAAAGCGTCGCGGGTTCAAGGCTCAGAGCCTTACTTTCTGGGTTTGCCGGACTTCGGCTTTTCTAAATCGGCGGACGAAGCGCTCAAGGTCTGGGGACACGACAAGGCGCTAGGCCGGATGGTCTTACAGATTCGCACGCTTCGTCCGGACGTAATTATCACCAACCACGACACAACGAGCGGCCACGGTCATCATCAGGCGACGGGCCGTCTCGTCCTCGAAGCCTTCGATGCGGCGGCCAATCCCAATCGCTTTCCAGAACAGTTGCGCGCGGGCGGGTTGAGCACATGGCAGGTGCAGAGACTCTTCGTGCGCGCAGGTTTTGAAGGCGGAGCAGCAGCGGCGGGAAGCAGAACTGCTGAAGAGGAGGCCGAGCGAAATCGCGGGATCGTCTCCATTGACCCGAACGAGCGCGATAGTGTGCGCGGGCTCACCTACGCGGAACAGTCTCTGCGCGCGCTCCAACAGCACGCCTCGCAAGGCCCCTGGCCCAAAGCCGTCCCCGCCGCCGGCGCACCCGTGAGGCGTTATCGCCTGATGCTCGCGGCAAAAACGAGCGCGCCTCTTCCCGTCAATACGCCGTCGCTTCTCGGCGGAATGTCTTTGCCGGCTGATATGGCCGAACAGCTCATGCCGCTTGCGGCCAAAGCATTTTTGCCACTCTATGTGGCGAACGGGCGCAAGGCAGAGGGCGTGTTCGCTGCGCTTATCGCGGCGCGCAAAGGCGGTCTATTCTCTTCTGCGGGACGAGAGAGCGACGCGGCGCGCCTGCGTCTGATGAACGAGCGGATGGATCGCGCTCTCGCGCTGGCGAGCGGAGTTCGTGTGACGCTTGCGCCGCGCGAAGATGTGCTTGTGCCCGACACAACGACCTCGTTCTCATGGAGTATTACGAATCAGGGGGAGCGAGAGGCGCGTATCGTCGAGATAGATTTTCAGGATCTGCGGAACGAGAGCAAAATCGAAACTCCAAAGACGCTCGCGCCGGGTGCGACCCTCAATCTGATAGCCAGCCGCTTTGTCCCGCGCGACGCGACTTTGAGCGTTCCGCATGCATCACATCTCTATGACGGTCTTATCTTCGGCCACCAGTTCGGCGTGCGCGTGTATGTAGAGGAAGGCGGCGTGCGCTTTCCCGTCGCGGCCGCCACGCGTCTTGACGTTGCCCCGGCAGTCGAGATCGTGAGTGTTTCTCCTTCGCCTTACGTCTGGACGCCTGCGACTCTCAATCGAGAGATGAATTTCAAGCTCCGGCTGACGAGCCACCGAAGCACGCCGTTTAAAGGAAAGATCGTAATTACGAGTCCGGCCAACAGCATCACCGAAGCTGGCCCAAGAGTCATGCTCGGGCCAAAGGAGACGCGAGAGGTTGTGTTCAAGTCCAACGTTATCCCTGTGGATAGGCGGGGCGAGCGACGCATCGCGCGCCCACGCTTGGACACCTTACAGATCAAGCTCCATCTAGACAATTCGACGGACGTGGTGGCCCAACGGGATGTGCCGGTTATCTATAGCGATGCGCAGGTCGCACCCGGTCTTCGCGTCGGCTACGTGCCGAGTTATGACGAGTCGCTCAGAGACGCGCTCACGGCGCTCGCCGTCGAAAGTCGCGAGCTAAAAATTGATAATGTATTAAAGGGCGACCTCGCTTCCTTCGATACGATCATCATAGATAATCGCGGCTACCAGGCTCACCCTGAGCTTATCAGCTCGAACGCGCGCCTGCTGGATTACGTGCGCGCAGGGGGAACGCTCGTCGTCTTCTATCATAAAACGAACGAGTGGAACCCTGACCCGCGAGCCGAGCGTGCGCAGCTTGCACCCTACCCACTCACGCTCGGAAACTCTCGCGTGACGGACGAAAACGCGATCGTCACTATCACAGATCCGCAGCACGCGCTGCTTCACTGGCCCAACCGGATTGGCGCGGACGATTTTCGTGGATGGGTTCAGGAGCGCGGCCTTTATTATCCGAAGGAGTGGGACACGGCGCATTACAGCGCGCCGCTCACGATGAACGATACGGGCGAGCCGCCTCTTCGCGGCGGTCTGCTGATCGCCGATTACGGGCGCGGGCGCTACATCTACACGAGCATGGTCTGGTATCGTCAATTGCGTGCAGGCGTTCCCGGCGGGTATCGTATGTTCGCCAACATGATCAGCTACGGGCGGCGTGCGCCGGCGGAGGCAAAACCGCCACTGCGCGCCCTTACGCCTAAGCGCTTCAACTGAAATCCTCGTTTCTTTTCGTCTTTCGAGATGACACAGATAATGAAAAACGTGTTCGTCCCGTTATTTCTCTGCCTCGTCGCGCTCGTCCTTCCATGCCCGGCTCAGGATCAGCAGAGAGAGACGGGCGCGCTCCTGCCCGTGCGGCAGAACGGCAAGTGGGGATACATTGATCGCAAAGGCGCGGTCGTCATCCAACCGCAGTACGACGATGCCTGGGATTTTTCAGAGGGACTCGCTTATGCGCGCGTGGGCAACAAGCGTTCCGTCATAGACCAGACGGGAAAGGTTTTGATTGATCTTCAGCAGGTTGACTTCGCGGGCCGCTTCTCCGAAGGGTTAGCCTCCGTGCAGACGAGTGGGCCCAATCCACGGCGCGGCTTTATAGACAAGGAGGGCAAGCTGGTCATCGCTCCTCAGTTCGACGCCGTCGAAAGCTTCGAAGGCGGCCTCGCCGTAGTGATGATTGATCGCAAGTACGGCTACGTTGACAGAAGCGGGAGGATCGTAATCCGTCCGCAGTATGATAAGGCATTCAAATTCCACGACGGCCTAGCCCTCATCGTCGTGGACAACAAACATGGCTTTATAGATCGTAAAGGTAAAGTAGTCATCCGTCCGCAATTCTTTAACGCCTTTTATTTTTCCGAAGGGATGGCAAACGTTAAGGTGGGCCAGAAATACGGCTACATCAACAAGGCCGGAAAAATAGTCATCGAGCCGCGCTTCTACTATGCCGGAACTTTCTCTGACGGGCTGGCGACAATCATCGTTGATAACAAGTTCGGCTTTATTAATAAGAAGGCCGAGGTCGTCATCAAACCGCAGTTCGATTGGTCGCAGGTTTTCTCCGAAGGACTCGCCCTCGTTAAAGTCGGAGGCAAGTACGGATTCGTGGACAAGACGGGCGCGCTCGTCATTCCAACACAATTTGATAAGGCGCTGGATTTCACGGACGGCGTGGCAAAGGTCTGGAT
>JBKKAL010000206.1:0-11489 GCA_046714695.1 Pyrinomonadaceae bacterium
GTTCTGGCTGGCTGCTCGGCGAAGGCCGCATCGCGGGCAAGGTCGCGTTCGCCGAAGTCCCCTTGGGTCGTGGCCGCGTCGTCCTCTTCGGTTTTCGCCCGCAGCATCGCGGCCAGACGTGGGGCACATTCCCTTTTATCTTTAATTAGATCATGACCAGCGCTTCTTAGATGATACGGGAGCTTGCCTGCGGCCCGGCACTGGTATTATGCTTCTGTTCGTCGAGGTTCGATTCTCCCCTCTTACGCTCAACCTGCCCTCGTAAAAGAGATGCATCCATTTTCCGTGGTGCGCATCAAAGTGTTTCGAATGCTGTCATGGGCGACGGCGTTACCTGCATAGGAGCTTACAAAACATGAGAAAGATCACGACCTTCTTGCTGCTCCTCTCCCTTTTCGTCGTTTACGCAGGGGTTGGAAAGACGCAGACGCGCGCGCGCCGCGTGGGTCAAACCACAAGCGCGACCCCGCCGACGAGTTCGCCCGCTCCGGCCACCCCGTCGCGCCCGCCCGTGCTTGGCGGCGCAACGACGAGCAACACACCTTCAAGCCCGTCGCAGACTTCAGCCCCGGCAAGCGTTAATGAGGAGGAGGAGGTCGGCGAGGGCGACGTGTTGCGGGTCAGTACGACGCTCGTCACCGTCCCGGTCAGCGTGATGGATCGCGCTGGAAAATACGCGCCGGACCTTCGCCAGGGCGACTTTCGTATCTTCGAGGATAATGTTGAGCAGCAGGTCGCTTACTTCGCCTCAGTCGAAAAGCCTTTCACGGTGGCGCTCGTGATAGACACGAGCGGCTCTACTCGCTTCAAGATTGATGAGATACAGGATGCTGCGCTGGCCTTTGTTGACCAACTACGCGCCGATGATCGCGTGATGGTCGTTTCCTTCAACGATGACATTAAAGTATTGGCCGAGCCGACGAGTGATCGCAATGCCCTGCGCAATGCGATTCGTCGCGCTCGTCCGGGCGACGGCACAAAGCTTTATGATACGGTTGATATGATCATCAACCAGCGCTTCAATCGCATACAGGGTCGCAAGGCCATCGTTCTCTTTACCGATGGAGTTGATACGACGAGCAAACGTGCCAGCTACCAGAGCACCATACGCGATGCGGAAGAACTCGACGCGCTGATCTATCCCGTGCAGTACGATACTTATCAGGATATGCAGGCTGGCGGCGGTGGTGGCGGCGGCGGATGGCCCGGCTCGCGGCGCGGCTCCGGAAGTACGGCGATAGATATTCTCATCGGCATTCTGGGTAACGGCGGTGCAACTATCGGTCGCGGCGGCGGCGGTGGCGGCGGTGTGGGAACGAGCCGTAGTGACTACGAGCGCGCTAATTCTTACCTGCGTGACCTTGCGGAGAAGACGGGCGCGCGCGGCTATCGAGCCGACAGCGTCTATAACATCTCTCAATCATTCGCGCTGATCGCAGAGGAATTGCGTCGTCAATACAGTCTGGGTTATTACCCGAAGACGGGGGCTCAGGCCGGCCAGCGCAGGCAGATCAGGGTGCGCGTTAATCGCCCTGGTTTGATCGTGCGCGCGCGCGATAGCTACATCTCGACAGGCGCTTCGGGCTCGGCAACGGCGCAGGATGATGCGCAGCAACCGCAAAGACCTGTATTACGGAGAAATCCTCTCGTTTCGTCAAACTGACGAACTCGCCTTCAGATAAGAGAATCGCCTGCGTCTCCTGATTGAAGACGCAGGCAATTCTCTTTTAACCGCACCGGCTCTCTTGCTTAAACCACTGTGCCGCTTTTGATCGTCGCGTTTTTGGGCACGATGATGATGCGGTCGCGTATGTAGTAATTGCCCTCGTCGCCGTCGGCGTGCTCTACTCCACTCTCGTTGATGAGCCGCACGCCCTCTCCGATGCGCGCATTCTTGTCTATGATGGCCCGGCGAATAACAGTGCCACGGCCAATACCTATACGCGGGATGCCGGAAGCGATGTCCGTCCGCATGTGTTCGATAGTCTGGTAATAATCCGCGCCCATCATGATCGTCGCTTCGATGATCGTGCCCGAATCAATACGACTGCGCAGGCCGACGACCGATTTGGAGATCTTCGCGCCGCTGATGATGCTGCCTTCGCTAACGAACGAATCGCGTATCTCGGAATCGTGTATTTTTGAGGGAGGAAGATAGCGTGCGCGTGTAAGCACGGGTGCGCTGGCGTCGAAGAAATTGAACTTCGGAATCGGCGCTGTCATATCGAGGTTGGCTTCGTAGAAAGCGTTGATCGTTCCGATGTCCTCCCAGTAATCATCAAAGAGGAACGCCTGCACGTTACTGTTGGGGAGCATCGCGGGGATGACCTCGCGCCCGAAGTCCACCCACGAAGTATCCTGCGCCAGAATCTTTTCTAAGCGGTCATACTTGAAGACGTATATTCCCATCGAAGCCAGAAAGGGCCGCGCCTCGGCCTCAGCCGCATTAAGTCCGAGTTCCGCCGTATTGACCCTCATCGCTTCGAGCGCAGCGCCCTTAGGCTTTTCGCTAAACTCCGTGATCCGTCCCGTGGCATCAGTTTTGAGCAGGCCGAACTCTTCGGCCGCATGCGGCTTGATCGGGATGACGGAGATCGTCACGTCGGCATCCGTCTCGTAATGGCGCGCGAGAAACTTGCGATAGTCCATCCGGTAAAGATGATCGCCGGAGAGGATTAACAGCGTATCTATGCCCCAGTCGCTGATGTGCGGCATCACCTGCCGGACGGCATCCGCCGTCCCCTGAAACCATTGACGATTCTCCGGCGTCTGTTCGGCAGCCAGAATTTCGACGAAGGCGTCGGCGAATGACGAAAAGCGATAGGTCTGCGCGATGTGACGATTGAGCGAAGCGGAGTTGTACTGCGTCAGCACAAAGATTTTGATAACGTCCGAGTTGATGCAATTCGAGATCGGTATATCAACCAGCCGATATTTGCCGCCCAACGGCACGGCGGGTTTCGAGCGTTGATGCGTCAGCGGAAAAAGCCGCGTGCCCACGCCTCCACCTAGAATCACCGCCAGCACATTCTTTGCTGCCATTATTCGATCACCATTCGGGTAATTTTGAATTTTTAGATTTTAGATTAACGCCTCATCTATCTTGAATTTTGGAGTCCAGTTTTCAAGCTCCGCAGCCCGCCAATCCAAAATTCAAAATTCTAATAGGCGGCAGTCGCGCCGTTGGTTTTGACGCCTGCGGCCTCCTGCGCGATCTTGACGCCGACGCTCGCGCCGATGCGGGTCGCGCCCGCTTCGACCAACCGTCGCGCATCATCCAGCCCTTTGACGCCGCCCGAAGCCTTAACGCCCAACTCCGCACCGACCGTCCGGCGCATGAGCGCGATGTCGGCCACGGTCGCGCCGCCCTTCGAGAATCCGGTCGAGGTTTTGACGAAATCAGCGCCCGCACGCTTTGCCGCCAGACACGCCCTCACCTTCTCCTCGTCTGTCAAAAGCGCTGTCTCGATTATCACCTTACAAGTCACACCCGTCTCGTGCGCGACCTCTACGACAGAGCGTATGTCGTGCTCGACGGCGCAATCATCATTGCTCTTGAGCGCGCCGATGTTAATCACCATATCCACTTCCCGCGCGCCGTCATAGATCGCGCGCCGCGCTTCGTAAGCCTTGACGTCCGGCAGCGTCGCGCCCAACGGAAAACCGATCACAGTACAAACCGGCACGCCTGTCCCGTGCAGGTGACAGGCCGCAGGCCGCACCCACGTCGGATTGACACAGACGGAGGCGAAATGAAAACGCGCGGCCTCCTCACATAAACGGCGTATGTCATCCTCTGTCGCTTCGGGTTTGAGGAGCGTGTGATCAATCAGGCTGGCCCAATCCCCTGCGCCAGCCGTCTCGCCTAAGATCAGCCCGATACGCGCCGCGCCCGCATCCACCACTCTGTGTATACGCTCCGGGCAGCGATTAAAGCACGCAGACGTGCACCCGCACATCGCCGCCTGATTATCCGCCTCGCCATTGAGACGCGCGACGATTACATCCGTAATCTGCTCGACGAGGTGTTCAAGGTCGCCGTTGTGTGTAAATGACATATACGTGAATATCCCTACTTCCAGAAAATACTTATTGATAATAGTTATGTTTTACTCTTCATTATCAATTCTGCGTACGTTAATCACTTCACCTCGAAAAGTATCTAACAATTCTCGAACAGCTGGATGCCCTTCAGCCATTTCACGTAATTGCTGCTTATTAAGATCATCCTCAAGTAATTCCTCAACACTTCCAGTTATACCTTCTTGTTCCTGAATTTCGATTCTAACCCCTATATCCCGCCCCATCACTTCGCGGCATACTTCGCGCAGCAGCTTAATGCTTTCAGGCTTCGCAAGATTATCACGCAAATGCTTAGCTTCAGGTGAAAACTCAATGTATAGTTCATCTTCCTCAACCCTTACATTGCGCGCACCTTCAAGTGCTATTACAAGAAACATTCGCCGACGCTTTTCTAAAGCAACCTTTATCTGTTCGATAAGAGCCTTGGAAGTATTTTTCCTTTGCTTTGCTCTTGAATTTGAAATGGATCTAGCAATTGAGCGAGTTAGTTGTAATACTTCTTCCAATATTTGACGCTCTGGCCGTCCCTCATCTTTTTTATCGGTGTCTCCTATTGCTTCTATTGCCTGCTTTAAGCTTTGCTGTAAATCGGGCCACCATTTATTAAAAGCTCTATCTAATTGCGAATCTTTAAGGCTTAGATCACCTAGGCTATTGTTGACTGTCTTAACTAACCTCCTCATATCATGCTCTGTTATTGTTGTAGCTTGAAATTGGACAAGTGGCCCCTCTAAATCTGACGCAGATAGATTTATTAGCAATGGAGTAACACGTGATTGATTTATACTTTTTGATATAGCGCCAGATTCGAATAATATCCAAGGAGCATTCATATTTTCTCGCGTTAAGCAAACTATTCCGAACTTAGCATCTTCAAGTTCACTTCCAATATCTGTGAACCAGCGAGTTCCCTTATCAATATCTTCAGAAGACACATATAGCTCTATACTTTGCATTACATTCGGAAACCAGTCTTTAAGGGCAAGTGCTATTGTATGACTTAATTCTCCAGACCAACTAACGAAAATCTTCATCTCATACACCTCCAGACTACAGATATTTCTATCTGTACTGTCGCTCAATCGCTACGATCTTGGCTACGCGCTTACGGTGGCGGTCTTCTGTGATCTCTGTCGAGAGCCAGGCGCTCGCGATCTCGCGCATCTCGGCGCTCGTGATCGTAAGGCTGCCGAGCGTAAGGACGTTGGCGTCGTTGTGCTCGCGCGAGTTTTTCGCCACGGCGACTGAGTAACAGGCGGCGGCGCGCACGCCGGGCACTTTGTTGGCCGTCATACACGCCCCGACGCCCGCGCCGTCAATGATGATGCCGACATCCGCGACGCCGTCCGATACGGCGCGCGCCACCGCATGCGCGAAGTCCGGGTAATCAACGGCGTCTTCGGAGTTCGTCCCGTAATCGCGAACCGTATGATTCAACTCCGCAAGCAAGCCTTTCAGCTCCTCCTTCATCTTGTAGCCGCCATGGTCTGCGCCCAGGGCAACCACGCGGCTCTTGTTGGAGCCGCGACGAGGCTGGCGGCGCACAAGCTCTATACGCCGCTCGCGCACAATGTCTGCGGCCAACGGCGTCAGTCGCGCCCCCTCCGCGATACGCAGGCGCGCGCCTTCTTCGAGGCCATGTACGTCATCCTCCGTAATCACCATTTTGGACGATTCATCGCGCGTGAACTCCGGCACGCCTTCCGTCGCCGTAGCGGCAGCCTTAACCGGAGCAGTCTGGATAAAACGACTCGGTGGCGACGCAGGCGATGCCGGAGCATTAGTCGTAATAGTAGGGCCAGACGCTTCGTCTTCGGCCGGGAGCGCATTATTGAGCACGTCACGAACGAGCGCGCGCACGCGGTCACGTGTTGATTGATCGTCTGTCATTATCCTTTTATCAAACGGTGATCGAGGTTGGCGATGCGCCAGCCTGTTTGGAAGACGAGCCGCGCGACGCGAGTCATCTTCTCGAAATCAATCTTGTCCACGGTATCCGACGGTTGATGATAGTCCGCATGGACGCCGTCGAAATAGAAGATGATAGGGATGTCGTGCTTGGCGTAGTTCCAGTGATCGGAGCGAAAGTAATACAGGGCGGGATGATTCGGGTCGTTATACCTGTAGTCAATGCGCAGCTTCTCGAACTCCGTGTTGGTCTGCTCGCTGATGCTATGCAATTCACGGCTAATGCGGTCTGCGCCGATGAGGTAGATCGTATTGGCATCGGACAACTCGATATTGGCTGGGTCGTTGTCGCCCGCTGGCTTCGAGCGGCCGATCATATCTATGTTGAGATTAACGACGACCTGCGCGAGCGGCACGACGGGCGCGACATCCGCGTTGTACTCCGAGCCGAGCAGGCCCAGTTCCTCAGCCGTGTGAAAGATGACGAACACGGAGCGCGCGGGTCTCTGCAAAGAGAAGGCGCGCGCGATGTTGAGTACCGCCGCCGTGCCCGAGCCGTCATCGTCCGCGCCGGGATAAATCTCTCCGCTCGCGCTCGTTTTGAGATGATCGTAGTGGGCGCTCAGGGCCACATATTCATTCTTGAGTTTGGGGTCTGCGCCTTCGAGTATGCCGACGACGTTCTGCGTGACGGCCCCGGTCTCCTCCAGCGTTATGGTGAGACTCGCCGAAGAGGTGTCGAGCGCGCGGGGCTCAAGCGCGCCTCCCGCGTCGGCTGTTACAAGCATCTGGTCGAGCGTCACGCCGAGCGGCGACAGCAGTTGATCGGCGATCTTCGGCGTGAGCGTAAAGTTTGGAATCTGCGGCCCAGGTTTAGCCGTCAGTTTGACGCGTTCGCGATTCATCGCTCGCTCCCTGTAGCCGGGTTTTCTCATGTCCGCCGCCCGGTACGATGGCGGAAGAAATAGAACCCCTGCCGCGCCGTGCTTGATGGCCGCGCCCTCCTGCTCTTCCGCCTCGTTCACTCTGGACGAATCAATTCCTTTGGGTGTGCCCGGCGCGATGACGACTATCTTGTTCTTTACGTCGAGCCCACGATAATCGTCATGCTTCTGCGCAGTCGAAGAGATGCCGTAGCCGACGAAGACGAGCTGGCCTTCAGCCGAGCCGCTCGCGGTCGCACTGGTAATAAAGTCTCCGTAGGAATAATCTGTTTTCTGTCCCTTTAATCGGAGCGCGAGCGTAGTCCGGGCGGGAACCGGGCGAGTCGCGACGAGGTTGATGGGCTGCATAAACGAGCCTCCCTCGCCGGCCCCGCGAAAGCCGTAGGAGGCGAGCCTTGAAGCGAGATAGCGCGCCGCGATCTGTATGCCGGGGCTCATGGTATAGCGCCCGCCCAGTTCCTTAGAAGCGAGAAACTCAAGGTGCATGCGTAACTCCGTCGCGTTGATGGCGCGCACGGATTCGGCGGGCGGCGTCGCGAGCGGCGAGCCGGGACGCACCAGCGATGCGAGTGTCAGCAGCGCGAGAAGCACAACCGCGAGAGCGCCACCGCTTCTTCTACTGATTAGCTTGTTCATAAAAAGAGTCCCGGTTCCATGATCCGCCCTATGTGAGCGAGGCGTCGCGTAGATCGAGCAATCTTCCGGCTGAAGCCGTAACCTTATTGCGACGCACTGTAAAATCCACGCGACCGAGATAGATGCCGCTCTTGCCCACTTGAAAGATAACAGTGTCTTTGCCCGAAGGTTGTTTGGCGAGAACGGGCTGCTTCATAAAAGTATGCGTGTGGCCGCTGGCGATAAAGTCTATGCCGTCCACCTGTGCGACGACCTGCGAATCGCCCAGATCGTCCCCCTTGGGCTGCGGGTAATAACCGAGGTGCGATGCGCAGACGACCATCGCGCATTTCTCCTGCGTGCGCAGCAGTCGCGTGACACCGCGCGCCATCCGCACAGGGTCAAGATATTTTAATCCTTTAAAACTCTCCGGCGGATTCAAGCCTTCGAGCTTGATGCCCAGACCGAAGATGCCTATACGAACGCCGCCCATCTCGCGCACGACGTAAGGCTTGACGCGGTTGGCGATAGCAGTGCCCCTGACATCATAGTTGGCCGAGACGAACTCGAAGTTAGCAGACTTCATCGCTTCAGCGAGCGCTTCGATCCCGTTATCGAAATCGTGATTGCCGAGCGTCACTACATCGTAGCCAATCGCAGACATAGCCTTGTACTCGACCACACCCTTGTAGAGATTGAAATACGGCGTGCCTTGAAAACAGTCACCCGCATCAAGCACGAGAGTGTTCGGCTGCTCCTTGCGAATGCGCTTGACGAGCGTGGCGCGGCGAGAGACGCCGCCCTTGCCCGCATACCTGTCGTTGGCCGGAAGCGGATCAATCTGCGAGTGCTGATCGTTGGTGTGGAGAAATGTAATCAGGGTCTCGCCATCGGCGGGTTCAAGCAGTGGCTGTGCGAGTGCCGCAAAGGAGCGCGCGGGCGCGAGCATAGAGAGTGCGTCTGCTGAGAGGGCGAGCCCGGCTGTAACGGCGGCTGATGCTCCAAGGAATTTGCGCCGATTAATACTCATAGCTGCTCGTCCTCCGTTTCCGTCGTCGTTGTGTTTCTATCGTAGCGGAAACGTCCGTCGAGCATCGTCCTGACGCTTCGCCCAGCAGCCGTCTCGGCCTTCACATAATCGAGTACGGCATCGCGCATCGTGAGCGAGAGCGGCTTAACGTTTACGGCTTCCTGCAAAACCTTATAGTCGCCGCCGCGTTTGACCAGGTAATCAATCGTCACGATGGTATAAGTCGCCTTCGGATCAATCTCCACTTCAGCGCCGCTCGCACTGCGCAGCTTGACGCTCACGATCTCGTTCTTCTTCAGCTCTTTGTTATTGCGATAGATAATTTGCGCGCCAGCCTGGGCGTCGCGCCGCTCGACGATGACATTCAGAAAACGGCGCAATTGTTCGCCCGTAAAGTCGAGCGTGACGAGGGCGTTCTCGAAGGGCAGCAGCTCGTAGATGTCGCTGGTGCTAAGGTCGCCTTCGGGAATCTGATTCTTGCGCATGCCGCTGCTATTAAGGACGGCTAGCAGGACTGGCTTGCCGAGGCGAGCTTCCGCGCGGTTGCGAAGCGCATCAGCAACAAAGTTGCCAAGCGAGCCGCCGCCCATGCCGCTCTTCTTCAGACCGCCGACGAGCTTGCCAATCGGCGCGTTAAGCTCGCGCACCTTGGCGCTGTATGGAGCGATGGCAGCATCCACTGCCGGATCATCAGGGATGCTCGCGTCTATGGCGTTCTCCGAGGCGCGCACATTAAGATCGAGCGACGCGGGAACTGGCGTTTGAGCAGCGGGAGCAGTTGTCTTTGAATTTCCACCAGCGGCTGGCGTTGAGGCGGGCGGCACTGTAGGCGAACTGCCTTGCGCGAGCGCGCATCTACGCGCCGGGCCAGCCATGCAGATCAACAACAGAACGAGGCACGTGAATTTAATGGCGTATCTCAAAATTACTCCTCTGGTGCTTGGAAAAGTTCTCGCGTTCGTGGCCCGGCGCTGAAGACTCCTACGGCTGACCGAGGAAACCGGACACGGGAATGTTTGCGGCCTTCCGAGCGCTTTAACATTGACCTTGGGGAAGAGCTTCAATAGTATGTCGCACCAGGGGTCGCGCGCGCAAATGCTTATTCGATTGATCGGTTATTCAAACGCCATTTTTCCAAGCAACGAATTTGAGCGCCTGATCCGTCATCAATTTTGATTGGAGAATATTTTCTTGTCCACACCATTCGCCACGCACGCCGCATCGGAGTTCAACAACACGAATCTCGAACCGCTTTTCTCTTCCGAACAGATACAGACACGCATCAGTGAGCTGGGTGCAGAGATCGCACGCGATTATGCCGGGCGAAACCCTTTGCTGATCGTGGTCTTGAAGGGTGCGGTCGTCTTCGGCAGCGACCTGCTGCGCGCCATTGACCTGCGCCTGGGGCTGGAGTTTATGGCTATCTCAAGCTACGGCTCGGCGATGCGTACTTCTGGCGAAGTACGCATCGTCAAAGACCTGGACGTTGCGATTGAGGGGCGCGACATCCTCGTCGTCGAGGACATCGTTGATACGGGGTTGACGCTCTCTTACCTAATGGCTAACCTGCGCGCGCGCGGCGCACAAAGCGTCAAACTCGTCGCGCTCCTGGATAAATTCGAGCGGCGCGAGCGACAGGTCGAGATAGACTATCTGGGTTTCAAGATTCCTGATGCCTTCGTCGTCGGCTACGGCCTTGATTTCGCCGAGCGTTATCGCAACCTGCCCTATATCGCCGTCCTCAAAGATCCGGACGCGTAGTGACGAGTAAGAAAGGCACAAGCGTTGAGTGATAAGCTTACCGCCAATCATTTTAAGGAGACTACTTTGAAACGTTTTATTTTGATTTACGCTGTCATGGCTATAGCTTTGACGGCCAACTCGACGAAAGCTCAAGCGGATTTCTCGAAAGTCGAGATTAAAGTCATCAAGGCCGCCGGCAATGTCTATATGTTGCAGGGCGCGGGCGGCAATATCGGAGTATCGGTCGGCGCTGACGGCATTCTCATCGTTGACGATCAGTTTGCGCCGCTCGCAGATAAGATTCGCGCGGCCTTAAAAACTCTCGGCGAAGGAAAACTCAAATTCGTCTTGAACACGCACTGGCACGGCGATCATACCGGCGGCAATGCGCAGTTCAGCTCGGAAGCTCCGATCATCGCTCACTCAAACGTGCGCAGGCGGCTTGAGACAGATCAGAACGTTCGTGGACAGGTCGTTAAAGCCCCTCCGAAGGAGGCGCTGCCGGTCGTCACCTTTGACGACCGTCTCTCGGTTCACTTTAACGGCGAGGAGATTCGCGTCATACATTTCCCGCACGGGCACACGGACGGCGACAGCGTGATCTTCTTTAGGGGCTCGAATGTCGTTCACATGGGCGACCATTTTTTCGCCGGAAGATTTCCCTTCGTTGATCTGGACAGCGGCGGAAGCGTCGAAGGCGCGATACGAAACGTCGGCGATGTTATCAAACCGCTCCCCGCCGACGTGAAGATCATCCCCGGCCACGGCCCGCTGTCGAGCATTGACGATCTCAAGCTCTACCACCGCATGCTTGTCGAAACTGTGGGCATCGTTCACGGTCGCATGAAAGCGGGTAAGACGCTGGCCGAGATCAAAGCGGCGGGCCTCCCGGCTGAGTGGAAGGAATGGGGGACGGGTTTTATCAAGACCGACCAGTGGATTGAGACTATCTACAAGAGCTACTCGAAAAAGAAAAAGTAACGACCGGCGCAATCAAAGTCACTTAGCAAATAGCAGCCGCGTCCTATCCCGCGTGACTGGTCAAGGTAATCTGCGCTAACGATCAAGGAGGTTCAAAACGATGGCTCAGAGCAAAGCCGAAACTGGAAGCGCCCGAAGATCGAAGCAACCATCGGCGGGCGCTCTACGCTGTCGTCGCAAGTTCC
>JBKKAL010000207.1:0-3355 GCA_046714695.1 Pyrinomonadaceae bacterium
GGATCGAATTGCCGAGAACGCTGGCTTTATTAAGCAGGGTTTGGCGCGCCTGAGAACGATGGATAAGGATTAGCTGGTAACCCTGTCGCTGACATTGCTTGGCCCTCTCACAGGCAGCTAACGGCCAGAAGCGGTCACTCGAACGAGGTTTTTACCTGACCGGTATGAGGTATTAAAGACAGCTATGACACTTTCCAAAGGCGACTTCATAAAACTAACCCACGTCGATTCTACGAAGGCTGTGTATGTTGATTGGATAAATGCTCGTGATGCGGCGCCTGGAGATATCGCTGTCGTCAAAGAAACTTTTAGTACGGCGTCCGGACTCATCGTCCGTCTATTATGCGAGCCCCGGTCGGGCTTTCAAGAATGGTGCACCACATTTTATGAAGCAGATTTGACCTACGAACTGTTGCTCGTAAAACCAATTCACGATGACTAAACTTGAAAGTCCGCTTCGGGTTGTGGATTCCTGCCTCTCGCGAAAGGCAGGAATCGGCCAATAGCAGCCATTTGCGCGTGGCTGGTCCCAATCTAGAGCAACCCGCCTGACCTATTACGACCTAAGTTTTTCGGAACTTCCCTCTTAACATGTCGACCTATCGTGATAGGAACGAGTGGAAGCAGTGGTTAATGAGTGGCTGCTTTTAGCTGACGAGTGCAACTAAAGATTGTCTTTTTCACACTCCTGAAAACTAACCTTATAACTGACTTGTGGGAATATCGATGTCGCTCAGCTAGAAACACTTCAAAGTTGAAGAAATCTTTCTCAGCTAGGTGTTTTGTAATAATTTTGGAGGAGTAACTACCTCAAGTACGACATTCTTACAAAAATATTGTGGTGATTTACCTCGCAGACAACCATCGCCCTAGGGGGCGCGTCCTCACGCTGATTAGGCGCAGTGAGCGATCCCATGGGGCAGGGGGCTAAGGAGATAATTTTTTTCGCCCGAGGCAGGGCTCTAAGAGAGTAAGCAATTTTTAATTCGGATTAGCTCAACTCAGTGTCATGAGCAATTCAACCACTTCGTGCATCGACGTGGACGGATTAAGATTGCCTGAGTTATTAGCCACCTTTTTAATTTGTGCCGCGTTGCCCATTGCAAACTGTAGTTTCGGTTTGTAGCGCAACCAAGTGCCTTTAGTGCCCTTGCTGTAAGTTTTGTCATGTTTTTTTAGTTCACTCATCACAGCTCCGCCGATCGATTTCGTGGCGGTCTTCCGGAAAGCGGTTTGATGTAGAATATGGTGAAGTAGAAGCCAATACTCAAAGCAAGGGTATGAAAGAACAGCGCTAAATCCGTTGCCTTTAGCCGCTATTTTCTCCATTGCTTCATCTAGATTTTGATGGTCATCTTTATCGATTACACAGAATACAGCGTCGAACAAAGCGCCCTTATCATCCTCCACGACGGAGACTGCGTAATTGAAAACCGAAACTGGGTCAGATCCGCATTCTTCACCACAAATTTCGATTTTGGCAGTTCGTATCCTCAAGTCATGTCGCAACTCACGGAAGTAGTTAGGTTCTGTTTTCGATCCTTCACATACAATCAGATACCTCTTTCCTGGTTGTTTTTTTTCACCTCGACGCTCGAATGATGCCGCCGACTTTTCAGTACGAAACTTTTTACTGCCCATCGTCATAATCCCTTACGAATGGTATTCCACCATAGCGACCCGCAAGATAACCTTTCTCTAGTGCCTCGTCTTCTCTCACTGAGTAATCAGAGAGAGGTGTTAAGGCCGATGATTGATTAGAATCCTTTTCAATCATCCAAACTTGGTCGCGACGCAGAATTCCTTGCGCTAGAACTGTTGTGTCGTGTGTAGTGAAAACGATCTGGGCATTAGAGTTTGCTGCGTGAAGAATATCAATCAGTTGATGCACTATCAGTGGATGAAGACTGCTATCGAGTTCATCGACAAAAAGTATTCGGCCGTTACTCATAACATCCAGCCATGGACCGGCAAATGTAAACAACGCCTTAGTCCCAGCAGACATGTCGTCATCTTCAAATTCAATCAAGCCATCATCATCGATTGAGTTCATATAGAACTTTGTTGAAGCAATTTCCCGTCCAGACATGGACTTTATGAACTCCTCGCGAAGAACTTTTGGCATGTTATCCGGAACTTGCGATGGGTCAAATTTTTCTCGATGAACAGCGATGTCCGCAATAGATAAGTCGGCATGACTTAAAAAAGAAAGCACATCCTGTTTGTTCTCCTCAAATTTTTTTATTGTGAAAGCATTACTGAGAGCAGAAGGGTCTAAGGTTGCTAATCGGTGGCGAAACCAGTCGAATGCCGGCCGAAGTTGCTCATTGTTAAGCTGGATAGCGGTCGAAATAAAAAGTGCATTCTCTCGCGTATTCAGCTTCCAGTCCGTACGCCTGCGTCCACCTAAGAACAGCTTGCTCCAAATATAAGTATAAGTTCCACTTTCTGCATCATAGTCACGCTGATACCATTTTTGTTGGTGACCCGATGGATATGCAAATAACCACTCCGAAGTCACTCTTTTAGTGTTTGCTGAAAAGCCGAACTGATACCTGACACCTTCCGCGAAGAAACTAATTTCAAACTCAGAATCAGCCTCTCTTGTTTGGCGTGACAGACGGAACGGAATTACATCGATTTCATCATCTGCCTGCTTTTCGTTCGCTGAGAAACAAACCATGTAATCAAGGCAAGTCATCGCGTCTACTAAGCTACTTTTACCTGAAGCATTAGCTCCGTAAATCACTGCTGATTTTAAGAGTCGCGGAAAGTTTTCATCGCATTTTACTTCAAAGGTATTTTTATCTAACAATTCTTTGTAGTAATTAGACGCCACCATGCTGATGGTTTGACGCTCTCTAATCGACTTAAAGTTTTCAACACTGAATTCTATGAGCATTTAGCTCCACCGTACCTTTTGATGCGTTTTTTTGCGGGTTTTCCGCAAAATTCTTAACTCTGGGGGATTTTTACGCTGTCGCGCCCATGATTACAAGCTGAATTCGTTTTCCGATTGAGACATTGCTGATTGAGAGTGATCTCCCAGCAACCAGCCTAAACAAATGTCTGAGGAAGGCTGGGGATAGGCAGCTTTCAGCTCAGAGGCGGTCAGCGGCTAGCACGCTTCTGCGCCGGTTTCTGCAAATCGCGACAGGCCGCTTTTGGCCGATTGCGGTCGTCCGAATAAAGTCATAGCACCGTTGGTCACCTGTGAAATGCGCTAAACGGCCTGAAAGCCCGTTGCGTCGGGGCTTTCAGGCGAGTTGATACCCTTCCTGAAACACGTCAAAAGCTCTCCTGGTGCAAGCTATTGAGCAATCAAAAACTCGATAAGACGCTTGTTTTCAAACGA
>JBKKAL010000208.1:0-13611 GCA_046714695.1 Pyrinomonadaceae bacterium
GATCCGCCGGGCTGGAAAGCGTCCAGCAGCGAAACCGCAAACGAGGTCATAGACGGACTCACCTTGCAAATATATTCGGAGCTGCTGCGGGCGGAGGCCGAGGCGGGGGTGACGCTTCCTCCTGAGATGATTGAACAGATACCGCGTTATCTCGCCAGAATTGTCGAGCGTGATATGAAATTCCCGGTCGCCAGCGGCGAGTTCCCCGCTGCGATCATAGACCGCGACGGTAAGGATTCGACGGATAGAGAGGCGGTAGGGTTTCTCTGGTATCCGTGGGCGATCAACGCTTCGGTGCGATGGCTCAGCCGCGCAGAGCAGCACGGTGCTCCGCCGGAAGATCGCGTCCGCGTGCGCCGCGCCCTCGGTCACCTCGTCGTAGACCTTGGAGACGAAGCCGTTGATAAGGCCAGCGAGGAATGGACTTTTCAGTGCGCCGAGACTCTTTACGGCATGGCCGCTATTCATCCGCCTGACGCAGGAGGAAGGCCAAAGTAAAGTAAAAGGTAAAGGGGAAAAGTCAGGCCGCAAACCAATTTTTAACAGAAATGCTTTTGTCATTACTTTTGCCTTTTACCTTTCTTTTAGAAGGACAATGCCATTGAAATACAGACCGCAGCCTCTGAACACAAACGATGTCACCCTTCCCGCGGAGATCACGGAGCTGACGGAGCAGCTAGCCAGAAATACTCATGAGAACTGGGCACGCCAGCGCCTGACGGATGGGTGGCGCTATGGCCCCGTGCGCGACGATGCGCGCAAAGAACATCCCGGCATTGTCCCTTACGAAGAGTTGAGCGAGGCTGAAAAAGAGTATGACCGCACGACGGCGCTGGAAACCCTGAAGTCGCTTATCGTTCTAGGTTACAGGCTGGAATCTCCGACCCTGGAAGGCTCGCGCGGCATTGATGCTTTGCGCTCAAGCGATAAAGAGCTTGCGGCGCTGGGCGCGACGCTCGACAATCTGGACACGCTCGACCTCGCATCGCTTTTTACGCTCTGGCAGTCTCACAATCCGGATCAGTGGGCATCGACGCCGGAGATTTATATCAATCTAGGCGATAGCATACTTAAATCAGGCGAGCCTCTACTCGCGCATGATGTGCTGCTCGAAGGATTAAAGCATTGGCCCACGAATGTTCGCCTCAGGCAGTTACAGGCTCTCGCCCTTGCGCGCAGCGGCGCGACCCGCCGCGCCAATAGCATTCTCATACAGCTTCACGAAGAGGGACACACGGACGAAGAGACGCTCGGGCTTCTCGCGCGCACGCATAAAGATTTGTGGGCCCAGTCGGCTGATGCGGCGGAACGCAGTCGTCAGCTTCATCAGGCTTACGAGGTTTACAGCGAGGCTTACAAGTTAACGGGCGGCTACTGGACTGGCATCAACGCCGCGACGATGGCTCTGCTGCTGGGCCAAAAGGATCAGGCTATATCTCTCGCTCATGCGGTTCGAGGGTCCTGCCTGCGCGTGTTGGATGAAGCGCAGAAGAAGAAGGAGGCTGTGAGCGGTAATCGTTACTGGCTGCTGGCGACGCTCGGTGAAGCGGCGCTGATTTTAAGCCAGTGGACGGAGGCCAGGGACTGGTACGCGCAGGCAGCGAGCGCGGGACGCGGGCGTTTCGCGGAGCTGAACTCGACCCGCCGTAATGCCCGGCTCATCATTGATGCCATGGGCGGCGAGCGCGAGCCATTCGAGCAATACTTTCAGATTCCGAGCGTCGTCGTTTTTGCAGGCCACATGATAGATCGTCCCGAACGGACGACGGCGCGCTTTCCTCCTCAACTTGAGCGACGCGTCCATGAAGCGATTCGCGACCGTCTCAGGAAGCTGAACGCAGGTGTGGGATATGCGTCGGCTGCCTGCGGCTCCGACATAATGTTTTTGGAAACGCTGATAGAGATGAATGGTGAGGCCCATGTCGTGCTGCCCTATAACCAGAAACAGTTTATGGAAGACAGCGTCGCGATTATCCCGGAAACAGATTGGACGACGCGCTGCGACCTGGTGCTTCAGCGCGCGACGGACGTTCTCATCGCTTCGGAGCAGAGGATGGAGGGAGGCGTCCCATTTGAATATACGAACCTGTTGCTGCACGGACTGGCGAGCATCCGTGCCGAGCAGTTAGAGACCGAGATGATTCCGCTCGTCGTGTGGGATGGCCATGAGGGCGACGGGCCGGGCGGAACTTCGAGCATCGTCCATCACTGGCGCGAGATGGGGCACGAGGTCGAGGTAATTGATCTGGCGTGTATTCTTCAGGAGGAATGCCACAAGGAGATAAGCAGTGAAGTTGATGAGCCCACCAACCCGACAACTGCTACAGCGAAATTGCAGACGCAATTAGAGCCCGTGGCGGAGGAGTTTGCCACACAGATGATCGCCATTCTCTTTGCCGATGCCGTTCAGTTCAGCCGCCTGACCGAAGATGAATTGCCGCGCTTCGTCCGGCATTTCCTGGGCTTGATTGGCGAGCTGGCGACGACATCAAAACATGCTCCCGTGATGAAGAACACGTGGGGCGACGGTCTCTATTTCGTTTTTAACGGTGTGCGGGACGCCGGACGGTTCGCCCTCGAACTGTGTGATCTGGTGGGTCGCACCAACTGGACTGAGAAGGGCTTGCCGAGGGACATGAATCTACGAATCGCGCTGCACGCAGGGCCTGTCTATTCCTGTATTGATCCCGTCACACGCCAACCCAACTACATCGGCACGCACGTTAGTCGTGCGGCGCGCATCGAGCCGATCACGCCGCCCGGTCAGGTCTATGCGAGCCAGGCATTCGCCGCGCTTGCCTCCGCCCAGCATGTAACGGAGTTTACCTGCGACTATGTGGGCCAAACCCCGCTCGCCAAAGGCTACGGCATCTTTCCGACCTATCATGTTCGTCGGCATACTCTTTAAAAAGAAGATTTTTGGGTCGCACAGAATCAACCTGGCCTCGTCAAGCGCTCTGTATTCTCTTTCCCCTTAGCTCCCGTTATTCATACAACTTTTCCGGCAGCCCCACATCTAAATTGTTACGCCGAGAGCGGGAAATTGATCTCTTTCCCTCCGGTTTGAAAAGATTCGACCCTTTTTCAAGAGGGTACTTAACAGGTTTTGGGGAACTATGTCACACACGGAAGTTGAACAGAACAATGGGCCGCGCTTTCTCGTCAATCTGCCGGTACATGCCGAGTGGCTTGAGGAAGGCACGGGTAAGCAAGTGGTCGCCGAGGGGACGACCGAGAACGTCGGTCCCGATGGCGCGATGGTCACTTTGGCGCAACTCCCGGCGGTCGGAAGCCGCATACGCCTGAGCGTGCCGGGGGCGCGTGGGTCTCACATCGAAACGGTCGCTGAGGTCGTGCGATTGGTTCGCGATCTGAGGCAACCGCTCGCCTCTCTTTCGATCATCAAGGCGAAAAAGGAGTGGCGCGGCATGGTCTGGGAACTGGCCAGAATTCAGGCGACACAAGCGACCCCGCCCGTTCAGGCTAAGGACAAAAGGGATGAAGGCGGGAGCGTTTGAGCGGCGGCTGACCAGCGCATTAACGCGCGCCGCGCAAGCCTTGAATGATATTTGCGCTTAAGAGGAATTGGCCCATCGGGGCCGCTCGCTTACTTGCAAATATGGCACGAATAGTGCATTATAACTAGTGATTACTCCTTCTCTCGCGCATCAACGATGATGCGCCCGCGCCTCGATCAGGCGGCGGCGTTCGGATAGGTCGAGAGCAGGCTGATTTTCAACTTCAGAAGCCGCTCACTCAAAAGAGCACCCGAACGCGAGCTTTCGCTGCCACCGTTACACCGAAGCGATCTTGATTCGAAGCTTCTTTTAATTCCTCCTACCAGAGGAGAGGTACATCTTCATGTCTATGAAACTTTACGTCGGCAATCTCTCTTTCCAGACTTCGAGCGAAGATTTGCAGGAGCTTTTTGCGCAGGCCGGAACGGTCGAGTCGGCTTCGGTCGTCGAAGATCGCGAGACGGGTCGCTCGCGCGGCTTCGGTTTCGTCGAAATGGCTTCCAAAGAGGAAGGCGAGAAGGCCATCGAGCAATTCAACGGCAAAGAGCTTAACGGTCGTAATCTGAATGTGAATGAGGCCAGACCGCGCGAGGATCGTGGTGGCGGCGGTGGTGGTGGTCGCGGCGGCGGCGGTGGTCGCGGCGGCTTCGGCGGTGGTCGTGGCGGCGGTGGTGGTCGCGGCGGTGGCGGCGGACGCAGAGACTTCGGCGGTGGTGGCGGCGGCGACCGCACGCCCCGCTGGTAAAGGGCGGCCCTGAGAGACTGCCGCTAACCGGCGACTATTTAAATAGACGCCCCCGGCGAGCGAGATTGTCTCGAACCGGGGGCGCTTACTTTTAATTAGCATCAACCGCGCCCTTTCAAACGGGGCGCATCTAAGAGAACTGAAACGGCCTGCCCCAAGTAGCGAGCGGTTGCACAGTTCTCACCATCTTAATTGCGGGAGAAACTTAGTTTGTCAAAAGAAGATTTAATTCCGGCGGAAGGCGTAGTGGTGGATAAGCTGCCCAATGCCTTTTTTAAAGTGCGTCTGGACGGAAGCGACCATGTCGTGATGGCCCAAATCTCCGGCAAGATGCGCAAGAATTATATACGCATTCTGGCGGGCGACCGCGTGAGCGTCGAACTGTCTCCCTACGACCTGACAAAGGGACGTATCACTTACAGGTACAAATAGGCCGGAAGCATTTCGACCAGGGCTGCTGGACTAAAGCCGGAAAGGCCGTCTGCAAAAAGCTTGAGGCGCATTGCTTCGAGACTAAGCGAGAAAGAAAGAGTCATGGAAAAACAGACTATAGAGAAACAGATTGTAGAGAAACAGACCTTTGCCGTTGGGGATCGCGTCGAGAAAGCATGTGACGTGTGCGGTGAGGAGCGCGGCCATGTCGTCGCATCCATCAATAAGCGCGGCATGATCTCGCGCGTCAGTTGTCCGAAGTGCGGGACGCGCAGCACCTACAAAACCAAAATCGGTGGATCAGGCGTACGCTCGACGGCGAAATCAGGCGCGCCCTATGACCGAACGCGCACGTATCGCGCCGGGCAGACGATGCTGCACCCTGTTTACGGTATGGGCGAGGTCACAGCCGTGATCGAGCCGCTGAAGATAGACGTGCTTTTTTCAGATCGTATGCGCAGGCTGATTCATTCACGTGCTCAAGCGTAAACTATCGAAAACGCGTGCGCGGCGAAAGCTCGCGCGGGCCTTGCCCAAATGGACGAGCGCCGGAACGCGTTTGACTTTTCGCGCGGAGCTGATGCCGGGACGCGACTCCAGCGAACGCACCTATGTGGTCTGGCGCGTGCTCGTCAGCGGCCGCGTCGAGTTGATCGGATTGACCGGCCAACATACCCCGGCGGAGTTTGAACCTGCCCGTTAAGTTGTGCCGCATGCTTTTGTAAACCGCTTGAACCGTCTTCCGAAACATGTTGAGGTGAGAGGTTTGTCGTTGAAAACAATTGAACTCAGAGAGCGCGGCATCTATAAGTTTCCCGACGGAGAGGAATTCGTGGCGAGCGTCGCACGGGGCGGCGGATTCGCGCTCTACGATCCACAGGTCTGGAAGCGTTATGGCGTCCCCGATTACGAGATTGATGCCAGGGGACATATGACACATGTGGGCCAATCAACACACTGGAACGTCGAAGACCTGACCGACACAGGCCGGACAGCGGATTAAAGCCTTTCGCTTATCCTAAACGACCGAATCCTCCTTCCTCCCCTTCACTTGTAGCCTTCTTAATCCCCCATAGTTTTTTTATTCGCCGGAAAATTGAACCGTCACTCGGAGCTAGAAGACATTCCGGCGAAACAGTGAAGGGCAATCGAGCGTATGATGCTTGAGGGAGATTTTCTGATCGAACTTCGGCGAGATTGCCCGTAAAGAAGCATCTAAGAATTATGGCCCGTGGGAAACTTAAAATCCTGATCCTTATCCTCGCGCTCGCCGCGGTGCCGTCTATGGCTCTTGCTCAAGGCACCAGAGGAGCGAAGCCGACGAAGGCTACGCGGAGAACGCCGAAAGTGCAGGCTGAACCGCTCGTCCTTTCGCGCGCCGACGAAGCAAGCGCAGGCGTGGGAGATCATAACGCGCTCCTTAAAGCGACGGAGACTTACAAATCGAGTCTTAGAGACCTCCTTGTCCTACGCGAGCAAAGCGTTAAAGCCGCTACCGGGGAGCTGGAAAATTTAAGAGAACTTTACCGGGACGGCATCATCTCGCGGCAGAAGTTTGAAGAGAGCGAGCAGGCGCTCGTCGAACTACGTGGACAGGTCGCAGAGGTACACCAAAAGTTAAAGGCGGCTGATCAGATGCTCGCCGAGGCGCTTGTGGAAGCCGAGGCTGTCAATGCACCCCTGGCGACAACTGCGCCCGTTGCGGCGAAAAGCTCTGTCAAGAGAGTCTCCTACATACGGTACGCGGGCTCCGGCAACTGGTCACTTTCAGATGCTGCGAAGATCGAGGGTTTCTTTTTCACGCGCTTCGGTCGTCACCTGCCCGTCAGCGCTTACGGACAATCGGAACTACATAATCGCTGGGGCTACGACCATCGTAATGCGATGGATGTCGCCGTGCATCCTGACAGCACAGAGGGGCAGTCGCTGATGGCTTATCTGAGCAGCCAGCGAATACCCTTTCTAGCCTTCAGACAGGCCGTGCAGGGCTCTGCCACCGGCCCGCACATACACATCGGCAGACCTTCAAGCAAGTCTGGTTGGACGCAGTATTAGCAGCATCCCTCTCCACGTATTCAATATCAGATAAAGCCGCGAGAGCACCTTTCAGGTGCTCTCATTATTGCATTCGTTCTACTCTGATTAGCCCTTAATTTCTTAGTACCAGGCCGGTTGCTTATCCATTAGGAGCTTCGACTGCGGAATAGAGATATACTCGTTGGCCCATGCCTGTCTCTGCAACGGCCTGAAGTCCTCTGTCAGAATCGCTGAGTGTCCGGCAATCGGTATTTTCTTCGGTGAAAGCTTTTCGTAATCGCGAGTACGGCCTCTGACGCTCGCGTAGTAATCACGGAAATGGACTGGCATGATCTTCAAACCTTCGAGCCAGTAATAGACCCTTCCGAAATACGCCGCGTGCAGCCAACGCTCCCAGGGGCGCGGCTGGTACAACTCCCGTTTTAACCCTTCGGTGTAAAGTGGAAGCCACAACACGTAGATTCCGCGCCGCGCGTATTCAGCCGTGCGGTATTTGATACGGTCGAGCGATAGGCTGCTTAGTTGCACTTCGATGGCGACCGGCGAGGCGTCTATATATGCGCTGACATCGGGCCTGACCGTGCCCAGGTTGCGCTCGATCTCGCATTTGGTGACGCGCTCGTTTGCGAGCAGGCTTTCATAAATGGCGAGCTTACAGCGGCGGTGTTCTTCGCTCTCTCCGGTTCCGTATTCGCATGTCACAGGCGGCTGGTGAGCGAAGTGCGGCGCTCTGATTCCGCCCCTTCGCAGCGTCACAATCTGGCCGCAACAGTGACACAAGAATGGCCTTTGATCCTTGTCCGCCTCCCAGGCCGCGACCTTGCGCGCGTCCGACTGCCTTTGTGCCGTGAGCATACCCGGATTATTCCGACGTTCGTTTTGTATCAGTAGGGGAGACGCCGAACTGTTCTAAATAGGAGAGGTCTAACTTCCATTGGTGACAGCTACGCCGAGACCACATCTCGAAACAGGCTTCGATATAGTGATTGGCATCCTCCATAGACCAATGGTTGACGCGTGCCAGATGAGCGACGGCGCGTCGCCTGTTTCCTCGCACGCCGGCGAGACCGATATGCTTGACCTCGTGGCAAGCAGGGCAGAGGGCAACGAGACGCATCAATTTCTGAATATGATGCTCGTCATCGTATGCAAATACCTCGTGACATTCGACCGCCCACTTCTCTCCACGGCCTCCGCAAATCTCGCAGATATTTTGAGCGCGCCTCGACGTGAGACGCTTGAGCCGTTCCCATTGCGCTGCTGACACGTTCGAGCGCACGTTGCGATACCAGGACGAACGCGGCACCAGCTCGATGGTCAATAGCTCTTTCACTCGTGCTTCTCTCTTTTATCTTCCGGCTCTGGCCTCAAGCCTTTATGGCGGCGAGCCGTTTAAGAAGTTGGCATGTGGCCTGTACGTCACGTCCGGCGCGGTGATTGCCGCCCTCCAGTCCATAAAAAGCGCAGGCCTCGCTCAAGGTCGGCGCGCGCTTTGTTCCGGCCATCTTTTTGACCAGTTGCATGGCGCAACGCCAGCCGCGCTCCGCCGGGCTCAGGTGATAACGTGCGCACTCGGCGGCAAAAGCGCGGCGGTCAAACGCTGCGTTGTAGGCGATCAGCAATCTGCCATCAATAAGTGATGAGACCTGCGGCCAGATGTCCTTCCAGAAGGGCGCATCCTTTAACTCAGACTGGGTGAAGCGATGGTGTTTTGACGGCGGCGGAAGATGGTTGAAGACCGGCTGGACGAGCGATTCATAAACTATCGTGCCCGTCACATCGCCGAACGCGATCTCTATTATCTCAACGGTCGGCCCGGCCCCGACCGTCTCCGTATCCACGATCAAAGCTCTCTCATTAAACTCGTAAATCTCCAGAGTCGGCGTATAGAGTTGTTTGACGTTGAAGTGCATCGGTTATGATTATTTGAAAGCTAAACGTTTTCGAGTTGTATGTTTTCGGTCTCGCCAGAAATCAAACTATTCAGTGCCAGCTCGACTGAAATCGGATCAAGCTTGCTCTTGAAGATAATCGTATGCGGCGGAACTCGCGTCAGCGCATCGCGGCTGCCCCTCAGCTCATCCGAGGCGGCGATGATATAGTTTTCGATACGCGCGTGCTCGAACTCCTTCAAACGCCCCTGCAAGTGTCGCGGCGTCCAGAAGCCCAGAATCTCCAGAAAGAAGCGCCGCCCGTCCGCTGCGTGCGTGAACACAAAGTCGGGTATAAAAGCGCTCTCGCCAAGGTCTAGGACCTCATGGCTTGGCTCAAGCGTCCAGGCGGACTCAAAGCGCGTCCAGCTTTGAGAGAGTCTCTCCTGCGCGCTCTTCTCACGCGGCAGAGCAATCGTGTAATGCGAGCGCAGACGTGTTTGAAGGCTATTCATCTCAAAAAAAGCCGGACTGCTGCCGGGTTTGTGTGCGATCTCGGCGCGCATGCTCCATCCCTTGCAGAGCAGCAACGCGGGCAGAAACACAGCCATCTGCACGCCGTACTTCTGCGAGCGATGAAACATCGAGACAGGCCCATCGAGACGGACTTCATAACCTTTAGACGGGCTGCCCTGGATTGTGTGAATCAGCCTGTACGCCTTGATCGCCGCGAACAACTCCCTGTAATTTTCCGTTCCCTGCGGCTCGACCGTGAGGCGCATCAGGACAGAGCGATAAAGAAGAGCCTGAGCCTGCGCCAGATTATACAGATCGAGCAGCTCGCTTTCGTCCAGTTGCTCGAACTCTGTGAGATGCTGGTTCGATGACAGGTCGGCATAGAGATTCCTGAGCAGGTCAACGGGGGCGCATCCGAGTTCCAATGCCGAGGCGGAAGCAATCTCCGCGCGAGCCTCCTGCTCATCATCAATCAAAGGATGACGCGCCCGCGCCTTGAGAAAAACGGCGCGTCGAATCTCAATCGGGTCAACCGGGCTCGCGGTCTCAAACGCGCAGCGATCCATCAGCAGCTTGATCAACCCGCGTAAGATTTTATAGTCCGTTCCGAGGCCGACGTATTCTTCGAGGGCGCGATCAAGCTCGTGGCGCGCATGGCCCTCGTGCTCGATGAAAAGGCGTATCAGCTCCGCCGCATCACGCAGATAGCCCGCGTCATCCGTCTCAATGTAGCGTGGGCCTGTGCGCCCGCCGCGCAGCCAGCTCTGTGCCAGATCAGCCGTCAACATAAATTAGTTAAGCCAGCGCAGGCTACTGCTCGAACCTTCGGTCTCGTGCCGTGCTTCGCGAAACTGTCCCGCGTCGGTTCTGCGACGGCTGATATTCTCTTCGGTCGTATCGGAGGTTACGACCTCATAAAGAATCGCCTCTTTGTCCGGGGCTTTGCGAAGTATTCGTCCCAATCGCTGTATATGCTCTCTTGATGAGCCTGAGCCGGAGAGCACGATGGCGACCGAGGCTTCCGGTATATTGACGCCCTCGTTCAACACCTTGGAAGTTGCAAGCGCGAGGACTTCGCCCTGATTAAAAGCTTCCAGCCACTGGCGACGTTCCTTGATGCCCGTCTCATGCGTGATCGCCGGAACGAGAAACTGTTCCGAGATGCGATAGACCATCTCGTTCTCGGCGGTAAAGATCAACGTCCGGTCACGCCTGTGTCGCGTGAGTAGTTGCGAGAGCACCCGAAGCTTGGCATCCGTGCCGAGCGCAATGCGTTTAGATTCGCGATAGGCTTGCATCGCGCGGCGTCCATCTTCGCTGCGCGCGCTCGCGGCGATAAATAGCTGCCACCCGCGCAGGCCGCCCAGATCAATCCTCTTCTCCTGAAGAAACGAGCGAAAGATCGCTCGTTCCCTTTCGTAAAGCTCGCGTTCTTCCGGGCTTAATCGAACGTTAATGCGAACGAGGCTGTAATCGGCCAGATACTCTCCGGCCAGCTCGTGCGCTTCGCGCCGGTAAACGATTGGGCCAATCAATTGCTCAAGACTTTGGTCCAGCCCGTCCGCGCGCTCCGGCGTCGCCGTCAGACCAAGACGGAAAGGCGCAATCGCCATCTCTGCCGCATAGCGATAAATACTGCTCGGCAGATGATGGCATTCGTCGAAGATGATAAGGCCGAATGAAGCGCCGAGGCGCTCCATAAAACGAAAAGCCGAGGCGTAGGTGGTGATCGTCAATGCTCCTGTTTCGTAATAGCCGCCCCCGATCAATCCCACCTCTGCCTGAAAGCAGGAGAGCAGAAGGTCGTACCACTGGTTCATCAGGTCAATGGTCGGGACGATGACGAGTGTGGAACGCTTTGTCAGTTCAATCGCCATCTGTGCGACGAGGCTCTTGCCAGCGCCGGTCGGAAGAATCACTACGCCGCAGCGATTGTGCCGACGCCACTCGCTGATTGACTCCTGCTGGTACGGGCGCGGCTCGACCGCGAGCGTCGTCGGGAAATCGAACTCATGATAAGCACGCGCGCGATCTACGTAAGGCGTTCCCTGTCGTATCAAATCTTTGACGATGTGGCGATAGGCCCATGCGGGAGCGCGCCAGCGCATCACTCTCTCGTCCCAGCGAAACGCCGCCGGAACGGGAAAGCTGCGCTCAACGCCGTCGAGCAGCAGCGTCCCCGAATCGAACCGTAGTACGACCTCTGTTGAACTCATCTCGAATAGAGATTACCTCACGCATACCGCCAATTTCTAATCAGTTGAAGATCAGGGGAAATAAGAGAGGTCTTTTATGCAGCCTGCTGCTGTGCGACTTTGTTGCGCAGAAACGAAAGCACTTCGCGCTTTTGCGCGAGCGCCAACACGTCAATACTCGCCATCGCGTACTTCTTTTTGAGATAGTCAACAAGCTGCTCTTCCGTCTTGCCCAGGCGGCGGCAGGCAATGAGAATCTCCGCTTTTAAATTATCCCCCTCGACATCCGGGCCAACCGCCGTTTCGTTTGAGTCGGATGAGAATTTTCCTCCACTCGCGATGATCGAACTCCTCGCGGGTTGCTCATCGGTTAATGGCGAGACGGAAGGCGCTTGCGTTACGGTCCCGGTCGTGTTGATAAAGTCCTCGACATCCTGCGTGAAAAACTCGGAGGCATTAACGGCCAGCAAAGTCGCGGCAATCAAACTGCGCTTCTGGCCCATCTTCTGAATCGTGTTAACTTGATCGGCGATCTCAGCGTTGGGCACGCGCCCCGTCTGCTGGCTCTCGATGATCACGTCACCCCTGGAAAACTTCGCCCCGCAGCCGCCCTTCTTCCGAAAACAAACATAGCCGCCGCCATATTCTTCTTTGCCCTTGATGATTGCCGCCTGAGCACACTCAGGACAGATTCTTTGCGCTTCGCGGTAACGATACTTCTGCTCGCGAGAATTACATGACCCATCGGCCTCTGCGACGAGAAGGTCGCCGCGATAAAGCTGGCAGCGATAAAGATAGTAGAAGAAGGGTTCAGCATTGTGATCCTCGCCCGTCCAATCCTCTATACGCTCGATAATTTGAAAGCGGGTGCTCAAGCCGAAGAACGTCGTCAGCTTCTCTGCTCCGGGCTTGAGCAGCGTCAGCTTGTCCGTGCCCGGAATCATCCCGTAATCAACGTCGCGGCGGAGCACGCGGCTCACAAATTCTATGATCGTATTGTAACGCTCGACGGCCAGCTCGATAGACATCGCCGGCATGAACTGCGAACGATCAACAGGCGAGAGCACACTCGTCATAGGGCTCATCTCTGATATCAACTCTTCGCTCATATGCTTTCAGGATCGTGTTGTGAACCTTCTCGAAAACTTCCCGCCGGAGGTTTAGAACGGGATTGAGTCTTCTTCGGGGACGGCAGATTGCGGGGGAATTCTGCCTCCGGCTCGCTGGGCCGTATTCTGGGTTTTGGTCTGATCGAACGCTCTGACCGGAATGCCTTCGCGGTCTGTGCCGCTCGATGCGCCGTCAATGAAATGCACGTCGCTGGCATTGACCTCAAGCGTGTAACGCGGCTTGCCTTCCTTGTCCGTCCACTCTTCCAGGTGCAGACGGCCCTCGACATAGACGCTCCTGCCTTTCGATAGATACTTCGAAACCGTCTCGGCCTGCTTGCCCCAGACCGTCACTCTGAACCAGGTGGTGATGTCCTGCTGCTCACCCGCGCTCGTTTTTCGTCGCTCGTTCGACGCGATGCTAAACGTGCAAACGGGCGTGCCCTGCGGCGTGAATCGCATTTCCGGGTCGCGGCCCAGGTTGCCGACGACGATGATCTTATTGAATGACATGACTCTTGATCCTTTCCTCTTAAACTTCGCGCTTCCGCTTTGCCTGTCAACCTGGAGTGTTGGATAACCCAAGCGCCCTTTGTTGCAGATGCGGGACAGTGTATCACACACAATAGCCGCTGTATAGGCACTTGTGCCTTTGTTTTACTGCACCCTATGTCCCATACATGAAACGTTGTGGCACTCGCGCACGGAATTTGTTATAATGCCTTTCATGAAAGTAAGCGCGAAAAAGAGAGCGGTGAGCAAAGTACACATATTTTCGGCGGCAGAGCAGCGGGCTGCGCGCTCCGAAAGAATCAAGGTCTTCGAGGCCGAGCCCTACGGCTGGATAGCGCATTCGGAGACCGGGGCAGAGCGCGATTATCATCTGTTCCGCGAACCTGAGACGAAACACCTGGCCTGCACCTGCGCGGACTTTATCTACAGAGGCAATGCCGAACCGGGCTTTGAATGCAAGCATGTCTCGGCGGTTCTCAAATTTATCGCCCGCTTCTATCTAACGCATGAGTATGACCCAATGCGCCAGCAGAGAGAGCGCGTGGCTTGAGTAAACTCGACGGCGGCTAAAAACATGCCGCACGTCTCGCCTTCGCAGGTGGGGCATTCACCCCACCCTTGACCAAAGGGATGCTGCGCCCCTTTGGAAACCCAAGCGCGAAGACTGATTCATCC
>JBKKAL010000209.1:0-28158 GCA_046714695.1 Pyrinomonadaceae bacterium
AAGGATTTTCTGAAGGACAAGCCGAAAGAGAGCTTCGAGAAACCGCCCTCAATGCCGGAAGATATGAAGGAGCTGCAAAAGCAGCGCAAGCGCGAGGTATCCGAAGAGGACATGCAATTGGTGGCGGCGCGTGCCAGGGCGAGACGAGACGATAACGGTGACACGCCCTCATCGGCCATCACAGACCCGAAGCTGGAACAGGTCACGCTGCCGCCAGCGGCGCGCGCCGAGAGTGAGCCCGCGACATCCTCCGGCAGCACGCCGGCGGCCGCCCCTCCCAAAGAGACCGTTGCTCCGCGCACAGATGCGCTGCCGCCGCCCCCCACCGCAACCAGACCACGCGAAGTCGAGCCCCAGAAGAAAAAGGGCAAGAAGGGCACAGACGAACCGTAACGAAGAAAAGATAAAACAGATATCAGATGCCGGATGTTAGATGTCAGTGAGATGCTTTGGCCAGCATCTGACATCTAACATCCGGCATCTGTTTTTAGAAGATTTTGTTGATGTAGTGATCGAGCATCTTGCGCCACCAGGGCCAATCGTGATCTACGTCGTAACCCCACATATCGAGGGTATGCGGAATACCCTTGGCGGTTAAAATCTCCGACAAATGACGGCTTCGTTCCGGGGCTTCCCACTTTCCCTGCCCCGTCAGAATATAGATCGCGTCCGCCCGGCGCAGTAGTTGTAGATGATGATTATCCTCATTCATGTTCGACAGGTAATCCACGGGATTATTAAAATAAACGTTATCGTCGAAGTAGTCCTTGAGGTATGAGCGTATATCATAGCTGCCGCTCATCGCGATCACTCCGCGAAAAAGGTCGGGGTGACGAAAATATGTATTGGCGGAGAGGAATGCGCCTAGGCTCGCGCCGGTCGTGATGGGACGAGCAGTCTGGTCATTCGCGTCATTACGTATCAGCGGCAACACTTCATCCGTAATATAGCGGTCGTAGCGGGTTAAAAGCTCCGCCTTCCATTCAGGCGAGGCTTGTTCATTGAGAAGACTGTAACGATTGACGCTATTGATCGAGTAAGCGCGCACGCGCCCCGCTTCAATGTGGTGACTAATGGCATCAACCAGCAGGAATCTTTCGTACTCAAGAAAATCGGCGGCGGCTGTGGGCAGCATTAAAAGTGGAGCGCCCGCGTGGCCGTAAGCCACCAGTGGCATCTCCATTCCAAGATTTTGACTGAACCAGGCTGTGATACGGCGCTCCATGCAAACTCTCCTCCGGTTTCGCTCAAGAGCAGCGAAGATTGAAGAACTCTCTTAACGAATGGCTTTTTCTAGTGCGAGTAGCGACAGATATTCTCTCACTTCGCGCCCGCATGCAAGCTCATTTACCTACTCAAGGCGCGCACGGGCGCAGCAACTTTCCCCCGCTTGACGCTCCCGCGACCCTTCTGCTATAAAAATTCACGTGCCCTACGCTTCGAGAGCTGGTATTTCTCAAGCGGGGGCGCATTTTCCGCAGTAGCTCAATGGCAGAGCATCCGGCTGTAAGCGCTGCATGATCTTTTAAATGACAGAAAAGCGCACATATCAAGAACGCAGAAAGTATCTTCTCAAAGCTGTTCAAAGAAGAAGAGAGAAGATACGTCTGATGGCAGTTAGCCATAAAGGTGGTTGCTGTCAGATATGCGGCTATAAACGATGCATTGAGGCTTTAGAATTTCATCACCTTGACCCAAAGCAAAAGGACTTCGGTATATCGCATAAAGGATATACGCGAAGCTGGGAAAAGGTTAAGGAAGAAGTCGAAAAATGCATTCTTCTGTGCGCCAATTGTCATAGAGAAGCTCATGCTGGAATGTTGCAGCTTCCACAGGTGACTGTGGTTGAAAATCTGGGTGAATTCAGGGAAACCTACACCGGCGATGCGCCGGCACGGCAATCCTGAGCGAAGCCTGCTGAAAGGCACGTGCTCACGCACGACGTAGGCAGGAACGCGCAGAGACTAGGGGTTGAGGAGCCAAACCGATAAGACCCCACTAGCGCCCGGCAACTTTCCTTCGGGGAAGTTGATGAGATAGTCCGCCCCTATGTGAAAACATAGGAACATGCGTAACCGGAGGGTTGTAAGTTCGAGTCTTACCTGCGGAGTTTTATTTTTTCTTGGAGACTTAAGGCCGCTTTTATAAGCGGCCTTAATCTTTTCTTCCGTACTTTCTCACTGAGCGCATATAATTGAGGCATCTGCTGTAGTGCAACAACACTTTGGGACTGCGAGGCGACAATCATGTCAAAGACCGTGGAAGGCATCTATCGCGACGGCAAAGTAGAGTTATTGGAGACGCCGCCCGATGTGACTGAGGCGCGGGTCGTGATCACGTTTCTGACAGAAGGCGAGATAGACCTTGAGGAGCGCGGCATAGACGAGGCACATGCCGCAGACCTGCGCACTCGCTTACAAACTTTCGCTGATGATTGGGAGCGCCCGGAGATGGGAGCTTACGATGCCCTCTAAGCGCGGCGATGTAGTGTTGGTCTTGTTTCCAGATTCTAACCTGCGCACGGCGAAGCGTCGCCCGGCACTAGTTGTTCAAGCTGACAATCTCAGCACGGGCTTGCCGCAAATGATCGTTGCAATGATTACCAGCAACATGACGCGAGCAGGCCACGCCAGCCGCGTGACACTCAAACAGGCTTCCTCACAAGGCAGACAAACGGGCATACTCATGGACTCTGTAATTATGAAGGATAACCTTGCTACAATCCGGGAACAGAGATTGATCGAGCTATCGGCTCATTGTTAGACATGGCCGACGTTAACAACGCTTTGCGGAATACTTTAGGTTTGTCTTGAGACATATATTCAGCGAACCTCTCACTTCACCAAATGGCTGCAAAAAATAATCGCAAACATGAAGTGGCGTTTTGTGCTGACGTTTCTAAGTGGTCAGACAAATTATTCGAGAATGATACTTCTCTGCCCTTTGGCTCGTCCGACATAGAGAGCTTTGGACGCGGGACTCAAAAGCGTCAGGACTTCCGCGTTTACGAGCGGAAAGATGAGGGAAAGGGAAAACTCGTGCTTTGCGGCGAGGTTAAGTTGCCCGGCACAGCACAAGGCCGATCACCCTTTGATCTTGGCTTGATGCAGGATGCTTTCAGCAAAGCCAACAACGAGAATTGCCGCTATTTCTTCACTTGGAACGTTGAGCATCTTGCGCTCTTCGACCGCAAGCTTTGGGATGCTGAGACGATGCACGAGCGATGCGTCGGTCAGTGGAAACTTGGCCTTGAGCTTAATCATCCGACTGATGTTACGCGCGCAGAAGTAATCAGAAAGATCAAAGAAGAATTTCTGCCGAATTTCTTTTCAGACTTCGCTGACATCTGGCTCGAACGTCCGAGAGAAGTAGCACAACCGCCGCAAGAATTTTACATCACAGTTCTCGAAACGCATCTCTCCGGCCCGATGGGACCTGTGCGCGAATTGCGCGATTATCTATCTCTACAATCAGAGAAAAGCAAACCCTTTGATTCACGCCTGCGTGAGTGGATGACGGGCGAGCAGCAATGGAACTTTGACCGCAACGATCCGGTCTGCTGGCGTGAGGTAATAGATCGAGCGGCGCGCAGTATGGTTTACGTGTTGAGCAATCGCATCCTCTTTTATCAAGCGGTGGGGCGGCGCAATTCCCTACCCGAACTTGAACTCAAGGGGCAGGCCAAGAAAGACCCGCACAAAGCTCTCAGCTATCTACACGCGCGTTTTCAACAGGCAATTGAAAAGACGGGCGACTACGAGCCGGTTTTCTTTCCAGTTGGCGACGAAGAAGACTGGACGGCGCTCATGGCGCTCTCAGGCGTTAATTCCCTTGAAGCATGGGACAAGACTATTCACGCTATTGAGCGGTTTGAGTTCAAAGAGATTCAGACTGACATTCTCGGACACATCTTCCAAAAGCTCATCAGCCCTGAAGAACGGCAGAAATTCGGACAGTTTTACACGGAAGAGACCATCGTGGATGTCATTAACGCCTTTTGTATTCGCAAAGGCGATGATGTTGTACTTGACCCCGCTTGCGGCAGCGGTAGTTTTCTTGTGCGTGCCTACTACCGCAAATTCCAGCTCGACCGTAGCCTGACCAATCAAGAAAATCTGGAAGGCATTTACGGCTGCGACATCAATCCGTTTCCCGCCCATCTGGCGACACTCAATCTGGCGGCGCGTAATATTGCCAACGAAGAGAATTACCCGCGCATCACACACCGCAACTTTTTCGCGGTTGAACCCGGCAAGGCATTCTGCGAACTCCCAAGAGCATCCGCGCCGTACGAAGGAAGGCGCGAGCGAGAAAAGATTGCCTTACCAACATTAGACGCCATCATCGGCAACCCGCCTTACGTGAGGCAAGAGAGTATTCCGAAAGCGGCAGACCTGCCAAAAAGTCACAGAGATCAATCGAAAGAGCATCTGCAAGAATCCGCAGAAAAAGCATGGCCGGGCATTGAGCTATCACGCCAAAGCGATCTGCATATTTATTTCTGGCCTGTTGCTGCGCAGTTTTTAGATAAAGACGGGTGGTAATGAAATATTCGCCTGAGGAGATCACAATCATGGTATGGTCTGAGGCCCTTGGAAACAATCTAATAGGAGGTCTTTTGTGAAGAAATATTTAGTGGTCATATTCGCCGCTTTCGCGCTCGCGGCCTGTAGTTCACAGCCGAGCGGGACAAAGAGTGAGGGCGGTGCTTCCCCAAGCGCCACCCCCGCTTACAAACCCGCAGTCGGCGATCTGGTCGTCGCCAAATGGAGCGTAGGAGGATACAGCGAAGGCAAGATCGTTAGTATTGATGGCGCACGCGCCAAGCTTACTTACGGAGATTCGACCAGAGAGGTTGACGTGGTTGACATCCTTCCCATACCTCAACCCGGCGCTCGCCCCAATGTAAAAGTCGGCGACTGGGTGATCGCTAAAGTGAGTTCGTCCAGCGATAAGTTTTGGCCGGGCGCGCAGGTGACGAGCGTCGCTGAAGGCATTATAGGAGTTCGCGTCGCTTACGACGGCAAGACGGCCAACCTCCCTCCTGAAAAAGTTATTCCGGTTTCGCCCGCGCTGGCTGCCGAGATCAAGACATTAGCCGAAGAGTCGGAATTTATGGCAAAAGCAAAGGCAGTTCGGCCAAGGCCTCCCGCAGATTACAAACCTAAAACAGGAGAACGCGTGCTCGCCGAGCTAACTACAAACTCCTGGTGGGCAGGGACGGTCAAAGCCGTGACGGGCAGCAGCACGAAGATAGAGTGGGAAGGGCCTTTTCCTGTGTCCGATGTGGCAACTGATAGAGTCGTCCCCTACCCGGATGCTAAAGCTGCGACCACACCGAAGGCCAACGATTACGTGATCATCATGCCTGTGAGCGCGCGTTCGAGCTGGAATTACGGGCAGATTACCGCCGTCAATGGCCCGAATGTGGATGTCAAACTTGCCGAGGGCAAGACGCGCTCAGTGAAGCCCGGTGAATACGTCCTACTTAATTAAATGAGCCGAAAGTTAGTGCGCGTACAGACGGATGAGAATCACATCAATAGGAGCGCGCGTGTATGTCGTAGCGTTGATGACATACGCGGCGCTCCTATTGATGCACGGCCCTTGATTTAAAACGAACGTTCGTGCTATATAGACACCAACTTGAAACTTTTAAAACATGCTTTGGATACTACACCGGAGACAAAAACAGTTGCGAGAGGCCGCCGGGCGCAGGGAGAGCGCACGCGACAAATGATCCTTGAGACGGCCGTTCATCTTGCTTCGGCTGAGGGGCTGGAGGGGCTGACCATCGGACGCCTTGCCTCCGAACTCTCTATGAGTAAGAGCGGGCTTTTCGCACACTTCGGCTCTAAAGAGGATTTGCAGCTGGCGACCATAGATGCGGCGCGCTCCATCTTTGTACGCGAAGTTATTCTCCCCGCCTTCGAGGCAGAACACGGAATGCCGCGTCTCTGGAAGCTGTGCGATATCTGGCTCAGTTACGTGCAGGGCGGAGTATTTCGCGGCGGTTGTTTCTTCGCCGCCGCCGCCGCCGAGTTCGACAGTCGTCATGGGCCTGTGCGTGATCGCATCGCCGAGATCATGAAGAAGTGGCTCAACATCCTCGCGCGCGCTGTAGTGGAGGCGCAGGAGGCCGGGCATCTGGACGGGAGCGTTGCCCCGACTCAACTCGCTTTCGAGTTCAACGCCCTCGAACTGGGTGCGAACTGGGCTTTCCAGCTCTACGATGACAAGCAATCGTTTGCGCGCGCGCGCGCGGCCATACTTGAACGCTTACGCCGTCATTCAACGTCAAGCGGCCACGCATTGTTGCCGCCCATAAAAGAGAAAGGCCGTAGCCGCGCTCGCGCGCGTTAATGATGAGTCTCAAATATGAACGCACAGCAGCAATTGGATCAGGTTTCGCCGGTCGTCTTTAAGAGAGAAGCTTCCTGGGACGGCATCAAGCTCTCGCACTTCCGCCTCCGCACAGGAGACCTGCCGGAACACAGTCTTAGAGAGCACATGATCACCTTCTCTTTGAACGGTGGATGCCATGGTGAGATACGCACGGCGAGCGGATTTGTCGCTCGCGCCGAGAGCGTTGAGAGCGTGTGTGTGATTCCTTCGGGGCAACCTTTCTCGGCTCAGATCAAAGGCGATTCGGAACAACTTGCGATCTACCTTGACCCTTCTCTGGTCTTGCGGGCGGCTGACGAGTCGCGCGCCGTAGCACTGCGCGCAGTCGAGGTTGTCGAAGGTTGCTCGCCGAATGATCCGGTGGTGAGAAGCGTCGGGCTGGCGCTTCTCGCGGAGCTGGAATCGGAGGCTCCGGGCGGTCGTCTTTACGCCGAATCGCTGGCGAATGTCCTGGCCGTTCATCTGCTCAGGCACTATACGGCTTCCGGCGTTAGCGAGCAGAGATTCACCGGCGGATTGTCTGCCCGCACGTTGCGGCGAGTGCTGGCCTTTATCTCCGACAATTACGAAAGCGACCTTAGCCTTGCGGAGCTGGCCGGCGTCGCCGAGATGTCCACTTTTCACTTCGCGCGCGAATTTAAGAGAACCACGGGAACGACGCCTCACCAGTATTTGATAAAGTTCCGAGTCGAGCGCGCCAAATCAATGCTGACCGAGAGCGAGATACCGCTCGTCGAGGTAAGTACGCGCTCAGGCTTTAGTCATCAGAGCCACTTTACACGCCTCTTTCGCAGGCTCACTGGAATGACGCCGCACTCATATCGTCTTATGTTCCAGCCGTAATCTTTGATTCGGGCCGCAAGACTTACGAGTAGCAAGATTAGTCAAGCATGAGCAATAACGGGAAAGACCCGTGGAGCCTTCTGCCATTAAGCTCTCTCTATCGTCGAATTCAAAAGCGGACGATGAAAGGGAGAAAAGATGAGACAGAAAAGAACACTATTGCTAGCGGCCTTCTTGTTGGTGACATTCGCGTGCGGCACAACCTTGGCTCAAACGATCCAGCGGGATGCGCCGGAGGATGCTATCAGGCGCGGAAACATTAGGTACGCTAAATCAGAGTACGAAGCGGCCATCAAAGAGTACAGGCAAGTTCCCGCGGGTGCGGGTGAAATTTACGCGCAGTCGCTCTACAACATAGGCGTCTGTTATTACGAACTCTGGCGTACGGACGACGCCATACGGATGTACAGGCAGGCAATCGAAGCGCGCAAGGGTCTTTATCCCAGGGCTCTTTATTCGCTCGGCGTAGCGCTCAAGGATGCGGGCCGGGCAGGGGAAGCGAAAGAGGCTTACAGGCAGGCGATCTCGACATCGGGCGGAAAATTCGCGCCTGCTCACTATATGCTGGGGCTGCTGGTGATGAGCGAAGGCGATAATAAGGCAGCGGCGGCGTTTTTCAAAGATGCCATCGCTCGCTCCAAAGATCGTTTTCCGGCAAGCCATAACAATCTCGGAGTGACGCTGGCGCGACTGGGGCGCTTTGTCGAAGCAGAAAAAGAGTTCGAGGTCGCGCTGCGCCAGTCAGATGGCGAGTTTGATGAAGCGGCCCATAATCTCAAGCTCTGCCGTAGGCTTCTGGCCTCGCCCGGTAAAGCCGAAGTAGCGTTACTGAAGATAGTTGAAACAACCACAGGGCTCAACAGATAAACTCAAACGCGGAGGATAAACGCTCATGGATACAAAAGGGCAGGACGCTCTTGTCATTATCAAACTTTATGAGATCAGGAGTGAGGCGTTGATGAGGGAAGCGCGCCGCTGGTTCTTTTCGGAATTTGCACCGAAGAGCGGTAAAGAGATAGTGGGACTGCTCTTGAGCGGCGAAAAGCAGAGCGCGTTTTACCGCATGGTCGCATCCCACTGGGAGGTCGCCGCCTCGCTGGTCAACAATGGCGGGATTGATGAGAAGTTGTTCCTCGAAGCCAATTCGGAACACGTGGTTGTATTCGCGAAGCTCCAGCCCTTCATCGCGGAGATGCGGGAGATCATGGGAGAGCCGGATTACCTGGCGCATCTTGAGCAGCTCGCGATGAGAGTGCCGAACATCGAAAGGAAGCTGGAAAACCGGCGGCGATTGCTGGGGCGATGGGCACAGCCGTCAAGCGCTCCATCAGGTGAGCAGGCATGATTGACGGAGGATACACTCACTGTTGATCGGAATACTAACGGGCATGTGGCCGGTCAGGGATCAATTCTCTATGACGGGGCAGATGGAATTGTATCCGACTTTTGAGAGAAGAGGTTCCTGACCGTCTCAATCGAATTGCTTTTTGAAATCTTCAAACTCTTGCCGAAGGTTTTTCATTTCCGAGCGTAGTGCTTCCACCTCTTGCGTTAATCCTGTCAGCCTATCCTGCTTTGTCGGATTAACTGCCGATTCGGATTCAGAGCTTTCTCTTTCCAACTGGTATTCGATGCTCACTTCCCCGGCCAACAGGTGCGCGTAGCGAACCTCTTTTTGACCGGGCTGGCGTGACAGCTTGACCGCCAGTGGCTGCGTTTCTTTCGCTACCAATGCGTTCAGTGTTTCCTCGACTTCACCCAGTCCTGAGAAATCATAAAGCCTTTCCGTACGACCGCGTAGTTCTCCGACTGTCTGAGGGCCTCTGAGCATTAAGACACACATGACCGCTAATTCCTGCCCGCTGAGGTCGAAGATTTCCCCCATCATATGTTTATATTTAGCCACGCGGCTCGTGCTACCGTAAAACACATAGACGAGATTTTTGGCGCGCAGGCTTTCGAGAGCCTGTGAGACCGCCGCCTCGTCAAGCGTCGTAACGGGGCTGCGGTTATTCTTTTGGTTACATGCCTGTATCAAGGCGTTGAGCGTTAAAGGATAGTATTCCGGCGTGGTGATCTGCTTTTCAACCAGAGAGCCGAGGACTCGCACTTCTACATCATCTAAAATCCCCTGCATCATCAGAATTCCCCACCTTCTATATTTATCGGGCGGCTTGTGCGAATAACACGTTAGTCTGCCTGAAGTTATCTTTGTATGTAAAGATCGGGGAATTGCCTGCGAAGGTTTGCCACCTTTGGCAGGTCGTGAACCACTATGTAAGGCTGATCCGGGTGATGCTTTGCGTAGTCCTGATGATAAGCCTCAGCTTCGTAATAAGCCTTGAGCGCGTCAACACGGGTGACGATGGGGCGCTCGAAGACTTTGGCCCGGTTTAGCTGCTCAATGTAAGCTTCGGCAATTCGCTTCTGTTCTTCGTTAGAGTAAAAGACTGCTGACCGATACTGTGTGCCGGTGTCGGGTCCCTGCCGATTTAGCTCCGTGGGGTTATGGGCTACTGAAAAGAATACCTTCAGAAGTTGACCGTACGTCACCTGCGACGGATCGTAAGTGATCCGAACCGCTTCGGCGTGCCCGGTTTGGCCCGTGCCTATCATCTCGTAACGAGCCGTATTCGCAGCCCCGCCTGAATATCCTGATGTCACATTAACGACTCCTTTGACATGCTCGAACACAGCTTCGACACCCCAGAAGCAGCCTCCGGCGAGGACGGCTGTTTGCTCGCCCTTCTTGGCGGCAAGCTTTGCGTCCAGAGCGGGATCAGGGATAGCGACAGCAGCCGCCGCAGTAGTAGTAGTAACAGCATTGCAACCCAGCGTACCGGCCATAAGACAGACCGCAAGAGCACGGAAAAAAGAACGGGACATATACACTAGCCTCCAGAAGAAATCAGAGCGTTATCGCTTTATATCAATAACCGAAGCATAAGAACAGGCGCGATCAATGTTCGACTGAAACTTAGATGCGCCGATATAGATACGGACATGATACTTCTTCTGTATTTCGGCGACTTTCTTTCCCCTGCCCGCTCGGAGTGAATGAGTTATTATGCCGGGGGAAAGCAATCAGACTGTTTAGGTATAAAAGGCGGCCCCCATCTATCTAAATTGAAATAGCTATTCATCAATTTATAAAAACCACACCTGTCTAACATCTCTCCTTCCCTGGTTTTTTGAGACCGCACCTCTGGAGAGTTAAGAATCGTCATCGTATATTGCAGCGGGAAAACCCGCGAATTATCATAAGCATCCTGAATTTTCCTTTTATCAGTTTCATCAGGGAGTACTGCGATAAGCTCCAATAGAAGTGTAGGTATATTTCGAGTTGAATGTTCGGGAATAACATTAGCTGGAAACTTGCTTTCCGCAGGTTTTTCTAAGACTGTGAGTGCTTCAAATATCGGATCGGATACTACTCCTTCTTTATGAGTTAAGCTGTGAATATAAACCAGACGGCTGCTGATTTCAGTGTCGAGCTTTTTTCTGATAATGCGATTTTCATTTTCAATGGTAACTCTCTGTTCATGTTGTCTACGATTTTCCTCTTGTTGTGTCTGCCAGTATTTTTGCTTTTCATCTCTTTGTTTATCCCAGAGTGTATACCCGAATGAACCCAGACCTATTACTACAGATGAAAGAAACCAGAGAAAGAATGCACTGTTTAGAAACTCCCAGGTTTTTTCACGCTGCGGTTTATCTGCCCCATCTTCAAGCTGTTTTCTGACATCATGACGATATGACTCTTCAAGCCGGATATGATCTTTCTCCTGTTCTGTAAGCATAAATGAATCCTTCTCTAAAATTCGTTCGTTTCGCAGAACTCTCACTTCTACGGCATAACGCTCGAATTACCCCCCCGCCCGACGATAGCGCCAACGTGAGGTGCCAGCAGATGTTGATGAAAGGCAAGCTAAGGGCGGTCGGGTTGAATGAGTTGTTCGGCTGCGCCTACAATGAATCACACGACGCTGGCAGTATGTATTCCGAGAGCAAAAGGGGCGAATTGCTAACCGCCCCTTCTCGAATTCGAGCTACAGGCAACCATGATAAGCAACAAAAATGGATTAGCGTCTTAGAGGCAGACGGTCTCAGATGCGGGTTTCGTCTTGTAAAGCTCAAGGACAGCCTGCCCGCCACTACCAAGCTTATCAACTATCACTTTCTTCATGCGGTCAATTAGTCTTTTGCTGCGCTTTTATATCCTTGAAAATATGACTAAGCGCAACATTACTGCCCGGCGTATAAGCATGACAGGCAAAACAATTAGCGGCAGGCTGCAAATTGCCTGTTCCCGTATACGGGCTCGCCCCCTGGAAGGTCGTTTCCATAGTCGAATTAGCTAATTGAATCGAACCGCGCTGATTGTCTAGGCTGGCAGGGTTTGCCGGATTGGTCACCCAGAGAGCGCCGACCAGCATATAATTTTTCAAGACGGCTAACGGATTCGAATCGGGCAGGGCGGTGATAAATCCCGACGGTCCGACCAACTGCGTATTGAGCGAGTCGATGTCGAAGATATTCGCCGGAGACTGGTTGTCGCCCGGGTTTGTGCCGTCGTGGTAGACGCGGCAGATTTGAGTCGGCGTTCCGCCCGACAAAACCGGAGTCGGAGAAGGAGCCGCAGGGTTATTAAAACTGCATTGCTGCTGGTTGACGGAGTTCGGAAGTTGCGACGCGCATTGAGCGCTCGTAAAAGACCACGTTTTTGTCGGGTCGGCAGGCAACTGGCATTCGGGCACATTTAGCTTATGCTCGAAAGTCGCCCAGACAAATTCGGGATGCAGCTTCGTGCTTTTGACCAGATGGAATCCGACCATACCGAGCAATTCGTTCGGTTCCGTCCTTCCGTCCCCGTTTATATCGGCGTTAATCCAGACGTAATTAGGTTTATCGGCTTCCGTGATGACGCGGTAGGAGACTTTCATTTCGGTCGTTATTGGATCCGCAAACTGGGTCTGCGTCGGGTCTTGTGTACACTCGCTGCGGCTGAATCGCACCTCGTAGAACACTATGTTGCCTTTCTGGTCATAAATGACCGAGTCCGACCCCGCCTGCCTGATATCTTCCGGCAAAACGAAGTCGTCGTTCTGATTGTCGTCGTCTTTGCGCGTGCGGATAAAGAGACTGGTTTTGACATCGGTTACCCCGCAGGAATTTTTACCCTTTCCCAGAAACAGCGGGTAGAGCTGCGCATTCTGGAATACGCGGCTCTCGCCGTTCACACTCATCATCGCCAGAAACCACTGCCACGAAAACTGGTGGAAGTCGCACAGCGTCGTGCCATTATTGGGAATCTCGACCGGCGCGTTTTGCGGATTGTTCACCCAATCAACCAAAGCAATGCAGGGCGCCGGCGTGGGCGTAGTTCCGACGTTGCTGACATTCTTATTGTTTGTATTGTTCGAATTACTGCCCGGCTGCTGCGTTTGAGTGCAGCAGACGACAATTACCAGAAACGCTGAAATTACTAACACTTTTATTTTATTTTTTGTCATAGCAGTAATCTCCTTTTCTGTTTCATCCTTCCGCTGAACGCCGGAATTCACCCGCCGCCCGACGACACCACACAAGTAAGCCGAAGCCACGCAACATGGGCTGGCAATTCCACGAACGGCTATGCTGCTCCGCTCATCAACTGCGTTGCGACCTTTTCCAGAAAACCGATGGGATATTGCTTCTCATCCGGCTTGCCGTAAGGACATCCCAGAGGGAAGCTCCAGTGATGATTGACGCAGAAGGTGCAAGGCCCGTCGTTGCGTGACAGGAATCCCGGATGGCCGTCCTTCGGCGGCGTATAAGCCAGCTCCCCTTTATTGAACATCCCTACCAGCAAGTCGGACATCATCTGGTGCGGGTCATAGTAACCGGCCATCAGCTCCTTATAGGCCGAGGCGAACTTCGTCTTGATCTCGGAGAGCACCGCCGCCGTATCCTTCTTGATACCGAACGCGGCGTAGCCGCCCTGCGGCTTGATGGAATCCATGCGCGGGTCCGTGTTAAGGAACCTGGTCGCGGCGGGTTGCGCCGCCTCGAATTTCTTCAGGTCGTCGGAACTCATGCGGAATTGCGGCAGGAAGTTGGTATCGTAAGAGAAATGCGGCGTGACCACCAATCGAGTCGAGAGGCTGTAGTCGAGCCCGTCTATTTTCGTCTTAAACTCCAAACGGCATTCGTTCTGCGTCATCATTCGCAGCAGCGTATAAGGCCCGTCAACCGGGTAATTGGGCAACGCCGGTTGCGAATGAATCAAGTGGCCGTATGCCTTGTGGAACATATTCCACGAAGACTGTCCGACGAGGAACAGGATGGCTGGCCGCGTCTGTACCATCTGCTTCATGGCCCAGGCGTTCTTCTGGACGCAGTTGGAGATTACTGTGTTGACGCTCTGGCTGCTGCCGCCCAACCACTGCGGCCCCCAGTGCGGCGAGGCGCACGCGACCATGTCCAGTTGGCCCACATCTTCTCCTACCTGTAAGCGCGCATCCTTATGCCCCTTCTTGACAAGGAATTTCTGGAAGCTCTGGAGCACAGGGACAATCTGCATGTAATAGCCGATCTGCTGGCCGTAAACGTCCGTCTTCTTCCCTGCCGGAACGTTGAGCCGCGCGGCCAGCAGGTCGCCCTTCTTAAACTTGCCGCCTTTGTTGACGAGCACAACGTAGCGGGGCTGGCCCAATTTGCCGGGCAGGTGGATGGCCGTCGGTTCCGTGTCCCCCTCGTACTTCACGCGTATATCATAACTGGGCGCGTCCGTCGTTCGTTGATAATCAAACATCACGCCCGCCTTCTTTGCTTTGACCTGGCCCTCGGGCAGCATGTATTTCTCCACAAATTTCAGATCGAAGTGCTCCTGATAGACAGACCGATACCGATAATAGTAAGCGTATTTAGTCCATGAATCTGTGCCATTGTTGCTGGAAAAACTTGGATAGCTCCACGAAGCGCCGGTGGTTCCGGGGGCGAACGCCGTCAGATTCGGATTGATGCCGATGGTCATAATCGGAGCCTTGCGGCATCCATCCATCACCTCTGCGTCGGGGAATGTGGGCGGGCGGGTCGTCCCCTTCACCCAGACGAATGAGACGACGTTCCCTTCCGGGTCTTTCTCAGGGGGCGTATTCGAATCGAAGTCCCAGCAAGGATATGGCCCATAGGGTTGCTGCGCAGGATTCTCCGGCCAGAAAAACTCGCACGTCCCGCATGGCCGGACGTTGTAAACAAGTTCGATTTCCAGAGGGTCTTTCGGAGGCTTGGGCTTACGCTGGCGCGGCGGATCGTATGGCATTATTCCTCTCCTATTTACTGGAAGACGTTTTCCTGGAAGTCGTCTTTGTAGAAGTCGTCTTCGCGCTCGTGGGCGGCGACTTGATTTTGAAGATGATCTTTTTCGCTATTTGCGCGACAGGCTGCGGCTCGCCCAGATGTTGCGGATTGTTATCGAAGATCAACTCTTGATTGACCTGCACCTTCACGCTCTGACCACCCGGCGCAGTCAGAGCGCTCGCCTGCTGTGTCGGGAGTAATCTTTTCCCATCCGTGTTGACGACGCCGGGAAACTGAAGCTGGATCGCACCCTCGGCAGCCTGCTTGCTCAATCCGCTGACCTTCGCGGTCAGAATGTTTACGAAATCAGGCGGACGCGAGAGGACATGCGCCAGATACGTGGTCTCCGGCGTTTGGAAGCAATAGTAGGTCAATTGTTTGAGCGTCGTTGGTGTGGCGATACTGCTGTAAAGAATTGATCTTGTGACTTTGATCGTTACTTTGGGAATCAAAAGCTGAGCGGGGTTGAGATTCCATTGCCGATCAAAAGGCCACCCGCGATAGAGATTTCCCGTGAATGATCTGATGGGCTGGGGCGCATCGGGCGCGAGCGTCGGCAGCTCCAGCGGATCGCTGACAAGCACATACTCCTGCGAGCCGGTCTTTACTTTATCCTTGAGATAGATCGGCGCTGCATTTGTGCCGCTGCTGGTCGAGAGGCTGACCTGCATAAACAATTGCGCCTGATGCGGAGCCATAAACATGGGGATGTGCGTGAGCAGCAACGACTGCTCGCCGAACAGGTAAAAACCATGATTGGCTTTGGGGACGACAGGTGTTGCCATCTTGACGGCTCTCCTTAAATTCTGTGCGATTCACTGGATAACGACGAAAGAGAAATCGCCGTTGCGCACGGACGTGTAGGATTGGTCTCCAACAGTATTGAAGAGGATGACGACGAATCCTGTGGGGCTGACTTCGCCGTAATTCGCCGCAAGCATCGGCGCATCGGGCGAGCGGTAAGCGCAAACCATCAAGGTGTAAGGCCCTTTGATCGGCTGATCGAACGTGATCATTACCTGCCCGACGGGCGGCGGTCCCGGCACGCCCGGCCAGTCAATCGGTCTCACGCTCCAGTTATTTGTGCCGGAGGCGCGAGAGTAGCTTGTCGCTAAATCAAAAGCGATCATCCCGTGATGAGTAATAACGGGTGCGGCGGGGGCGCTTTTGGCAGGCGGGGCAGCGGCCTTTTTTGTGGATGCTGTAGCTTTTTTGGTGGCCATGAAATCTCTCTCTCCAATTATTCAAAGAATACGTCACCCGGATAACTATGCTGCTCGGGCGGCACAAAGAAGTAGCAGCCTTCAATCGGAGTGACGATCTCGCCGACCGGATTCATCAATCCATCCGTGCTGCGGCGGAAGTCAGGATTGATGAGCCAGATGTTGTTGATAAACTCAAACCCGGTCTGTTGAATATTGTTCTGGAAGCAGATGAAGTGAATCCCGTAATCAACCTGGCCAGTCTCGGTATTGAGTTCCGAGTAGGCCACTCCACGGCGGCGCAGGCGAATGTCCTGCGTGTTGAAGACCTGCGAGTGTCCGACTTTGGCCGGTGGGAATGGTCCCATAAACGGCGCGACCTGTCCGCCACGCGCCTTGAGCGCGTGCGCCTCGTCGAATGAGAGATTGATCTCCGTATGGTCGGGCTCATCCTCAAGCTCTTTGCGCGATGCGCTGCTGATGGCCTTTCCCGTGTGCGGATTGCGACCGATGGCGCGGCGTCGCGCTTCCTCGCCCTTATATTTTTTGCCGTAAAAATCCGTGATCTCAAAGTCGTCCGCGAACCACTTGTCCAGGTTCTGCTGATATTTCCGATAGGCCATGTAAGTGCCGCCGTTGTATCGCGGGTCGTCTCGGACTTCCGCAGGCTGGCCGGGATAGACCGCGCTCGGAACCGGAAGATAGATTTTGCTGCGATACCGGAGCGGGTCATTTCTCAACATCTCTTGAAGATCGCTGGTGCCGTCAAAGAAACCTATGTGCGCGCGACCGTCGCCGCGCGCGATGGCCTGCTGAATCCCGACAATCTCAAGGCCATTGGGATCAACAACGCGCTGGCGGATGGTATCGAGCAAGTCAATCGCGAGATAGAGATTCTCGCATTCGATTTGCAGCACGATGTCTGCTTCGCCTGCGGCGAGCCACTGGTTATAAGCCGCCTGGACGGCTTGATCCGAAGGCGTCTTGCCTGCGTTCTGCTCCGTGACCACAGTCTTTATCCAATCCTGATCTCCTGCGGCGGCCATCGTCCGCAGGTACATCGGGACGAAACGGTCTTTCATCCCGAAGCGAATGGGGACGCGCGGCTTGAAGACTCCGCCCGGGGGAAAGTTCGGAATCGCTTCCTCGTTTGCTCTTCCTTTAGAGCCGATAGGCCCAAGGAAAAAACGCAGCCCGAACCCGACGAGAAGATTGAGGTGAAGATCGGCGACGACGAACTGAGGTCTGCGCGTTCCGTCCGGCAGATGCACGTGAGAGAAGGTTCTGAGCGGGTCCATCTTCTCGTCCTGCACGGCCTGAATGGCCTGCAAGACCGCGATCATCTTCTTCCGGTCGTCAAACGGCGCGTTGAGCTTGACGAGAAACAAAAAATCGGCGGGATTGTCGTCCACGCCCGGCCTAGGGTTATGCATAAAATTCTCTACTCCATTCGTGGATTTATCGCGTTCGAGAGCGCGTGTCAGGCATCAGGACTTACCCGCCAGCGGGAATCGAAGATTAAAACTCTGCCCACCCTTGACAGTGATGCCGGGGTAATGAGCCGTAAGCTCTGGCTCGATGGCAACCGGGGCCGAAGGTTTCAGCATGACAAGGTCTGCAAGTTTCGCCAGGTCTGAAATATGGCCCTTGAGCGATGCTCCTTCGTTTGTCCAGTGCTCCCAGTAGATAACCCAGTTTGCATTGACGCAGACGATAGCGCCTTCCAAACCCTTCGGCCTGTGTTCCCGGATATGCTTCAGGAAATCAAGCAGCTTCGAAGCAAACTTCTCCTGCGGCATGGCCGCCTTGCGCGTGCCGACAAAGACCTGCGAGAAGCCCGTTTGCCAGTTGGCCGCATCGGTGAACAAATAATAAGGAGTATCGAACCCAAGCTGGTTCGGCAAGGGAACGGGAAACGCGCTCAGGCTGGTCGAAAGGTCGAAAACGGTCATGTGCAATCTGGAATAGGCGCGGCCCGCGACGATCAGTTTGCTGTCGTTGTAGGCCTGCTGCGTTTCGTAAAAGACGAGGGCGATTTCGTCCGGCACGCCCGCAGCCTTTTCCGACGGCGGAACCGCAGGCAGATAAGCGGTCAAACCATACAGGCGTTGGAGCTGCACGGTGATCGGCATAAAGATACTGCCCAGCGCCGTCAGAAAATCCGGCACGGCGAGCGTCGAGAGACGATAGCCCCTCCAGACTCTGACGGCATCGGGCGGAGACCCATTGGCGGCGGCGGCTTTTTTCTTCGCGGCGGACTTTTTAGCGCCTTTGCCTGCGGCGGTAGCTTTAGCAGCCGTCTTTGTTGGAGCATTACGCGCGGCGGATTTTGTGGGTTTGAGCATCATTGATCCTCGCAGAGGCATACCGAAGCTTTTTAGACTTCGGCGAGATCAACTCTCGGCGGTCTGCTATGGGCGGCGATTGCTGTCCGGGATGAGGAGTCGCTTCAAAGGCGGGCGACTCTTTATCCCGGACGACATCCAAAATAAAGTTGATCGCAACTTCGGTTATTGGACGAGTAGAAAACTATCTTTCCCGGTCGTCAGCGGAACGATTTGAGTCGCGCCTGTCTTGGTGGTCAAAGTGGCGACGGTCGTCCATCCCATACAGTCGCTGTGAAAGCGATTGAGCGTCATCTGCCCGCCCTTCTTCATGTATGTTACAAAGTACGGATCATTACCACTGCCCAAAGTCAGCGGCTCGACGTTCGTGAGCGACTGCGCATTCTTGAGAGCATCGTTAAGACTGGTGGCGACCTCTGTCGTTCCGTTCGGCAGATAATCAAGAATATGATCTATGTTGACGTTGGGTTTGTCGGTGTTCGTTTTTAGGAAGAAATTCTCGCCCCCGAACTGAAAGAAAGCGAAACGCGTCCAACCCGGTGCCCATTTGTGCGCCCATGTAGGCGTCAGCAAAAGCGGCGGCACACCTGCGGGCGATGTCGCCGTCACAGACAGACTGTATGTCGCCACATAACCGTTATCGAAGTTGTATCCGAGAAAAATCACATTGCCGAAGAGGGTGAACGTCTTGACCGTGGCGAAGCCCTGCGTCAGGCTCGGCTCATGGTTGCGGAAAAACTCGTAAGAGCCGGGGGAAGTGGCGAGATTGTTGTTGATAGAGAACAGTTTGAAGACGCCTTTCTTTGCCGTGTAGCATGCCACGTAGGACTCGTTGCCGTTGGTAAAAGGGATGATGATGTCCCATCCCTTACCGACTTGAGCTTTGGTCGAAACGGCCTTGATCCACGGCGCGCTGCCAGTGAACTCGTAAAAATCAAGGAAGGCACCCGTAGGGCTGTAGCCGATCAGGTAGGTCTTGCCCTGCACCGTGACCGTGGTCAAACTGGCGTAGCCACTTTTGAGCGTCGTCGGCTTGGCGACCTCTTTGACGGTCAGGGTGTTCCACTTGTCGGTCTGCTGTACAGAGTAAATGACGGAGTTTCCGTTTTTCGCTGCCATCTTGAATCAGCTCCTCTCCTCAACTCTTTTTGCCCATGCCGGCGATGATCCCCCAGGTGGTGAATGCGCCCATCACTGTGGTCCAGTAGCCGAATTTTGTGTAATAGTACTCGGCACAATTCCCCTGCGTTTTTTTGTCCAGCTCGCCGTTGATTGTCGGGTCGGAGAGATTTCGAACACAGGCCCAACGCGGGGGCGATTTCATTTCACTGCAAGCCAGCCCGAGGCACGCGTCGTCCATCTCGACGGCCATCCCGAGCTTGTCCAGATTGTTGGTGCTGGTCCCGAACTCGAAAAAGTCCGTGGTCAGAATCGGGTGGAATTCCGGGATGCCGTCGGCTCCGTCGAAGTGAATTTTCGTCGGATAAGTAAGAGGCGAGCAGCCGCACTTGGAGTTTGGCGGCGTCCCCCTGGGGACGATCTTGCCGGTCAGGTGATCAGCATATTTATGCATCAGCTTTTCGGCTTGCGGAATGTACTTCGTCGGAATCTTCCAATTCGACTTGAAGGTCTTGTTGTTGAAGGGCGACTTGCCGAAATCCTGCTGGCAGTAAAACCTTGCGGCGCGTGACACGGAGACATCACCGAGACTCATGCTGCAATAAACGCCGCCGCTCGTCCCCGTCGTCAGGAAGACTTTAGGGCGCGCGTCTTCGATCATCTGTTTGAACATGTCCTTAATCGGAAGAGAGTAAGTTCCATCCTTGAGCTTGATGGCGTCCTCATGCATGTGCAGCTCAGACTTATAGAGCAACACCTTCACGCCGTTGATCTCGACGACGAAATAGCTGCCCAGCCGTTTGCTGAAGTTGGATGGGCCGCGCTTCCCGATCAGCGGGCGGAAGTGTTTCTCGTAATTTTTTGTATAAGGATACCAACTGGTTCGATCATGGCCTGGGCTAAGCACATCGGCCATCGCCTGTGCTTCGGCGGCTGTGTCCATCATGGCGATGACATCCACGCGCGGCAGCGAGTCTGTGGGTTTGGGAGCCGGATCAATCGGCTTCGGAACGGGCGCCATACCTTTTGGAAACGGAATATCTTTGGCCGTTGATCCTTCCTTCGGCTTCGCAGCAGCCAACGCAGTGCTTTGCGCTTGCTTCCCGTGCTTGAGCTTGGTGGCCATCTCCGACCGGCGCTTCAGCTCCGCCGGAGAATAGGTGTTCATTTGGGGCATATTATGGTCTCCTAAACTTTGGGTGTTGTCTTTTTAGCTTCCTGTCTTCAGACTCGGCGTGCTCCCTGAAGGGCGCATCCTGAGCCTCCAGGGCTCGCTCAGAAGTTGGCACATCTGGCTAGTGAGTGGTAGGTCGTTTCAATCTTCGTTCAAAATTGAAAACACCTACTACCGGCTAGTGAGACAGAGTACTGCCGGGTAAAAATTAACCTTAGTACGGGTCAATGCCCGATCAGCTTTGGCAAAGAATCTATTCCGCTTGTTGTTAAAGTAACTTGAGATTCCGTGGGAAAGAAGATTTCCGGGACGGAGAACTCAGAGACGGCCCCGTGTTCGGATGGCAAAAGTCATAGAACAGTAAGGAGTAAGACTAAATACCAATAATCCTTGCAAGATGAGACGGGGAGACTTTACCACATGGCTGGGTGTATCACAATGATGTTTTTCTGCAAGGATTTTCCGGCGCGGTTTTGTCTTTAACACGGGCGCGAGACGTTCGCGGCGGGACAACGCGTGTGCGCGCCTGTGTTCGGCTTTGAGAGTTACTGCGCGCCGCCGATAAAACGGATTAGCGTCACAAGAGGCTTGGAGCCCTTTGAGTCGAAGTCCGAAAACGGTAGCAACTAATGAGTTGTTATGCGCAAACGATTTTGCAGCGTGATGTGGTAATTAAAATCTGTGCACAGGGTTCTGAGGAGGAGTAATCTCCTGCACTCCGAATTGAATACTTATTTTAAGGCTGGGCCGCGGCGTCTGCTCCGGGTATTTATTCTACGTTATGGCGGCCAGCTACATTTGCGATGATCGCGATCAGCTCTTGCGGCTCAACCGGCTTTGCGATGTGCGTCTGAAAGCCTGCGGAGAGGATGCGGATACGATCTTCGGTGCTGGCATAGGCCGTCAGCGCGACCGCGGGGATTCGCCCGTACGGCTGATTAGATTGCCGCACCTTTTTGATCAACGAGTAGCCATCAACTTCCGGCATACCAATATCGCTGATGAGCAAGTCCGGCTTCCACGCACGAAGCTCAGCCAGTGCCTCGAAGGCCGTCTTGCAGCATCTGATGTCGGCACCACACTGCTCTAGCACGGCTGCAACCAGTTCGCGCGTATCGGCCTCGTCGTCAACAACCAGAATGCGCAGCCCGTCGAGTACGGGGGAGCATTGAAAGGGATCATTCCCCTGCTTAATAACGACGGATGAGAGTTCTCCCCCGGCATCAAATCCAGGGCGAGCAACTTTCAGCGGCAGCACAATAGTGAAGGTTGCGCCCTGACCCTCTCCATCGCTATGTACGCTGATGGTACCGCCGTGCAGCTCAACCAGATGCCGCACGATTGCCAGACCCAAACCCAAACCGCCGTGCTTTCTAGTCGTCGTGCCGTCGGCCTGACGAAAGCGATCAAAGATAAAAGGAAGAAACTGTGGATTGATGCCCTGCCCCGTATCGCTGACGGTGAGCTGCGCCTGCCCCTCTGCCGTGCGCTCCAGGCGAACCTCTACACGGCCGCCTTCGGGCGTAAACTTGACGGCGTTGGAGAAGAGATTCCAGACCACCTGTTGGAGACGGCTCGTATCACCTGAGACCAGGCTCGCGGTCCTGTCCAGCGTCACTTCAAACTGAATCGCTTTGACCTCTGCTGCCGGACGCATCGAATCAATGGCTGCCTCAATAATCGGGACAAGCTCGAGCGTGTGAACATCTAGACGTAGGTTGCCCGTAATAATGCGCGAGACATCCAGCAGATCATCAATCAACTGTGATTGCGAGCGTGCGTTGCGCTCGATTGTTTCCAGCGCGCGGGCGATATGCTCCTGATCGAAATCGTTTTTCTGCAAGAGCTGGCTCCAACCGAGGATGGCCGTCAGCGGAGTGCGCAGCTCATGTGAGAGCGTGGCGAGGAATTCATCCTTGGTACGGTTGGCCTGCTCCGCTTCGGCGCGCGCCGACTGTTCGCGGATCAACATACGCGCGCGCGCTTCTTCGGCCTGTTTGCGCTCGGCGATCTCCTGCTGTAGCTCGTCAGCATGGCGCTGCGCTTCGGTGTACAATCTGGCATTCTCATAGGCGACGGCCACCTGTGTCGAGAGCGTGACAGCGAGTCGCTCGTCCGCCTCGCTAAACTCATCCTCGCCGATTTTATCCTTCAGATAGAGCCATCCGTAAACCTGTGCCGAAGGAAAGATTGGCGCTCCCAAAAAGGATTGCCGCGTGCCATTGGATGAAAGGTGAGCGGCCTCGTCCCCCGGCAACTGATCGGCCTCGCTGAGACGCAGCGGGCGGCGTTCTTTAAGCAGTGTATCGAGCAAGCTACTCTCTGCCTGTGGAGCGTTATCTTTCGCGCCATTCTCTGCTGAGCCCAGATCACTGCGGAAGAAATAGCGCCAAGTCGGCTCATGGACATTGAGCATCCCCACCCCGGCGTGTGTTGCGCCGATGATTTCGCGCGCCGCGTGACAAAACTTTTCGAGGACTCGCCCGGGGTTATGCTCTGCGGCCAACTGCTGTCCCAGCTCTATGAGCATTCCCAAACGCTCAAGGTTGGCATTCTCTAATTCAAGGTTTTTCTCGTGGAGCAGCTCGGCCTGTCGTTTTATCTCTTCCGTTTTCTTGAAGAGTTCGACGAAGACGGCGACCTTCGAGCGCAGGATATCGGGCTCGACCGGCTTTAGAATGTAATCCACCGCGCCCAGCGAGTAGCCGCGAGCGATGTGACGATTACCCGTACTGTCGGCGGTCAGGAAGATGATCGGGATGTCGCGCGATTTTTCGCGGCCACGGATAAGCGCGGCGGTTTCAAGCCCGTCAATGCCCGGCATGTAAACGTCCAGCAGGATGACGGCGACCTCATCGCCCAGCAGGTAGCGAAGCGCCTCGTCGCCGGACGAAGCCCTGACCAGATTTCTGTCCGGGCCTTCGAGGATCGTTTCCAACGCCAAAAGGTTAGTCGGATTGTCATCCACCATCAGGATATTGATTTTTTCCGTCTCATCTTGCATGCAACAACCTCTGGATTGGATGACAAATCTCGTTAAGAAAGGGTGCGATCTCCGCGAGCGGTAAAATTCGATCAACCGTCGTCGCGGAGATTGCGGCCTCCGGCATCGAGCGCGATTCGGCGCTCTGCGGGTCCTGCACCACCGTCAGCCCGCCGAAAGCTTTGATTTTCGCCAGCCCGCGTGCGCCGTCGCGATTTGCGCCCGTTAAGATCACGCCGACGACACGGTCGTGGTAAATATCCGCCGCCGACTCGAAGAGAACATCAATGGACGGGCGCGCGAATCCGACGGGCGACTCGGTTGATAAAGCGAAAATACTTTCTTCAATCAGCAAATGATAGTCGCGCGGCGCTAAGTAAACACGTCCTGGCTCAACCTTCTCTTTGTCATTCGGTTCAGTAAGCGGCAAAGGGCAGCGCCTTCGCAGATATTCGCACAGCCCATCGTCCGCCTCTTTTCGCCTGTGCTGCACGACGACGACGGGCAGGGGAAATTCCGGCGCGAGTTCAGGCAACAGTATTTGCAGCGCTGACAGCCCGCCATATGACGCGCCGATGACGACTATCTCGAACGTCAACTATCTCACCTTTCGATAAAGCTCATTCCCGTCATCCATCTTTTCGTAAAACATCTCGCGCGGCGTGAACTTCATAGACTCTTTGTTGCCAAGGCCGAAAATGCCGAACGTGCTCAAACTCTCGTAAATCAGATTATGCACGCGCTCCTGTAACGCCTTGTTGAAATAGATCATGACGTTGCGGCACAGGACGACGTGAAATTCGTTGAATGATCCATCGGTCGCCAGATTGTGCTCGGCGAAGACGACGTTGGTTTTAAGCGAGGGATGAAAAATAACGTTGTCGTAGTGCGCAGTATAATAATCGGAGAACTCACGCGTGCCCCCCGCTTTCATGTAATTGAGCGTGTATTCCTGCATCGCGGCGAGTGGGAAGATGCCCTCTTTCGCTTTGCGCAAGACATCGTGGCTGATGTCGGTCGCATAGATCAGAGACTTGCGATAGAGTCCCTCCTCCTGCAACAGAATGGCCATCGAATATATCTCTTCGCCGGTGGAGCAGCCCGCGTGCCAGATACGCACGGTCGGATAGGTCTTGAGAATGGGAATGACTTTCCGGCGAAAGGTGAGGTAGAAATCGGGATCGCGAAACATCGAAGAGACATGCACGGAGAGGCCCAAGAGCAGCCTCTCCATGCAGGCCGCATCGTGCAGGACGCGATCCTGAAAGAGCGAAACCGATTCGATCTTCTCCGCACGCATCCGCTCCATGATGCGACGCTTGAGCGAGGCCGGAGAGTATTCACGGAAATCGAATCCGTAGAAGCGATAAAGTCCCTCAAGAAGCAACGAGATTTCGATGTCTTCGAGTTCGTTATATTCCGCTTGTGCAAGCGCGCTCATAGTTATTGGGTCTCATCCTGACTGTAGAGCCAGACTCTCAAGAGCGACAGAAGCTGATCTATATCCAGAGGCTTAGAGATATAGTCGGAAGCGCCTGCTTCGATACAGCGGTCGCGGTCGGCCTTCATCGCTTTGGCTGTGAGAGCGATAATCGGAAGCTTCCCGAACTGCTCTCTCCCTCGAATCGCCTGAATCGCCTCGTAACCGTCCATGCCCGGCATCATGATGTCCATCAGAACAATCTCGATGTCGGGCATCTCATTCAACATGTCTATGCCTTCCTGCCCGTTCTCCGCGTGCATGACCTCCATGTTGTGGCTTTCGAGCGCGCTCGTCAAAGCGAAGATGTTGCGCACATCGTCATCAACGATCAGGACTTTCCGTCCGGTGAGCACCGGATCGCGGCGGTGCAGTTGTTCGAGGATGCGCCGTTTGGGTTCGGGCAGGTTCGCCTCGACGCGATGCAGGAAGAGAGCGGTCTCCGCCAGCAGGCGCTCCGGCGAGCTTGCCTCCTTGACGATAATCGCATCGGCGACTCGCCTTAGCTGCGTCTCCTCCTTATTCGTCAATTCCTTGCCCGTGTAAACAATGATCGGAAGGTCGGCCCGTCCCAGCTCCTTCTGTATCTTTTCGATCAACTCGAAGCCGCTCATATCCGGCAGCTTCAGATCGAGCACCATGCAGTCGAACGGCTCTTCCCTGAGCGCCGCGATGGCTTCCTCGCCGGTCGCCACAGCAGTTGTAATAACATCGCCGTTGCCTATCAGTTCAACGATGCTCATGCGCTGCGTGTCATCGTCTTCGACGACGAGCAGATGCCTGACTCGCTTCTCGGCAAAAGTGGCGATGCTGTCGAAGGCCGACGCCAGATCTTCACGACTGACAGGTTTCTGTAGATGCGTGATAGCGCCGGAATGAAGCGCGCGCTGTCGCTGCTCTTCGCCGGAGATGATATGGACGGGGATATGGCTGGTGTTCGGATCATGCTTCAAGCGGTCGAGCACCGTCCATCCGTCACGATCCGGCAGTTTGAGATCGAGCGTGATCGCGTCCGGCTTGTATTTGCGCGCGAGTGAGAGCGCCGCATCGCCGCGAGTGGCGATCACTCCTTTGAAGCCCTTCTCGCGAGCCAGATCCAGCAGGATGCCCGCGAAGTTTACGTCGTCCTCGACGATCAGCACGACGCGCTCGCCGTCGAAGATCGCATAACGATCATCGTTGACCTCGCCTGCGTCTTCGGGAGCGTACGTGTCAGCATTAGAGTAGGCGCTCGGAAACCGATCCGCCGCCGCAGCGCTCCTCATTGATGCAGCATCCGTCTGAGTCTGCCGCGAAGTGTGGCTTTGCGCGCTGCTGCCGTTTCCCGGAACATTCGGCGTATAGGTTTTCGGCAGGTAGAGCGTAAAGGTGCTTCCCTCATCGGGCGTGCTGGCGACGCGAATCTCACCGCCGAGCAGTCGTGCAATCTCGCGACTGATCGAAAGGCCCAGGCCCGTGCCGCCGTATTTGCGGCTGGTCGTGCCGTCGGCCTGCTGGAACGCCTCGAAAATGATCCGCTGTTTGTCGGGCGCAATTCCTATCCCCGTATCAATCACGGAGAAAGAAAAGACCTGCTCGGCGCGGTTCAAAACTTCCTGTTGGAAACGGATGCGCTCTGTGACAGGCTCTATACGCAGCGTGACCTTGCCCTGTTCGGTAAACTTGAAGGCGTTTGAGAGCAGGTTTTTGAGAATCTGCTGCAAGCGCTTCTCGTCGGTTCGAAGCGACGGATCAAGGTCGTCGGCGCGCTCAACGATGAACTCAAGGTTCTTGTCCTGCGCGACCTGGTGGAAGCTGCGCTCCAACTGCTCCGTCACATCACCAAACGAGACATCACCGATGTCTATCGCCATCATGCCCGCCTCTATCTTGGTGAGGTCCAGAATGTCGTTAATGAGCAAGAGCAGGTCTGTGCCGGAGGAGTGAATCGTTTCGGCGAACTGCACCTGCTTGGCGTTGAGGTTTTCCTCCACGTTCTCGGCCAACTGGCGAGAGAGAATCAGCATACTATTCAGGGGCGTGCGCAATTCGTGAGACATATTGGCGAGGAATTCCGATTTGTACTTGGAGGTCAGCGCCAGTTGTTCTGCCTTCTCTTCCATAGCCCAGCGCGCTTCTTCAACTTCGCGGTTCTTGGCCTCGACTTCCGCCTTCTGCCTGGCGAGCAGCGTGGGCTTCTCTTGCAGCTCTTCGTTGGTCTGCTGCAACTCCTCCTGCTGGCTCTTCAACAGCTCTTCGGATTCACGCAGTGATTCGGCCTGTTTCTCAAGCTGCTCGTTGGTCTTCTTCAATTCGTCCTGCTGGCTCTGCAATTCCGTCGCCAGTGCCTGCGACTGCTGGAGAAGTTGCTCCGTGCGCGTGTTGGCCTCAATCGTGTTCAGGACGATACCGATGCTTTCCGTCAATTGATCGAGGAAGGTCAGATGCGTGTCGTTGAAACGATTAAAGGAGGCCAGCTCGATCACCGCCTTGACTTCATTCTCAAAAAGCACCGGCAGAACAATGATATTGAGCGGCGTGCTCTGACCGAGGCCGGAGCCTATGTGCACGTAATCATTCGGCACATTGGTCAGCAGAATCCTTTCGCGCTCCAGCACGCATTGCCCAACCAGACCCTGCCCCGCCCTGAACTCATTGGCAAGATTTTTTCGTTCCGTGAAGGCGTAACTGCCGAGCAGCCTCATCAGCGGCGTGCCGTTGTTGCCCCCGTTGACATAAAAGACACCCTGTTGCGCGTCCACCAGCGGCGCAAGTTCCGACAAAACCATTTGTGAGACGGTCGTCATGTCGCGCTGGCCTTGCAGCATACGTGTGAAGCGCGCGAGGTTTGTTTTGAGCCAGTCCTGCTCGGTATTCTTCTGCGTCGTCTCGCGCAGGTTGATAATCATCTCGTTGATATTATCTTTAAGCTTGGCGACTTCGCCCTGCGCTTCGACGGCGATGGAACGCGTCAGATCGCCCTTCGGCACGGCGGTCGAAACTTCGGCGATGGCGCGCACCTGCGTGGTCAAATTAGCGGCCAGACCATTTACGTTGTCCGTCAGGTCGCGCCACGTCCCGGCAGCGCCGGGCACATTAGCCTGCCCGCCCAGCTTGCCCTCGACACCCACTTCGCGCTCCACAGTAGTTACCTGGTCTGCAAAGGTAGCCAGCGTATCGGTCATGCTATTGATGGTATCGGCCAGCTCCGCGATCTCGCCTTTGGCCTCCACCGTCAGCTTGCGATCCAGATCACCGTTAGCCACGGCGGTTACGACCTTCGCGAT
>JBKKAL010000210.1:0-5191 GCA_046714695.1 Pyrinomonadaceae bacterium
GCCCTGACTCGCTCCGTATGTTAACGGTATGAAATCCGTCGCAATGTCACCGTCGGTCGAATTCGACGCCGTGAAATTGACCGGCTGCGGACTCATGATTGAATTCCTCGTCCGATTGATGTTCTCAAGATTACCGCGCCTTCTGCCGGACGTTCGCAGGGTTACAAACTGTGCCTGCGGCTCGTCCACGAGCCCGCCCTGCACAAGACCTGTTGACGACTGAGATGGCGCTGAAATTTCCGTGGTTATCTTCAGTGGTTGCGGGCTGCGCGCACTGGCGAGCTGCTGCTGCGGCGGTATTCGCTGTAATGGTTGAATGCGTATTACGGCAAATGCGACGAAGGCCAGTGCCACTGCCGCCGCCAACCCTATGGGTAAACGCCAATTTGGACGCGCAACGAAACGCGATGGAGGCAGCACGGTGGGCTTGAGCAGAGCCACTTTGTTACGCTCGCGAAAGGCAGCGAGCAGCGATGCCTCAATATGCGCCGGAGCTTCTACAATCTGCGCGGTCGCTGCCAGAGAGCGCAGCCCATCATTTAGCACGCGCTCGTCCGTAAGGCGCGCCGCACATCGCGCGCAGGCCTCGACGTGGGCCAATCCGCGCGCGCGCGCAGTCGCTTCCATTATCTGGTCGCGCGTTAGATCGTTAATCACCCTTTCAAAATCAGCACAATTCATGCGAAGCACCTCGCCGTGTTGAGCAGACTTGAGCCTGCCTCCGTCTCTTTTCCCTGCTCCTTCGTCGCGCGTAGTCTTTCGATCAGTAGAGAGCGGGCGCGATGCAGCCGCGACCGCACAGTCCCGACGGCGCAAGAGAGAGCGGCGGCGGCCTCCAAGTAGCTCATCTCGTGCAGGTCGCAGAGCACGACCACTTCACGATAATGCGACGGCAATGCCAGCACGGCCTGCCGCACGGACTCGATCATCTCGTTGCGCATGAGGTCTCCGAGCGGGTCGCCATCAGCGACGAAACGTTCGGAAGCTCCGCGCTCTGTCTCTTCCGCTTCATCAACAATCTGCACGAAAGGGCGGTCTCTCTCCAGGCGGCGCAGCACCTGGTTGCGTGCGATCCCGTACAGATAAGCCTGTAGCGTACCACGGCTCGCATCGTAGTGATCGGCTTCCCGTATCAGCACCATAAAGACCTCTTGAGTGACATCCTCTGCCAGTGCTTCCGATCCGCTCATCTGTAGAGCAAACCTGTAAAGGCCGCCGTGCCGCCGCCTGTAAAGCGTAGTGAAAGCATTCTCGTCTCCGGCCCGCAGCAGCCGCAGCAGTTCGTCGTCACTGGGAGTTGTGTTAACTGTCATCCTTGCTCTGGTTGATGATTCATTAAACGGCAGTCATATGTGATTCGCATGGCGAGCCGGAAAAGTTCCACAAAGTGACCGGAAAAGTAAAAGGGCTTCCAACTCGAATCGAGTCGGAAGCCCTTGAATCATCGGGACGGCGAGATTCGAACTCACGGCCTCTTCCACCCCAAGGAAGCGCGCTACCAGGCTGCGCCACGTCCCGTTAACGCCTTAAGTATGTCTGGAAACAAAAAAGTTTGTCAAATCGCGCGCGCGCCCGTTCGGGCGCGTCCCTGTTTTGCGCCCCGACCTATTTTCGGCGGCTGCCAGAATCCGGTTCACCTGAATCGAGCGTCTCAAGCAGATCGCGTAGCTGGATGGCGAGCCGCCGGACAGCGTCGCGCTGGCTTCCGGTCATGGAAGCTCTGCCGTCAGTCGAGGGCGTTTCGCTGCCGCTTGACAGGGCTTCGGCGGACAATGAAGGCGGCATATTTTCGCGTTGGAGAACAGGTTGTGTGTGGGCGGACGACAGAAGCTCTCGCTGCCCCGTCATCTCCGGCGTCACCACTTTGAGCTTGCTCGCGCCGCGAAGCTCTGTGGCCAGTTTCTTTTTGGCTCCGGCGATTGTGTACTGGTCATCATAGAGCAGCTCTTTTATACGCAGCGCCATCTCTACGTCGCGCTTGCGATATGTGCGCTGCCCGGCGCGATTTTTCTGCGGAGCGAGCATCGGGAACTCCGATTCCCAGTAGCGCAGCACGTGCGCCTGCACGCCTGACAATTCGCAGACTTCACCGATCTTGAAAAATAGTTTTTCGGGGATGGCGACGGTCGCACGGTTAACCATGTTCGGGAAACCTCACCGGGGAAAGTTACCGGTATCGCACGCTCAAGCTATGGAATGACTAACGATGCCCGGCACGGGACGAGCCGGGGGCGCACCACTCTGCGGCCATGTTACTCGCGGACAAAGAGTGTGTCAATGCTTATATTTAAGCCGCCTGACTTGAAGGTGAGTGTCAGAGAAAGGGCGCTACCTGCTGATACGGCAGGGCAAGAAGGCGACGTATGAATCTAGCTTCCGCCAATTTATCCTTTTCCTACCGCCTCGCGCACGCGCCGCAAGCGCTTGAGTCAACCGGCTGCCCCTCGAACATTCCTGTTCTTTTTCATGTATGCTCGCCGACGGCTCGAACATTACCGGCGGGCGAGTGTGAAAAGGTCTGCTTCGGCGCTTCTGATGAAACATCAATCAAAACATTTGTGGAGAACACTCCTTTTAGTCATCGTCATCATCCTGCTTCTGGGACTCGCCATCGTCTTTTTTATTCTTCCCGCACAGGTTGAGAAGAGTTTCAACCCGGTGCTGATTCAGCCTCCATACCAGGCATCGGACAGGGCCAGAGAGCTTCACAGTAGATTGTTCGTCGCTGATCTTCACGCCGACTCTTTATTGTGGAACAGGGATTTGGCCGAGCGTGGCACGAGAGGGCATGTTGATCTTCCGCGCCTCATCGAAGGCAATGTCGGCTTGCAGGCCTTTACGATCGTCACGAAGACGCCGAGGGGACTCAATATCGAAAGCAACAGCGACCAGACGGACAACATAACCCTTCTGGCTATAGTTGAGCGCTGGCCCGTGCGCACGTGGGGAAGCTTGAAGGAAAGAGTCCTTTATCAAACAGGAAAGCTGCATGAAATTGCCGCCCGCTCTGGTGGCAAATTCGTTCTGATCAAAACGTCTGCGGATTTATCCACCTATCTGGAGAGACGAAAGCGTGAGACGGGAATCACCGCCGGATTTCTGGGCATCGAGGGCGCTCATGCCCTGGAGGGCGATCTTGGCAATATTGACCTCTTTTTCCAGAACGGTGTGCGGATGATGGCCCCTACACATTTCTTTGATAACGACATCGGTGGAAGCGCGCACGGACTTCAAAAGGGCGGCCTCACGGAAAAGGGCAGAGAGATGATCAGGAGGATGCAGGCCCATCGCATGATCGTTGATCTCGCTCATGCGTCTCCCAGAGTTATCGAAGAGGTGCTGGCTATCTCGACCGCGCCGCTCGTTGTTTCGCATACCGGCGTCAAAGGCACTTGTGATAACACACGTAATCTGAGTGACGATCAGATCAGGGGCATCGCCGCGACGGGCGGTATCATTGGCATAGGGTTTTGGGACACTGCCGTGTGCGGCACGGATGCCGAATCAATCGCTCGCGCCATTCGTTATACGGCGAATATCGCGGGCGTCGAACATGTCGCGCTAGGCTCGGATTTCGATGGCTCTATAGTTGCGCCCTTTGATACAAGCGGGCTGGTTCTGATCACCGACGCACTGATCAGCGAAGGGTTCACAGAGGCGGAAATAAGAATGATTATGGGAGACAATGTCGTTCGCGTGCTGATGCAGACTCTTCCCTGATGACGATATATCTTTCGCGCCTCTGGTGGACGACGCGCGAAGCGGCAAGCTATAATTTCGCTTTCTTCCACCAAAGCTTTCACTTCGGGAGGTACAACGCCAATCGTGTCTTCATCTCCGACTATGTTTCGCCTCGCGTCGCGTCTTGATAAGGTCGGTTTCTCTGACATCGTCAAAATCCGCAACAAAATTATGGAACTGCGAGCCGGAGGTGCGACCGTCCATCAGTTTGAAGGCGGCGAGCCTTTCAGCAATACGCCCGCTTACATCAAAGAGGCGATGACGCGTGCCCTCGCAGATAACAAGACGCGTTATGCGCCTTCTTCTGGGATCGCGGAGCTGCGCGCCGCCATCGCGGACAAACTGCGCGAGCGCAACCGGTTGAAGGTCAGCGACGCGGACGTGATAATTCTGAACGGCGGGATGCAGGGACTGTTCGGCGCTTTTCAATCGGTCGTCAATACGGGCGATGAAGTGCTGGTCTTTTCTCCATACTGGACTCCGATCAAAGACCTCATCGCGCATTGCGAGGGCGCGACCTGTTTAGTGCCGACGACGGAAGCGCGTCGCGATGGATTCGCACAAACACTGACACGCTACCTGACAAAGCGGACTCGCGCCATCTATTACAACACGCCGCAGAATCCGTCCGGCGTCGTCTTCACACGCGAGGAGGCGGAAGCGGTCGCACGCTTTGCGCAGGAGCATGATCTCGTCGTCATCGCCGACGAGGCTTACGAGGATCTGGTTTACGAGGGCGAGCATGTCTCCATCGCCTCAATTGATGGGATGATGGAGCGCACGATTACGTCTTTCACGCTCTCAAAGTCTTATGCGATGACGGGGTGGCGTCTGGGCTACGCGGCGGCCACAGAGCCATGGATGACGGGCATACGCAAGACCCTGCTCTATTCGACCAACGGCGTTTCGACCCCATCGCAATGGGCGGCGCTCGCGGCCATGACTACACCCTCCGATTTTCTGGAGAGTTCGCGTGCCGCCTATCGTGAACGTCGCGATCTTTTGTTGGCGGGCCTCAACGAGCTGGGTTTTACGTGCCAGAGCCCCGCCGGAGCTTTTTATGCTTTCCCCGATGTCACGCGCATCAACAGCGACAGCCGCCTGGCCGCAGACCTTCTCTTAGAGCGCGCGCAGGTCGCCTCGGTTCCCGGCATTGTCTTCGGCCCACACGGCGAAAGCCACCTGCGCTTCTCTTTCTCCACCTCGCTCGACAACATCCGCGCCGGGCTCGATTCCCTGCGCCTGAAGTTGTGAAGGGATAAGGGCGGAGGGATGAGGGATGAAGTAAAGCGGAAAACTCATTCAGTCGTCCTCCCTAATTCATCAACAGGTCAACTCCACAATAGCGAGTTTGATTTCATCTCGCGCATCAGGCAACGCGCGGAAGAAGCGCGCGCGGGCAAGACGGACGATGGACTCGTGTACGGCATCGGCGATGATGCCGCCGTGC
>JBKKAL010000211.1:0-31785 GCA_046714695.1 Pyrinomonadaceae bacterium
GGTGTTGCTGCTGGTCGCGTGCGCCAACGTCGCCAATCTGTTGCTCGCTCAAGCTATCGGCAGGAAGAAAGAGTTCGCCATCCGCGCCGCGCTCGGGGCATCCAGGTCACGTCAGATTCGCCAACTCTTGACCGAGAATCTGATGCTCTCGGTGGCGGGCGGAGTCGCAGGGCTTCTGGCAACTCTCTGGCTGCGCGATTTCCTGCTTGCGCTAATCCCTTCGGACTTCACTTATGTGATGCGAGAAGTGCCGATCAGCCCCACCGTCATGGGGTTCGGGCTACTTGTTTCTTTGACGGTCGGCGCGAGTCTCGCTCTGGTCCCGGCATTCAGATCCTCCCGCCTCGATCTACATGCCATCCTCAAGGAGGGTGGAGCACGGGGCAGCGATACCGGCGGCGAGCGTCTATTAAATTATCTGGTTGTCGGCGAAGTGGCGCTGGCTTTGATCTTACTCGCGGGCGCAGGCTTGATGATCCAGAACCTGTACAGGCTCCAACGTGCAAACCTGGGCCTCGATACCAGTCGCCTGTTGACGATGAAGATTGCCGTGCCGGAGTCTGCGCAGGGCGACCCGCGACGCCGCGCAGAGCTTGCGCGACAGATCGTTGAAGAGGTAAGGGCAGTTCCCGGAGTTGTCAGCGCGACTGCCGCCAACTTCGTCCCACTGACGAACGGGAACGTGACCGCCTCGATTGTTCCTGAGGGAAAACCATTCAACCCGAACGAGCAACTTGTGGCGAGTTACCGCACGGTCAGCCCCGCCTACTTCGAGACACTGAAAATCCCTTTGCTCAAGGGCCAGCCATTTTCGGAACAGGACGCGGCCGACTCTCAGCGTGTGGCGATCATCAGCCAGAGCATGGCACGGCGCTACTGGCCGGGCGAAGATCCTGTGGGCAAGAGCGTTCACACCAGGCGCGGCGGCGCGCAGTCTCCGTCAATGATGATCGTCGGCGTGGTCAGTGATATTGAGGAACCTACTTCGTCAAGGAAGGAACTTCGAGAGACCCTTTACGTACCTATCGTTCAGGACGTAAGCAAAGATCGGAATTTTTCCACATCCAGCATCCAGCTCGCGGTTCGCACTAAGTTTGAGCCCACAGGCGCGCTGCCAGTGATAAAGAGTGCTATCCAGAAGGTGGATAAGCGCATGCCCGTCTTCGATATTGAGACAGCCGAACAGCTCTACCACGACGCGTTGTCGCAAACACGAGTAGGAACAGTGATGCTCCTTTGTTTTTCAGGGTTCGGCCTCCTGCTGGCGGCGCTGGGAACCTACGGTGTGTTCTCCTATAAGGTGAGCCGCCGCACACACGAGATCGGTATCCGCATGGCACTGGGAGCAATGCCGGGCGATGTTGTTCGGATGGTCTTGAGGCAGGGGGCAAGGCTGGCCCTCGTGGGCGTTGGCCTGGGTCTATTGGGCGCGCTTGTGCTGACAAGATTTATGTCAAGCGTGTTGTCGGAGATTCGTCCCGGCGATCCAACTACTCTCGCCGTCGTCGCCGTGCTTCTGACCGTCGTGGCGCTTCTGGCCTGCTACATTCCTGCGCGCAGGGCGACGAAGGTAGACCCACTGGTCGCGCTTCGTCATGAATAGGAGAAATGATGGGAATACTTTTACAGGACTTACGTTACGGATTCCGAATGTTGTTAAAGCATCCGGGCTTTACGATTGTCGCGGTGCTGGCGATAGCTCTTGGCATCGGTGCGAACACGACGATCTTCAGTTGCGTCAATGCGCTGCTGCTTCAACCGTTCTCCTTCGCCAATCAGGAGCGGTTGATGGCCGTCTGGGAGCGTCTGCCGGAGACCGGCATCAGGCGCGGCTCGGTCGCGCCCGGCAACTACGCAGACTGGCGCGACCGTAATCAGGTCTTTGAACAGATGACCGCTATCTCGAAGCGCGCTTTTAATCTGACCGAGGGCGACCAGCCCGAACGCGTTTCGGGCTCGCGCGTGACTCCGAGCTTTTTTACAGTGCTTGGCGTCAAGCCCTCGCATGGTCGCGCCTTCACGGAAGAAGAGGGACAGCTCGGACATGAGCAGGTCGCGCTCGTCAAGCAGAGTTTGTGGGAACGACGCTTCGCATCTGACCCGAACCTGATCGGAAAACAGATCAAGGTTGACGGTAAGAGCTACACCGTTATCGGCATCCTCCCGCAGGACTTCAATTATCCTCTTAACGGCAGCGAGTTGTGGATACCGCTCGTCTTCGACGCCAAGGAACAGGTCGAGCGCGGCAATCATTATCTGGAAATCTTGGGGCTTCTCAAGCCGGGCATTACCAAAGCGCACGCTCAGGCGGAGATAGATGCCATCTCGCTACAGGCGCAGCAGCAGTTTCCGGAGACGAATAGCGGCAGGACAGCTCTGGTCGAAACCCTCAACGAGACTCATACAAGGGGCTCGCGAATATATCTGCTCGTGCTGATGGGCTCGGTCGTCTTCGTGCTGCTTATTGCGTGCGCGAACGTCGCCAATCTGCTGCTGGTGCGCGCGACCTCGCGGCAAAAAGAGATCGCCGTGCGGATGGCTTTGGGAGGAAGCCGCTGGCGCTTGATTCGGCAACTCCTCACAGAGAGCATCGTGCTCGCTTCAATCGGCGGCGCGCTCGGCTTGCTCATTTCAATCTGGGGAATCGAATTTATCAAGAAGGGCATGCCTGCCACGTTTACTCAGTATATTCCCGGCTGGGACAAGCTCCACTTAGACCCTTACGTTTTAGTCTTTACGCTCATCACCACGCTGCTCACAGGCGCGTTCTTCGGTTTGGCTCCCGCCTTGCAAGCCACAAGGCTGAACCTGAACGAAGCGCTCAAAGAAAGCGGCAAGGGCACATCGAGCAATGCTAGTCGCAATCGCCTGCGCAGCCTGCTGGTTATCTCTGAGATCGCGCTCTCGCTCGTGCTGCTGGTCGGCGCGGGCCTGATGATTCGCAGCTTCGTACACCTCATACGTTCCGATCTTGGAGTCAAGCCGGAAAACGTGTTGACGATGGAGCTTTCGATCCCGCGCCTGAAATACCCTGAGGAGCAGCAACGCGTCAATTTTTACCAGCAGCTCGTCGAGCGTATTCAAAACCTGCCCGGAGTCCAAAAGGCGGGCGCAATAAATTTTATCCCGATGGGCCGCAGCAATACGTCTTCCAACTTTAAGATCGCGGGCCAACCCGAACCTCCCAAAGGGAGAGAGCCTCACGCGGATCATCAGATAGTCACGCCGCAATATTTTGAGGCCATCGGCACGCCCATCCTTAAGGGTCGCGCCTTCACCGCACAGGATAAGAAGGACTCGCCGCCCGTCATCGTTATCAACGAGCGATTCGCCCAACGCTACTTTCCCGCCGGAGATGCCCTCGGCAATCGTGTGATCATTAGTGATGATGACGGGCCGATTGAGATCGTCGGCATCGCGGCGGATGTCAAGAATGAAGACCTCGAAGAAGAGGCTAACCTGACCTTCTACCGGCCCTTCATGCAAGCGCCCTGGTGGTCTATGACGCTGGTCGTGCGAACCAGCGGGGAGCCGACGCAGCTCGCCGCGGCCGTTCGCAACGAGGTACTCGCTCTCGATCCTGATCAGCCTGTTTACAACATCATGACCATGCAACAGGTCATTGATTCATCAGTCTCGCCAAAGCGCCTGACGATGTACCTGCTCGGCTTCTTTGCCTTCGGCGCTCTGCTTTTGGCGGGCATCGGAATCTACGCCGTGATGGCATATTCCGTTACATCGCGCACGCACGAGATAGGCATTCGTATGGCACTGGGCGCGCAACCGCGCGACATTCTCAAACTGATTGTCACGCAGGGGGTGATACTGACGTTCGTCGGCGTGGCGCTGGGCCTCCTGGGGGCTTTCGCCCTGACACGCGCGATGACGGAGATGCTGAGCGGTGTTTCGGCGACCGATCCGTTGACCTTCATCGGTCTTTCTCTGCTGCTCTCGTCGGTCGCCCTTCTGGCCTGTTTGATCCCCGCGCGCAAGGCCACCAAAGTTGACCCGATGGAAGCGCTTCGTTACGAATAGAGAATTATCAGAGAAGGAGAAAAAGGCGATGGAGACATTATGGCAGGACGTGCGATATGGATTTCGGATGCTGGTCAAGAAGCCGGGATTTACTGTAGTGGCGATACTGGCACTGGCTCTGGGCATCGGTGCGAACACGGCCATCTTCTCTGTTGTCAATGCCGTACTGTTGCGCCCTTTGCCTTTTGCAAACCCGGAGCAACTCGTCATCGTGTGGATGGACAATCGCTCGCTCGGATTGAAGGAGGACATTCACTCTTACCCGAACTTCACGGACTACCGCACCCAGAATAAGGTCTTCGAGAATCTGGCCGCGTATAGAGGATCAAGCCTTAACCTGACGGGCACGGGAGAGCCTGAGCGAGTCCTCGGCGCGGCGGCGACGGCAAGCCTCTTTGAAGTGATGAAGGTCGCGCCATTGCTTGGCCGAACGTTTACAGGAGACGAAGACCAGGCGGGCCGCGATAGCGTCATCGTCTTAAGCTACGGCCTGTGGCAGCGTCGCTTCGGCGCGGACAGCGGCATAGTGGGGAAAAGCATTGCGCTAAGTGGCGCGCAGCGCACCGTGATCGGCGTCATGCCGCCGGAGTTTCGTTTCCCGTCGAAGGATGCAGAGTTCTGGATACCGCTGGCCCCGCCCACCGACCTGATGAACCAGCGCCAGGCATTCTGGCTCAGCGTTATCGGCAGGCTCAAACCCGGCGTTACCTTTGAAGAGGCGCGCGCCGAGATGGGAACGATTGCCAAACGTCTTGAGCAGCAATACCCGGAAGCCAACACCAACTTCGGCGTCAACCTTGTGCCGTTGCGCGAGCAGACCGTAGGACAGGTGCGCCCCGCCTTGCTCATCCTTTTGGGGGCGGTGGCCTTCGTGCTTTTGATCGCGTGCGCTAACGTCGCCAACCTGCTGTTGGGGCGCGCCGCCGCGCGCGAGCGCGAGTTTGCCATTCGCATGGCGATGGGTGCGGGTCGCTTGCGCATCATCCGCCAACTGCTTGTCGAAAGCCTTATGCTCGCGGGCCTGGGCGCAACTCTGGGGCTCGTGCTCGCCATGTGGGGACTGGACATTTTGAAGTGGATCATCCCGCGCGATATGCCGTATCTGGATCAGATTAATGTTGACGCGCGCGTGTTCGGCTTTACGCTCGCGGTCTCTGCGTTGACGGCGCTCATATTCGGTCTTGTGCCTGCCCTGCAAGCCTCTCATCCTGACTTGAACGAGACGCTCAAAGAGGGAGGCAGCAAGGGGGCGACGGGCGGGGTGCGCAGTAGAACTATTCGTCGCCTGCTGGTCGTAACGGAAGTCGCACTGGCGCTTGTGCTGCTCGTCGGCGCGGGGCTACTGCTCAAAAGTTTCAGCCGCCTGCAAAAATTCAACCTGGGCTTTCGTCCCGATGGTTTGTTGACGGCGAAGCTACAGCTTCCGCCCGCCAAGTACGGGGAAGACGAGAAGGTCAGAGTTTTTTATCAGCAACTGTTCGAGAGGCTGGAAAACGTCTCCGGCATAGAATCAGCCGCCGCCATCACCAGCGTGTTCCTCAGCAAGACTGCCAACTCCTCTTACTTCAACGTTGAAGGCCGTCCGGCCTTTCAGCCGGGCGAGCGAGTCGAAGTGCCGATAGATGCCATCAGTGCAAACTATTTTCAAGTGATGGGCACGCCGCTCATAAGGGGGCGCGCATTCAACGAACAGGATACGGAAAAGACTCCGAACGTCGTCATTATTAACGAGACGATGGCGCGACGCTTTTTCGCCAGCGAAGACCCCATCGGCCGTCGCATCACGTTCGGCGATATGGGAAATGAAGACAGCCCCTGGCGCACGATTGTCGGAGTCGTCGCCGACACACGCCGCACGGGCTTCGAGGCCGAAGTCAGACCGGAGACCTTTCTTCCGCTGATTCAAGCTGCGCCCGGCAGAATAACTCTCGTCGTGCGCGCTACGGGTAACACTGACCCGGCAGGACTGACCGCCGCGCTACGCAATTCGGTTCACGGGGTGGACCCGGATCAACCCATTTTCGATATTAAGACAATAAATCAGTGGGTCTCCGAAATAATTGCGCAGCGACGGCTCAACATGATTCTGCTGGGCACATTCGCCGTGGTCGCACTGCTGCTGGCAGCCGTCGGCATCTACGGTGTGATGGCCTATATGGTCACACAGCGCACGCATGAAATAGGCATCCGCATGGCCTTAGGCGCACGGCGTCTCGATGTGCTCAAGATGATCGTCGGGCAGGGAATGGCTTTGACGCTTGCGGGAGTCGGCATCGGTCTGATCGGAGCATTTGCTTTGACCAGGCTAATGTCGAGCCTGCTTTTCGGAGTCAGTGCGAGCGATCCCTTGACCTTCTTCGGCGTCTCCGCTTTGTTGACGCTCGTCGCACTCTTGGCCTGCTATATCCCTGCGCGACGTGCGATGAAGGTTGATCCGATGGTCGCGCTTCGTTACGAGTAATGAAAGGAGATGGTGATGATGGAGACCCTGCTCAAAGACTTGCGCTATGCGATTCGGATGCTGGTCAGGAAACCCGGCTTCACTGCGGTGGCGGTCTTGACGCTCGCGCTTGGTATCGGCGCGAACACTGCCATCTTCTCTGTGGTTAACGGCGTGCTCCTTCGCCCCCTTCCGTTTCAGGACCCGAACAGGATCGCCACCTTCTGGCAGAGCAATGCTCTGGGCGGTCTCCAGCGTGAGGATGTCTCTCCCGCCAACTTTCTGGATTGGCGAGACCAGAACCAGAGCTGTACGGAGATGGCCGCCGCCCGGCCCTTCAGCTATAGCCTGAGCGGAGGAGAAGAGCCGGAGGCTTTTCGCGCCTGGCAGGTGACGACGGGCTTCTTCGAGATTCTGGGCGTCAATGTTCTACACGGGCGTACCTTCCTTCGAGATGAGTACAGCGCCGGAAATGAGACGGTCGTTGTTATCGGCCACGGTCTCTGGCAGAGGCGTTTTGGTTCTGACCCGAATCTGGTCGGGCAGAAACTGCTTCTCAATGGCCGACCGCACACCGTCGCGGGCATTATGCCGCCGGGTTTCGAGTTCGGATCGGAAAGAGAGATATGGTCGCCGTGGGTCGTGGCAGAGCACGATAAAAAGATTCGCGGGTCTGGTTACATCAAGGTCATCGGGCGGCTCAAGCCCGGCGTGACAATAGAGCAGGCTCAATCAGAGATGAGCGGCATCGCCGCCAGATTGGCGCAAGCCTATCCGCAGACCAACAGCGAAGTGGGTGTCGCGGTCGTCCCGCTTCCCGAACAACTCGTCGGCCACGTGCGCCCGGCGCTCCTGATGCTGCTTTGTGCTGTCGGGTTGATGCTGCTGATCGCCTGCGCTAACGTCGCCAATCTTTTACTTGCACGCGCATCCACGCGCCGAAGAGAGTTTGCGATTCGCGCGGCGCTCGGCGCTGCCCGCTCTCGTCTGATCGTGCAGTTGTTGACGGAGAGCGTGCTGCTTGCCGCGCTCGGCGGCATTGGCGGAGTGTTGCTGGCGAGCTGGGGAGTTGATGCGGTGATCGCTCTGAGTCCTCATAATCTGCCGCGTCTGGATCAGGTTCGCATTGACGGTTACGTACTTATTTTCGCTCTTGGAGTTTCATTAGTCACAGCCCTGATCTTCGGGTTGGCTCCTGCGTTACAGTTTTCCAGAACTGATTTACAGGAATTTCTCAAAGAGGGCGGGCGAACCGGCAGCACGGGTTTCGCGCGCAACCGGCTGCGCAACCTGCTGGTCGTCACCGAAGTTGCGCTGGCATTGATGCTGCTCGTCGGAGCCGGTCTGCTGGTGCGAAGTTTTGTGCGACTCTTGCAAGTTGATTCGGGCTTTACGGCTGAAAAAGCACTCGCGCTTGAAGTGCATGTCTGGGGCAGGGCTCGAACGCCGGAGCAAAGGGCTGCCTTTTTTGAGCAGAGTTTGGATCGCATCGCGGCGCTGCCCGGCGTCGAAGCGGCGGGCGCTGTCTCGGCGCTTCCATTCCACACCAACCCCATTGATATCAAAAGCGAGCTGGTCATCGAAGGGCGGCCCCTGCCAGCGCCCGGTCAGGAGCCAATCGCTTATGCCACGGTTGCGACATACGATTACTTTCGCACGATGGGCATTCCGCTTCGTCGCGGTCGTTTCTTCACACGCTTTGATAACAAGGATGCCGCGCCGGTCGTCCTTATAGGCGAGACGATGGCTGAGCGTTACTGGCCCGGTGAGGACCCTGTCGGGAAAAAGATCAACGTTCGCTTTCTCGGACAGCAGGCGACGCGCGAGATCGTCGGCGTCATCGGCGACGTGCGCCCTACCGGACTCGATAGCGAGCCGCGCCCTGAACTCTTCTTGCCGCATCTTCAGGAACCCTACGGCTCGATGACCTATATCGTGAGGACGAGTGTTGATCCGCAGACCCTCTTACCGGCAGTGAAAAGGGAAGTCTGGGCGGTGAGCAAGACCCAGCCCTTTTCAAGCATCGCGACGATGGAACAGCTTATCTCGCGCTCGCTTGGAGAAAGACGGTTCAGTCTGCTCTTCCTCTCCGCCTTCGCCTCAATCGCTCTGACTCTGGCCGGAGTCGGAATCTACGGACTGATTAACTTTAATACCAGCCAGCGCACGCATGAGATCGGCGTTCGACTGGCCCTGGGCGCGCAACGACGCGACGTGCTGCAAATGGTGGTCGGGCAGGGATTGAAGCTGACCTTGTTCGGAGTTGGTGTCGGTCTGGTCGGCGCATATGCCGCGACTCGATTGCTCGCGAGCCTGCTGTTCAACGTGAGCCCAACAGACCCGTTGACCTTCATAGGCGTCTCGCTGCTCTTAACACTGGTGGCGCTCGTGGCCTGTTACATTCCAGCGCGACGGGCGACACGTGTTGATCCGATGGAAGCGCTTCGTTACGAATAAAAACGAGGGAGTTGATTTGATGAGCACTTACATGCAAGACCTGCGTTACGGCCTGCGTATGATGTTGAAGAACCCGGGCTTTACTATCGTGGCGGTGTTTGTCCTGGCTTTGGGCATCGGCGCGAACAGCGCGATCTTCTCGGTCGTCAATGCTGTTCTGCTCCGTCCGCTGCCATACGCTGACCCGGATCGGCTGGTCATCATGTGGGAGAAGACGGCGACGCAGGATACATCCGTGTCCTATCCGAACTTTGTTGATTGGCGCAACCAGAATCAGGTCTTCGAGCAGGTCGCAGCATTCAGGCGCGATAGCTTCAACCTCATCGGCGCGGGAGAGCCCGAACGCCTATCGGGTCGCATGATCTCATCGAGCTTCTTCTCAACCTTAGGCGTCAAGCCCATGAGGGGCCGAGATTTCGTCGCGGAAGAGGATCGAGCCGGAGGCAACGCGGTCGTCATTCTCAATCACGGTTTCTGGCAGAGAAGATTCGGCGGCGCAGAGGACATCGTCGGCAAAGAGCTGTCATTGAATAATCAAAGCTACACGGTTGTGGGCATTATGCCCGCCGATTATCGCTTCGGCTCGGAGACGGACATCTTCGTTCCCATCGGCCTCGCGGAAGAACGCTTTAAAGAGCGCGGCATGCATCCGGGCATCTACGTTCTCGGGCGTCTCAAACCGGGCATTACTCAGGAACAGGGACGAGCCGAGATGGATACGATACAGGCGCGGCTCGGTCAGCAGTACCCGGATAGCAACGCAGACCGGCGCATCCACCTTGAATCACTCTATGACAATACTGTGCAGGATGTCCGTCCGGCGCTCTTTATCCTGCTCGGCGCGGTCGGCTTTGTGCTCCTGATCGCATGCGCCAACGTCGCCAATCTTTTGCTCGCGCGCGCCTCAGCGCGCCAGAAAGAGATCGCGATTCGGACGGCGCTCGGCGCAAGCCGCTGGCGCATCATCCGTCAACTGCTGACCGAAAGCGTCTTTTTGTCCGTCCTGGGTGGAGGGCTGGGTATTCTGCTGGCGCTGTGGGGAAGTGACCTGCTCACAAAGATAGTGCCCGCCGATAGCGTTCCGCGTCTTGATACGGCACGAATAGACATGCGCGTGCTCGGCTTTACGATGCTGGTCGCGATCCTGACAGGCATCATCTTCGGCCTCGTTCCGGCGCTGCAAGCCTCCAAGACAGACCTCAACGAATCTCTCAAAGAAGGAGATCGTGGATCAACGGGCAATCGTCAACGCGTGCGCAGCCTTCTCGTCATCACGGAAGTCGCCCTCGCCCTCGTCCTCCTGATCGGCGCGGGGCTGCTGGTCAAAAGTTTCTGGCGTTTGCAAACCGTCGAAACAGGCTTCGAGTCAAGCAATCTGCTTACGATGCAGCTCTCTTACACTGCCGGGAAGGGACAGGAAAGAAAGGCCGCAGACTTCTTTGCCGAGGTCGAAGCGAAGATCGAGAGCCTGCCAGGCGTCGAAGCCGTCGCCTTATCGAGCGGCCTTCCTTTCGCGGGCGCTGCCGAACAGTCTTTCAAGATCGAGGGACGACCTGAAGAAAAGGCCGGACAACCATTGATGGCCGTCCAGTACATGACGACTCCCGAATACTTTCAGGCGATGGGCATACGCTTGAAGAAAGGTCGCTTTCTCTCAGCACAGGATCGAAGGGACAGCCCGCTGGTCGCCGTCATTGACGAATCTCTGGCGCAGAAATACTTCCCGAATGAAGACCCTCTCGGCAAGCGTTTGACGTTTGGCGGTCACGGGCCGGGACAGCCGCAGATGCCGAAGTACGAGATCGTCGGCATCGTCGAGCATGTCAAGCATTACGGCCTCGACGGCCAAGTCCCGGTCGAGCCGCAATTCTACTTTGCGCTCAATCAAGCATCGGATGAGATGCTCCCGATGATAGCCAGACGAATGAACCTGGTAGTTCGCACGCAGACAGACCCGACTACCTTGACGGGCGCTGTGCGTCAACAGATTTTGACGGTTGATCCGAATCAGCCCGTCTATAACGTGCGTACGATGAAACAGCTCATCGACCTGTCCATCGCCACCCGACGCTTCTCAATGTTTCTGCTCATCACCTTCGCGCTGGTCGCGCTTGTTTTGGCGGCGGTCGGCATCTACGGCGTGATCTCTTATTCAGTCACACAGCGCACACACGAAATAGGCATCCGCATGGCCTTAGGTGCGCGAAGCAGCGACATTCTCAAAATGGTGCTGGGGCATGGAATGCTCTTGACGATGATCGGCATCATTGTCGGACTGGTCGCTGCCTTCGTGGTCACGCGTGTTATGGCGACGCTCTTGTTCGGCGTGAGCGCGACCGATCCGCTCACGTTCGGGGGCATCGCCGTGTTGCTCGCAGGCGTGGCCTTTCTGGCAATCATCATTCCGGCGCGGCGCGCGGTAAGGGTAGACCCGATGGTCGCGCTCAGACATGAATAGCTTTGAAGGAAGGAAAGGTGATGGGAACTCTACTGCAAGACCTCAGCTATGGATTTCGCATGCTGTACAGGAAACCCGGCTTTACGATTGTCGCCGTGGTGACACTGGCGTTGGGGATCGGGGCGAATACGGCCATCTTCAGTGTCGTCAATGCGGTGTTCCTAAAGCCATTTCCTTATCCTCATGCCGAGCGATTGGTGACTGCACGATCCAATCTATCTTTGCCCGACTTGTCTGACATTCAAGCGCAGAGCAAATCGTTTGAAGATGTCGGCGGCATAGTGCTTCAGGCTCTGGATTTCACTGGAGGAGCAGAGCCTGTACAGGTGCAGGCGGGGCTTGTCAATGCCGGTCTGTTCAATGTGCTGGGCGCGCAACCCATCATGGGTCGAACCATCTCGGCGGCAGAAGACGCGACCGGAGGCGAGCGCGTCGTCGTGCTCGGTTACGCATTCTGGCAACGACAGTTTGGCGGCGACCCCGGAATCCTGGGCCGTGCGATTCCACTCAGCGGAAACAACTACACTGTGATCGGCGTTCTGCCCTCCACTTTTGAAGCGCCGCGTGAGAACCCCGAAGTTCTAGCCTCTTTGCGGGTCGTCAATCCTTTGGCGGCAAATGCTCGCGGCGTCCATTTCCTGCGCACCTACTGGCGACTTCGCCCCGGCGTCACACTTCAGCAAGCGCAGGCGGAGCTGGCGACTATTGATCAGCGATTGGAACAGCAGTACCCGGAAGAGAACAAGGGACGCCGCACGCGTTTGATGTCGCTGCACGAGCGTGTGGCCGGCGATACCCGCCCCGCCCTGCTCATACTATTCGGAGCGGTCGGGCTGGTGCTCTTGATCGCGTGCGCGAACTTCGCCAACCTATTGCTGGCGCGGGCCACTTCGCGCGAGCGAGAGATAGTGATTCGCGCTGCGCTCGGCGCGGGACGCGGAAGATTGATCCGCCAGTTGCTGACCGAAAGCGTCATGCTTTCTGTGCTCGGCGGCGTGGTCGGACTCCTTCTGGCGCTGTGGGGCATTGATCTGCTCCAATCACTCAAGCCTCGGAATCTGCCGCGTCTCTCCGCTATCAGTATTGATGGACGGGTGCTCTTCTTTACGTTGGGGCTCGCGGTTCTGACCGGACTGGTCTTCGGACTCGTGCCCGCCTTGAACGCCTCTCGTCTTAACGTCAACGAAGCTTTAAAGGAGGGGGGGCGCAGCAGTACGGCCGGCATCACCCGTCATCGCTTTAGCAATCTACTGGTCGCGTCGGAACTGGCGCTGGCGCTCGTATTACTGATCGGGGCGGGGTTGCTCATCAAGGGTTTCTGGCGACTGCGGGCGGTCGAGCCCGGCTTCGCCACGGATAATCTTATAACGATGCGCATAGAGCTTCCCGAAGCTCGCTACAAAGAGATTCCCAAACAGACGCAATTTCGCGAGCGCGCTCTGGAAGCAATCAATGTATTGCCGGGCGTTGAGGCCGCGATGGTGAGCGAAGTTCCTCTCGGTGGTGATGCGCTCTTTCACAACTTTGTCATCGAAGGCCGCCCGCCATTATCGCCGGGCGAGGAGCCTGAGCTTTATTCACGCACCATCGCCGGTGATTATTTTCGCACCATGAAAATCCCTTTATTAAGTGGGCGTGATTTCACACTACAGGACAGGGAAGGCTCGCCCCTGGTCGGTGTGATTAACGAGGCGATGGCCCGGCAGTATTTTCCCGGTGGTGATGCCATTGGCTCGCGCGTCCGTTGGGCACGACAGGAGGGCGAGCCACAGTGGATCACGATTGTCGGTGTCGCCGGTGATGTCAAGCATTTGGGTTTAGACCTTCCTGAGGAATCGGCGATCTATGCGCCTTACGCGCAACAAATGCAGCCCTGGAAGCGTTGGATGAGTGTGGTCGTGCGCAGCGAGGGCGATCCCCAGACCATTGCCAATATGGTGAAGGGACAAATCTGGACGATTGATAAGGAGTTGCCCGTCACAAAGGTTCGCACCATGACTGAGGTGATGGCGGCTTCGGTTGCCGGCCAGCGTTTTATGATGCTCCTTCTGGGCATCTTTGCTGCCGTCGCGCTTGCGCTTGCGACCGTGGGCATCTACGGGTTGATGTCTTATTCAATCACGGAGCGCACGCACGAGATAGGTATTCGCATGGCACTGGGCGCGCAAGCCGGAGATGTGCTCAGGATGGTCGTAGGTCAAGGATTAAAGCTCATCCTAGTCGGCATCGCTGTGGGATTGGTCGGAGCATTTGCGCTCACACGCATCATGTCGAGTTTGCTGTTCGGAGTAAGCACGGTTGATCCCGTGACATTCCTTGTGGTCTCTGTAGTGCTCGCGGTCGTGGCGCTTCTGGCCTGTTACATACCGGCGCGGCGTGCGACGAAGGTTGATCCGATGGTTGCTCTTCATTACGAGTAGGAGAAATGTGATGAGAAATTTTATTCAGGACGTACGCTACGGGATTCGAATGTTACTGAAGAGTCCCGGCTTTACAATAGTGACAATACTGGCACTGGCCCTGGGCATTGGAGCGAACACGGCGATCTTCTCGGTCGTCAACGCGGTGCTGCTCAGGCCGCTGCCATACTCGACGGCCGAGCGCCTTGTCATTCTTTCCGAGTATACCGAGCAGGTGCAGAACATGTCCGTCTCCTATCCGAACTTTACGGACTGGCGCGAGCAGAATCAAGTGTTCGAGCAGATGGCCGCGTTTCGCGGCCAGGGCTTTACCTTAACCGGCGCGGGCGAGCCCGAACGGCTCACCGGGAATGAAGTCTCTGCCAACTTTTTCTCCGTCCTCGGCACAACCCCGCATATGGGTCGCAGCTTCGCGCCCGACGAGGACAAGCCGGGAGGGAACCGCACTGCCATCATCAGCTATGGTTTGTGGCAACAGCGCTTCGGCGCGAACCCGAACATAGTCGGCCAGCCCGTAATGCTCAATAACGAGAGTCATACTGTGATCGGCGTGCTGCCACAGTCGTTCCAGTATCAAGCGCAGGTTGACCTTTACGTGCCCATCGGTTTGCAAGCCGACAAGATGCAGGATCGTGATAACCATCCCGGCATCTACGTGCTCGGATTGCTCAAGCCCGGCGTGACTATTGAGCAGGCGCGCACAGAGATGAAAGGCATTACCGAACGGCTCTCACAGGCATACCCGAAGACGAATGCGGGTAACAGTTTTACGCTCGCCTTGCTGCAAGATTTCGCGACACGTAATGTTCGCGCGGCACTGTTCGTCCTGCTCGGCGCGGTCGGCTTTGTGCTCTTGATCGCATGCGCCAACGTCGCGAATCTACTGCTTGCACGCGCCGCTTCCCGGCAGCGGGAGGTCGCCATCCGCACGGCCCTGGGCGCAGGACGCGGGCGCATTATCCGGCAGTTTTTGACGGAGAGCGTAATGCTCTCTTTGATAGGCGGCGTGCTCGGTCTCCTTCTGGCGGTATGGGGCATAGACGCGCTGCTCGCTTTGATCGCGGGCAGCGTGCCTCCTGTGCTCACAGCGAACATAGGGCTTGACGCGCGCGTGCTCACGTTCACGCTACTTATCTCTGTAATTACAGGTTTGCTGTTCGGCCTTGCGCCTGCTCTTCAAGTTTCGAAGGCAAACTTGAACGAGATGCTAAAGGAGGGCGTGCGCGGTACGACGGGCGGCGCGAACCGCCAGCGCGTGCGCAACATACTTGTTGCCGCAGAGGTGGCGCTGTCGCTTCTTCTTCTGGTCGGCGCAGGCCTGCTTATCAAAAGTTTTCTTAATCTGAGCAGGTCGGATATCGGCTTCGACCCGGAGCATGTGTTGACGATGCGGCTCGCACTGCCAGATACGCGCTACAAAGAAAACGAGCAGGTCGCCAATTTTTATCAACAGGTGTTGCAGCGCGTGCAACAACTGCCCGGCGTTGAGGCGGCGGGACTCACGCGCGGTTTGCCGATGAACGGCGGCATTGAATCCGGCATTACCGTCGAGGGGCAGGAAATCACTGATGTCAAGGACACTGTTATAGCCGTCAATATGACGGCGACACCGGACTATTTTCGCGCCATGAACATCCCGCTCATCAAGGGGCGCTACATCACGGATCAGGATAAAACGGGCACAGTCCCCGTCGTCCTTGTTGACGAGATGCTGGCCGCGCGCTTTTTCCCAAACGTTGATCCCATCGGCAAGCGACTCAAAATGGGCGGCAACGAATCACCATTTCCGTGGATGCAGATCATCGGCGTCGTCAAACACGTCGCGCATTACGGCCCTGCCGAGACACCGCGCGTAGAGGTTTACCGGCCCTATTTCCAACTGCCGCAGATGCCGGAGGCGCGTTACGGGCGCAGCATGGTACTCGCTGTCCGCACGACGACCGATCCGGCGAGCATGACGGCGACGTTGCGCAACGCTGTGCTGGAGATTGATAAAGACCAGCCGGTGTCGAATGTCCAAACGATGACGCAGGTGGTGTCGAATGCGATTGCGCCGCAAAAGTTTGCGATGTGGTTGCTCGGTCTGTTTGCGGCGACGGCGCTCGCGCTTGCAGCCATCGGTATCTATGGCGTGATGGCATACTCGGTGACGCAGCGCACACATGAAATCGGCGTGCGGATGGCCCTGGGTGCTCAACGCCGCGACGTGCTCAAGCTCGTCGTCGTGCACGGGATGAAGCTCGCGCTCATAGGCGTCGGCGTCGGTCTCGTCGGCGCGTTCGGTGTCACGCGTTTGATGTCGAGCCTGCTCTTCGGCGTGACGCCCACAGACCCTTTGACATACCTCGGCGTTTCTATAGTCCTCGCGTTAGTAGCGTTTGCGGCCTGTTATATCCCCGCGCGCCGTGCGACGAAGGTTGATCCGATGATCGCGCTCCGTTACGAATAAAAGCATGCGCTCCTCGGCTCCGGGGAATGATTCTTGCTTGTATTGGTATCGTAATCGGCTTGATCGTTGCCTTCGGCGTGACGCTCGATCTCCCTACTACGGCTTTACGGCGTCACTGCAACTGACCACTAACCAGCATCGGTAATCTCGCCGATGCTGGTAATTGTGGCCCTTCCGGCGAGTTTTATCTCCGCCGGTGGAGCCGTAAAGGTGGATTCTTGGGGCGACGCGAGAGGCGCGAGTGAAGGATCGAAGGATGAAAGAGTAAGTCTCATATCTGGGATGTGCGGGTCTCAAAAACGCGAATCTCAGATTTAAGCTTCTCGATTTCAAAAGTGCGACCGCGAAATTGAGATGTCAAAACCCTAACCGGCTTCATCCTTTCTCCTTTCAGAATCGGGAGTAACATGATGGGAACTGTGTGGCAGATTTGCGCTACGGTGTGCGCATGCTCTTAAAGAATCCGGGATTAACGCTCGTCGCCGTGCTGGCGCTAGGACATTCGCGGCGGTGGCCATGTTGTTGAGTGGGATTGCCCTCGTGGCATGTTTGATCCCGGCGCGCCGTGCGACACCGCGTATTGATCCGATGGTCGCGCTCCGTTACGAATGATTTAGATATTTGATTTGAAAATTGGAGGCCTCGCTGAAATGAGTATTAATATTCTGACATCAACGATACTGCTGCTGCTGCCGCTTTCCCCGTGCGTCGCGCCTGGTTTTGCCGCGAGCTTCGCCCATCCTGCTCAAACGCAACTCAATGGCTCTGCTACACAGGCCGCGCAAACCCCTAAGAGCGAGCGCCGTACTACCTCTGTCTGGTCGCACTCTGATGATGGCGTCAAGGTGGAGGTGAGGATCGAGGGCAAGGTCGAGTTTACGGATGATTACACGGATGTCCGAAGTATCTCTGAAGACGGCCTGTTCTCTGCCACAGATGAGCGCGGGCGGCAGACACGGAAACTTCGCATGACGCCGAATCCGGGCGGCCCGCTCAAGCGCTCCTATTTCGTTAATGGTCAAGCGAGAGAGTTCGACGCGGACGCTAGAGCATGGCTGTCAAGAATTCTGCCGGAGGCAGCGCGCGATGGCGGGCTGGACGCAGAGGTCAGGGCGCGGCGAATCCTTCAGCAGCGGGGAGCGCGCGGCCTGCTCGAAGAGATTCGGCTGCTCAAGAATGATTACGCCAAGCGAGTCTACTTTGAGACGTTAATCAAAGAGGGAAATCCCGACACGCCCTCCCTCGAAAACATCCTGCGACAGGCATCCGCTCAAATCTCTTCCGATTATGAGACAGCACGCTTCCTCATAGAGTTTGCCCCATTGTACCTCGGTAAGAGCAGAATGATTGCTCCGTTCTTCGAGGCCACCCGCAAGATCAAATCGGATTACGAGCACCGGCGTGTTCTCTCCGCCGCGCTGAAGAATAACCCGAACAGGGAAGTCCTGGCAGGCATGCTTGAATCGGCAGAGGGCATCTCTTCCGATTACGAGAAGGCAAGTTTTCTCCTCGATGCGATGCCTCTTTATCTGGGCGACACGAGTTTGCGCGCCTCTTACCTTGAGGCGATCAGGTCAATCACTTCGGATTACGAACGCGGGCGCGTCCTGACGGTTGTGTCTAAGAATACTCAGCTCAATTAGAGGTTTGCTCGACGAAGTTTTAAGGAGATGGTGATGGGAACTCTCTTGCAAGACCTGCGCTACGGTGTGCGGATGTTGATCAAAAGCCCCGGCTTTACTGTCATCGTCGTGCTGGCACTGGCGCTTGGGATCGGAGCCAATAGCGCGATCTTCTCTGTCGTCAATGCTGTGCTGCTCAGGCCGCTCCCCTTCGGAGAGCCGGAGCAATTGATGATGGTATGGGGAGTAACAAAAAATAATGGCGATGCCCGCCTCGTGCTCTCCATTCCGGACATCAAGGATTTAAGAGAGCAGAGCCAGACGCTGGAATATATCGCTCCTTATAACAGCGCAGGTACGACGCTCACCAATGGAGATGAGAACGAACGACTCTTTGGCGCGAACATCCCCGCCGACCTCTTCCCCTTACTGCGCGTGCAGCCTCTTATGGGTCGCACCTTCACACGCGAAGAGGACGTGCTCGGCGGCCCTGCCGTGGTCGTCATCAGCCAGCGGCTATGGCAGCGCAGCTTTGGCTCTGATCCTTCTATTATCGGAAAAGAGATAAAGCTGTCCGGGAAAAGCACAACGGTCGTCGGCGTGATGCCTTCCGACTTCAGATTCCCCGTGCAGAATCAGAAGTCTGAATACTGGCAGCCCATCTCCGCCTCGCCCAGCTATATCGCGGCAAAGGATAATCGTGGAAATCGCAGCCTGCGGGTGGTTGCGCGTCTCAAACCGGGCGTCACACGAGCGCAGGCCGAATCCGAACTGGCGGCCATCGCCGGAAGACTCGAAGGTCAGTACCCTGACACGAACACAGGATTGAGCTTCAATCTCGTGTCGCTGCATGAAGACATCGTCGGCAGCGTTCGTCCCGCTTTGCTCGTGATCCTTGGTGCGGTCGGGTTTGTGCTTTTGATCGCATGCGCCAACGTCGCCAATCTGCTTTTAGCGCGCGCGGCGTCCAGGCACAAAGAGATAGCGATTCGCACGGCGCTCGGCGCTGGCCGCTGGCGCATAATAAGACAGCTTCTCACGGAGAGCCTATTGCTCGCCGTGGTGGGCGGGGGCCTTGGGCTGCTGCTCGCGATGTGGGGAGTTGACCTGCTCGTCGCGGCGAGCCCGACAGACTTGCCTCGCGTCCGTGAGATCGGTCTTGATGCAAATGTGCTCGGCTTTACAGCGCTGGTCTCCATTTTGACGGGCATCATGTTCGGAGTTGCCCCGGCGCTGCAATCATCAAAGCTGGATTTAAACGAGTCTCTCAAAGATGGAGGGCGCGGCTCGACGGACGGCCTGCGCCGCAATCGCGTGCGTAGCCTACTGGTCGTCTCCGAAGTCGCCCTCTCGCTGGTGCTACTGATCGGTGCAGGGCTTTTGATCCGAAGCTTTGTCTATTTGTTGAACTCAAGCCCCGGATTCGAAACGCAAGAAGTCCTGATCGCGGATGTTCCTTTATCAAGGTCCAGATATCCGACCGGAGAACAGCAGGCCGCATTTACTCAACAGGCGATAGAGCGCACGCGCGAGTTGCCGGGAGTGGCTACCGTCGCGGCCGTAAATATCGTGCCGCTTAGCGGCAATGGCCGTCAGATGAGCTTTACCATTGAAGGACGCCCTCTTCCTCCCGGACAGGAGCCGGACGGCGAAGTGACTACCATCACCCCGGACTATTTCCGCGTGATGGGCATTCCTCTCAGAAGCGGCCGCGTCTTTACAGAGCAGGACAGGAAAGATAGTCCGCCCGTCGTCATCATCAGCGAGACTCTGGCGCGACGAAATTTTCCGGGTGAAGATCCACTCGGCAAGCGACTGGTACTCGATGATGAGAAACCGCCCGCAGAGATCGTCGGCATCGTCGGCGATGTCCGTCACGAAGGGTTAGAGAAAGAAACTTATCCCGGATACTACCTCTCATATTATCAATCGCCGGAACGACAGGTGAATCTCATCGTCCGCTCCGCTCCAAGCGTTGACCCGGCCACACTCCAGCTGGCTGTGCGCAATGTGATCAAGCAGATAGACAACGATCAGCTTGTCTGGGAGACGAAGACGATGGAGCAATTGCGTGCTGAATCGGTCGCGCGCCGTCGCTTCAACATGATGCTGCTTGGAATATTCGCGGCGCTCGCGCTTGCCCTGGCGGCCGTCGGTATCTACGGCGTGATGAGTTACTCGGTAACACAGCGCACGCACGAGATAGGCATTCGCATCGCTCTCGGCGCGCAGACGAGTGATGTTTTAAAGATGATCGTTCGACAGGGAATGACGCTCGCATTGATCGGAGTCGCCATCGGGTTGCTGGCCGCATTGGCAGTGACGCGTGTGATGGCGAGCCTTCTCTACGGCGTGACGGCCACGGATGCGTTGACGTTTGCCGGAGTCTCTTTGTTGTTAGCCGGGATCGCACTGCTGGCCTGCTTGATCCCGGCGCGACGTGCGACCAGGGTTGATCCAATGGTCGCACTCCGTTACGAATAAACTGGCGTGAAGTTAGTTTGGAGCTAAAGAGATGAGAACATTTCTGCAAGACATGCGCTATGGATTTCGCATGCTCCTCAAGCGACCGGGCTTTACTGTTGTCGCCGTGCTGGCGCTCGCATTGGGCATCGGAGCTTCCACGGCGATCTTCTCGGTCGTCAACGCTGTCCTGCTGCGTCCGCTTGCGTTTAATGAACCTGACAGGCTGGTGATGGTCTGGGGCAGCGCGCCGCAGTTGGGGTTCGATATCCTTCCGCCCACAGCCGGAGAGTCTCTTGATTGGCGCGAGCAGAATAAGGTGTTCGACCACGTCGCGGCTTTCAAAAGCTGGGCCTGGACAATGACGGGCAGCAATGGGCCTGAGCAGATATGGGGAGCGCGCGTCAACTCGAGCCTGTTCCCGGCGCTCGGCGTCAAGCCACTGCTGGGACGCACCTTTCTTCCCGAAGAGGACAGGGCCGGAAGCCAAAGGGTAGTCATTATCGGCCAGGGTCTGTGGCAGCGAAGTTTCGGTTCCGATCCCTCGATCATCGGAAAAAACGTAACGCTCAGCGGCCAGACTTACACGGTGGTCGGAGTCATGCCGCAGGGTTTCAGATTTCCCGGCGGAGAGAACATGCTGGCGGGCCTTCAATTCTCTCCGAAGACGGAGATGTGGGAGCCGCTGGCCCTCACTGAGAAAGAGATCAGCGAGCGCGGGACGCACAACCTGGCCGTTATCGCCCGGCTGAAGCCCGGCGCGACCCTCCCACAAGCACAGGTCGAGATGGGCAACATCGCTCGGCATCTCGAACAGCAGTATCCGAGGACAAGTAAAGGCATTGGCGTCAAACTTGTGCCGCTGCATGAACAGGTTGTCGGCGATGTCCGGCCCGCGCTGCTTATCCTGCTCGGCACGGTCGGTTTTGTGCTCTTGATCGCGTGCGCCAATGTCGCCAATCTCTTGCTGGCACGCGCGGCATCTCGCACACGTGAGATCGCCATTCGCACTGCGCTCGGCGCGAGCCGCCTGAGGGTGCTGCGGCAGTTGTTGACTGAAAGCGTGCTGCTGGCTCTATGCGGCGGCTTCTGCGGGCTGCTCCTGGCGCTCTGGGGAATAGACGCGCTGAGCGCTTTCGTGCCGGAAAATATTCCGCGCGCGGGTGAAATCGGCGTTGATGGCCGCATGCTCTCGTTTACGCTCGTCATCTCGCTTCTGACGGGCGTGATCTTCGGGCTGGCTCCGGCGCTGCAAGCCTCAAAGAGCGATGTCAACGAATCGCTCAAGGAAGGGGCGCGTGGCGCGAGCACGGGTCTGCGTCGAAATCGCTTTCGCAGCCTGCTTGTAGTCGCCGAAGTTGCACTGGCGCTGATGCTTCTTATCGGCGCGGGCCTGCTCATACGTAGCTTTATGCGTTTGCAGCAGGTCAATCCGGGTCTTGATCCGCGAGACGTTGTGACGATGGGGATTGTTTTGCCCTTTATCGCTCCGTCGAATTATGACAAGCCGGAGCAGCAGGCTGCCTTTTTTCATCGTTTACTCGAACGCATGGCCACGCTGCCCGGTGTGCAGGCTGCCGCAGTTGTCTCCGGTCTTCCTCTGAGCGGAGCAAACGAGGGTTCCGATTTTTCCATAGAGGGACGTTCAGTTTCATCCGAGGGACAAAAACCGCAGGCCGACTACACGATGGTTAGCCGTGACTACTTTCGCGCGATGAGCATTCCTTTAATGCGCGGGCGGGTCTTTACCGGAGAGGAGACGAAGGAGAGTCCCGGCATTGCGATCATCAGCCAGCGAATGGCCGAGCGTTACTGGCCGGGTGAAGACCCGATTGGAAAACGACTGACGCTCAGCTTTGAAAAGTCGCCGCGCGAGATCGTAGGCATCGTCGGCGACGTTAAGCAGACCTCGCTCAATGCCGAGACCATGCCCGGCGTGTACATGCCCTTTCAACAGTTTCCTTATCCGGGAATGACACTGGTCATACGCACTCAGTCCGATATGGCGAGCATCACTTCTGCCGTGCGTCGAGAGTTACAGGCGATGGACGGGAATGTGCCCATCTCGGAGGTCAGGAGCATGGAACAGGTAATCTCCGCCTCCGTCTCGCAGAGACGTTTCAGCATGATGATGCTGGGCCTCTTCGCATTGGTCGCTTTGCTGCTCTCGGCGGTGGGCATCTACGGTGTGATAGCCTACTCGGTTTCCGAGCGCTCGCACGAGATCGGCATCCGCATCGCGCTCGGCGCACGCAGCCGCGACATTCTAAGGATGGTCCTGGGGCAGGGAATGATCTTGACCTTAATCGGCGTGGCTCTGGGGCTTGCCGGAGCGCTTGCTCTGACACGCTTGATGTCGAGTTTGATCTACGGCGTGAGCGCCACAGACCCGCTGACCTTCGCGGGCGTCTCGCTCGCGCTGGGAGTCGTAGCGCTCCTGGCCTGCTACATACCGGCACGCCGCGCCACACGGGTTGATCCGATGGAAGCGCTTAGAGACGAATAAGAGTAAGGATGAAGGCGGAAGGGTTAAGGATGAAAGAGAAACTATTCAACTTGAGTAATCACGCATTCATCCTTCCGCCTTCATCCTTCATCTTTGCTTTTCTGGAGATAGAAAGATGAGAACATTTCTGCAAGATATGCGCTATGGATTTCGGATGCTTCTCAAGCGACCGGGCTTTACGGTTGTCGCCGTGCTCGCGCTCGCGTTGGGTATCGGGGCCAACACGGCGATCTTCTCTGTCGTCAATGCGGTCTTGCTGCGCCCGCTGCCATTTAAAGACCCGGAGCGACTGGTGGCGGTTTGGGAAACTAATCCGCAATTGGGCGCGGAGATGAGAAACAGGAATGAAGTGGCGCTGGGCAACTTCCTGGATTGGCGCGCGCAGAATCAGGTCTTTGAGCAGCTCGCCGCACTCACAGACGCGAATGTTAATCTGACAGGAGTGGCCGAGCCAGAACGGATTCAGAGTGTCGTTGCGACGACTAATATTTTTCAGACGCTCGGCGTCCAACCCCTTATGGGGCGCGCGTTTCTTCCCGAAGAAGAGAATGTGAGCAGCCCGCGCGCCGTTGTTTTGAGTCATGGATTGTGGCAGCGCCGCTTCGGCTCTGATCCCAATCTTGTGGGAAAGACGCTCACGCTCAACGGCAATCAAACTACCGTCGTCGGGATTATGCCTCCCGGTTTCCAACTTCAATTTCCGAGAAGCATTCAGGTTGATATGTGGCTGCCGATGCGTATTGATCCGGCGGCGGAAGCTAGTCGCAAGTTTCATTATCTTTACGTGCTCGGGCGACTAAAACCGGGCGTCTCACTCGAACAGGCGCAAGGTGCGATGAGCATCATCGCCGCCGAGCTTCAGCAGCAATACCCGGAGACGAACGCAGACAAGAGCGCGCATGTAGTTTTACTGCACAAACAACTGGTCGGAAATATTCAGTCATATCTTTACGTATTGTTTGCGGCGGTGGGCTTCGTGCTGCTGATCGCGTGCGCCAACGTCGCCAACCTGCTTTTAGCGCGCGTCGCCGCACGTCATAAAGAGGTCGCCATCCGTACGGCGCTCGGGGCCGGACGCCTTCGGCTTATTCGTCAATTGCTGACAGAGAGCCTGATGCTTTCTTTCTGCGGCGGCCTGCTCGGACTGCTTATCGCCTACTGGGGAATTGATCTCCTTTTGGCGCTGACTCCGTCGGATGTCCCGCGTCTGAGTGAGATCGGCCTGCATGGGCCTGTCTTCGGCTGGACACTTCTGATCTCCATCCTGACGGGCGTGCTGTTCGGGCTCGCTCCGGCGATTCAGGCTACAAAGCCAGACCTCAACGAGGCGCTCAAAGAGAGCGGCGGTCGTTCGACCGGCAACTTACAGCGTAGCCGCATACGCAACTTGCTGGTCGTCGCAGAAGTGGCGCTCGCACTGGTGCTCCTGATCTGCGCCGGGTTGATGATCAAGAGCTTCGCGCGCTTGCAGCAGGTCAGCCCGGGCTTTGAGCCCAGGAACCTGTTGACGATGAACATCTCCCTGCCTCGGCAGAAGTATAAAGAGAAACTGCAGGCCAATGTTTTCTTCGACCAACTCTTCCAGCGCCTCAGGGCCGTGCCGGGAGTGGAGGCGGTCGGCGGTATTGATCCGCTTCCCCTTAGCGATAGCAACTCGACGACGGGCTTTCTCGTCGAGGGAGGGCCTGTACTTGCCATCGCAGATCGCCCTGAAGTGGGCCAGCGCAACGTCACGCCCGATTACTTTCAGGCAATGCGTATCCCTGTTTTAAAAGGCCGGGCGTTTACGGATCAGGATCGCGAGAATCAACCGCGCGCCCTGATCGTCAATGAAGCGTTGGCGCGTCGCTATTGGCCTGGCGAGGAGGTCATCGGAAAACGGCTCGGTTTTGACGACGACGCGGGCAAGCAAATGGAATGGTGGGAGATAGTCGGCATCGTCGGCAACGTCAAGCATGAACGCCTCGACGCCGAGGCCAAGCCTGAGGTCTTTTTTCCGTACCAGCAGTCTCCGCACAATTTCATGACCCTGGTGGTACGCACCTCCTCAGATCCGTCCAGTATGATTGCGACGGTACGCGAGCAGGTGCTGGCGATAGATCGAGATCAGCCGGTCTTCGACATCAAGACGATGGAGCAGCGTCTCTCGAAGGCGGTCGCGCAAAGCCGCTTTCTCATGTTGCTGCTCGGCGTCTTCTCGGCACTGGCGCTCATCCTCGCCGCCGTCGGAATTTATGGAGTGATGGCCTACGTGGTGACACAGCGCACGCACGAGATCGGTATTCGCATGGCACTCGGAGCGCAACCGAGAGATGTGCTTAGGATGGTCGTCGGGCAAGGCATGATGCTGACTCTCATCGGAGTAGCAATAGGGCTTGTGGCAGCCTTCGCCTTAACGCGTTTGATGGCGAGTTTGCTCTACGGAGTGACGGCGACAGACCCGTGGACGTTTGCCGGGGTGGCGCTGGTGTTGAGTGCGGTGGCGCTTTTAGCGAGCTTTATACCGGCGCGGCGAGCGACGAAGGTTGATCCGATGGTGGCGCTTCGTTACGAGTAAACGGAAACGAAAAGAGTTTGGAGATTAGAGATGAAAAATCTTCTGCAAGATATGCGCTATGGATTTCGCATGCTCCTCAAGCGACCCGGCTTTACTGCCATCGCAGTATTGACGCTCGCCCTTGGCATCGGCGCGAATACGGCTATCTTCTCTGTCGTCAACGGAGTCTTGTTGCGTCCTCTGCCCTTTGCTGAATCGGATCGCCTGGTGAGGGTCTATGAGAAAAGACTAAAGCTCGGACGCCTCAGAAATCCCGTCTCGGCCCCGGACTTTTTTGACTGGCGCAGCCAGAATCAGGTCTTCGAGGAGATAGCGGCATATACGGAGTGGAATACTAACCTCACGGGCGGTGAGGAGCCGGAGCGTGTGGCGGGAACGGTTTCCACTGCCGCTTTGTTCTCTGTCCTAGGAGTTCAACCGGCTCTGGGACGCGCCTTTCTTCCTGAAGAGGATCAGCCGAATGCTAACCGGGTCGTCTTGCTCAGTCATGGTCTCTGGCAGCGACGCTTCGGCGCAGACCCTGGCGTTGTCGGAAAGCCCATCGTCCTCAACGGCGTTAACTTCACAGTGATTGGAGTGATGCCATCCGGTTTCGAGTTTCCTTTTAAAGAAACAGAGTTGTGGGCTCCGTTAGGATTAGACCCGGCTGATCCGGGGGGACGCGGTGGCCACTTCCTTGATGTTGTCGCGCGCCTCAAGCCTGGCGTCACACTTCAGCAGGCGCAGTCGAATATGGACGTCATCGCCGGGGAATTAGAGAAGCAATATCAGGTTAACACAGGGCACGGCGTAAACATTTTTCCGTTATTTGAAGAGATCATCGGGAGTGTCCGCCCTGCGCTGATGGTATTGCTCGGAGCCGTGGGATTCGTGCTGCTTATCGCCTGCGCCAATGTCGCAAATCTCTTGCTGGTGCGTACTGTGGGGCGGCAGAAAGAGATCGCCATTCGCACGACTTTAGGCGCTAGTCGCCGGAGGATTATTCAACAGTTGCTGACTGAGAGCATATTGCTGGGCGTGCTCGGCGGTGTGCTGGGATTGCTACTGGCCTACTGGGGCACTGACCTCCTGATCAGCATCAGTCCAGCGGACATGCCGCGCGTAAGCGAGATCACCATAGATCGCCGTGTGCTCGGCTTTACCTTCGCGATCTCTCTGTTAACGGGCGTGATCTTCGGTTTGCTTCCGGCCTTCCAGGCCTTACGCGTCAACGTCAACGAATCTTTAAAAGTTGAGGGGAGAGGATCAATCGGGAGCAGCAGCCGAAGTCGAGCGCGCAGCATCCTGATCGTAACCGAAGTGGCTCTGGCTCTGGTCCTGCTTGTTGGTGCGGGGCTTCTCATTAAGAGTTTCAAAAGACTGCAAGATGTTGATCCGGGATTTAAGGCTGATCAGGTTTTGACGATGCAGCTTTCTCTACCTCGCGCCAAGTATTCTAAGCCGGAACAACAGACGGCTTTTGTGCAACAGGTGCTGGAGCGCATCAAGGCCGTGCCCGGAGTAGGTAGTGTAAGCACGGTAGTAGGCCCCCCCCTGAGCGGCATTAATGCGTCACGTTACTTCCAGATAGAAGGCCGCCCGCCTCAACCTGTCGGAGAGGGATTCAACACTCACTACAATCTGGCAAGCCCGGAATACTTCCACACGCTTAGCATCCCGATGCTGGCGGGGCGCGACTTTTCCCGGCAGGACGTAATTGGCACACCCGAAGTGGTCATTATCAATCAGGCGATGGCGCGCCGCTTTTGGCCCAATCAGGACCCACTCGGACAACGATTAAGGATCTCTGAAGAGCCTTGGCGCACTGTGGTGGGCATCGTGGGCGATGTGAGGCACAACGGGTTGGACGAGGAACCGAAGCCGGAAATGTTCTACCCGATAATGCAGACCCCCCTGCCTTTTATGACTCTAATGGTTCGTAGCACGACTGATGAGAAAAGCCTGGTGGCTTCGATTCAAAGAGAGATTCGCGCCGTGGACGCGGATCAGCCGGTTTTCAGTGTCAAGACGATGGAGCAACTGGTTGACGAATCAGTCTCATCGCGGCGGCTCAATATGATCCTGCTCACGACTTTTGCCGTGGTGGCGCTGACGCTGGCCGCGCTGGGGATTTACGGAGTGATGGCTTATTCGGTGGGCCAGCGGACACACGAAATAGGAGTGCGCATGGCTTTAGGCGCACAACCGGGCGACGTTCTCAGGATGATCGTCGGTCAGGGGATGATTCTCACCTTTATCGGAGTGGGTATCGGTTTGATCGCAGCCATCGCCTTGACGCGCTTGATGGCGAGCCTGCTCTACGGAGTGACGGCGACAGACCCCTGGACGTTTGCCGGAGTGGCACTGGTGTTGAGTCTGGTAGCACTTCTAGCGAGCTTTATACCGGCGCGACGGGCGACGAAGGTTGATCCGATGGTGGCGCTCCGTTACGAGTAATAGGGATAAGGAATTAAAAACGAAAGAATGTTTATCCAGCCTGAATAATTCTTCTTTCATCCTTCATCACTGCTTTTGAGGAGGTGACGATTATGGAAACCCTGTTGAGCGATATTCGTTATGGTTTCCGCATGATACTTAAGAGCCCCGGCTTCACGATTGTCGCCGTGCTGGCTCTGGCCCTGGGCATTGGCGCTAACAGCGCGATCTTCTCGGTCGTCAATGCTGTGCTATTGCGTGCCCTCCCCTTCGAGCAGCAGGAGCAGCTCGTGCATGTCTGGGGTACTCATGTCAAAAGAGGCACGGACAGGAATGCGGCTTCGTATCTGGATTTCGCAGACTTTCGAGACCAGAACCAAGTCTTTGAGCACATGGCCGGCTATACTGAATCGGTTGTTATTCTGACGGGCGTTGATGCTCCTGAGCAACTGAGCGGCACATTCGCCTCAGGCGATCTGTTCGCTGTGCTCAAAGCGCGCCCGGCACTAGGGCGTGTCTTTACACACGAAGACGAGCCGCCGACAAGCGTGCGCGTCGCCGTCATCAGTTACGGTCTCTGGCAGCGACGGTTCGCTGGCGATACAAAGTTGATCGGCCAGCAAATCATGCTCGACGGCGTCTCTCGAACCGTCATCGGCGTCATGCCGCCGGACTTCGCATTTCCTCTCGAAGCTAAAAAGACGGAATTCTGGATCCCTATCAATCCGACGACCGAGACTAACAAGGAACGCGGCGCGCATTACCTGAGCGTAATCGCGCGGCTCAAACCCGGCGTCAGTTTGCAACAGGCGCAGGCCGAGATGACTACGATTGCGAGCCGTCTTGAGCAGCAGTACCCGGATAAAAACGCAGGGCGAGGCATAAGCCTGATCTCTATGTACGAGAATGTCGTCGGCAAGATACGAACGACTCTGTTAATCCTGCTCGGCGCGGTCGGCTTTGTGCTTTTGATCGCATGCGCCAACGTCGCCAATCTTCTTTTAGCCCGTGCCGCGTCCCGTCAAAAGGAGATCGCCATACGCACGGCGCTCGGCGCGAATCGCTGGCGCATCGTTCGACAGTTGCTCACTGAAAGCATCCTGCTATCGGTCGTGGGCGGCGGCCTGGGGTTGTTGCTGGCTTTGTGGGGACTGGACTTGCTGGTGTCCGTCATGCCCGCTGATCTGCCGCGTATGAAAGAGATCGGGCTCGATGGGCGCGTGCTTTCGTTTACACTTCTGATCTCGGTTTTGACCGGAATCATCTTCGGTCTCGCGCCTGCTCTACAAGCCTCAAGGACGGAATTGAATGAGTCGCTCAAGGAGGGCGGGCGCAGCTCGACGGAAGGCATCCGTCGCAATCGTGTTCGTAGTTTGCTGGTGGTCTCGCAGGTTGCGCTATCTTTAGTGTTGCTGATTGGCGCGGGTCTTTTGATCCGAAGCTTCAAACAGTTACGCGATGTCAATCCGGGTCTCAATCCGCATCGCGTGTTGACGGCGGTCGTCGCGCTTCCAGATGCGAAATATCGTGAAGACCCGCAGATCATAAGTTTCTTTCAACAGGTGTTACAGCGCGCAGCCGCTTTGCCGGGCCTTGAGGCGGTCGGCGCAGTCTCTCCGCTTCCTTTGAGTGGAGATATGGCGCAGAACTTATTAACCATCGAAGGACGCCCGCCGCTCCCTCCCGGTGAAAAAAACGTCACTCATTCTCGCGTCGTCAGCGCAGACTATTTCCGCGCAATGGGTATCCCACTCGTCAAGGGGCGCTACCTATCTGAGCAAGACAACAAGAATGCTCCGAGAGTAGTCATTATCAATGAGACGGTCGCACGCAAATACTTTCCCGGCGAGGAAGCACTCGGCAAGCGTATTGATGTCACCATCGCGGAAGATAATCTGGCCGAGATCGTAGGCATTGTCGGCGATGTCAAGCATCACACACTTGATAAGGAATCCGGCCCTGAATGTTACTTTTCATATCAACAGATACCCAGCCCGTACATGACGCTCGTTGCGCGTTCAAAGGCTGACGATCCTTCCGCTCTGGCTTCGGGATTACGGCAGGCGGTCGAGCAGGTTGACAAAGACCAGCCGCTTTCCGACATCAGACCGATGGAGCAATTGCTGGCCGATTCACTGGCGAGTCGTCGGTTCAATATGCTGCTCTTAGGCATCTTCTCAGCACTGGCGCTCACGCTCGCCGCCGTCGGCATCTTCGGCGTCATGAACTACTCGGTAACACAGCGCACGCACGAGATCGGTATTCGCATGGCACTCGGAGCGCGGGAGCGCGATGTCCTGAAGATGGTCGTCGGGCAAGGCATGATGCTGACTCTCATCGGAGTAGCAATAGGGCTTGTGGCAGCCTTCGCCTTAACGCGCTTGATGGCGAGCCTGCTCTACGGAGTGACGGCGACAGACCCCTGGACGTTTGCCGGGGTGGCACTGGTGTTGAGTCTGGTAGCACTTCTAGCGAGCTTTATACCGGCGCGACGGGCGACGAAGGTTGATCCGATGGTGGCGCTCCGTTACGAATAGGATAGCCTAAACTCCTACTTATTTAATCCTGAGAGGCCGCGCGACAATCCCGCGCCGGAGTTCGAGTTGCGAGCCGAGACCGATTACAATGAGAGGCTGGAAAGCTCGCAGTGCAGGCTAGTGCCCGCGCTGCGAGCCCCGGATTGTACGGAGAGATATTTCGATCATTCCATGAAGACTTCCGAATCATCAACTAACCGTCGAATTCTGATAGCCGATGACCAACGCGATGTGCTTGAGGCGCTCAGGCTCCTTCTCAAAGGCGAAGGTTACCGGACGGAGGCTGTAACTTCGCCGGCAGAGGTTTTGCCCCGTCTCGAAACGGGAGATTTCGATCTCCTGTTGATGGACCTCAACTACGCACGTGATACTACTTCCGGCCAGGAGGGTCTTGATCTTTTATCGCGCATACAGGGGGCGGACATCACGCTGCCCGTCGTCGTGATGACGGCCTGGGGCAGCGTCGAGGTGGCCGTCGAGGCGATGCGTCGCGGCGCGCGAGATTTTGTCCAGAAGCCCTGGGAGAATGCTCGCCTGCTCTCCATCCTTCGCACGCAGATCGAGCTGGGGCAGGCGCTGCGCAGAGGGCAGCGGCTGGAAGCCGAGAACCAGTTGCTGCGCGAAGATGAATCGCGCCCCACGCTGATCGCCCAATCACCCGCCATGCATCCTGTGCTTGAGCTGATCGCACATGTTGGCCCATCGGATGCCAACGTTCTCATCACGGGCGAGCACGGCACAGGCAAAGAGGTCGTGGCGCAGACGCTGCATTCTATTTCAAACCGCGCGTCGAAGCCCTTAGTCACGGTCGATGCCGGGGGGCTCTCGGAAGGCGTCTTTGAGAGCGAGCTGTTCGGCCATGTCAAGGGCGCATTCACGGACGCCAAGACCGACCGCGTCGGACGCTTTGAGCTGGCCGACGGCTCGACGCTCTTTCTGGACGAGATCGCTAATGTGCCGCTCAACAAACAGCCCAAGCTGCTGCGCGTGCTTGAGACTGGCGAGTTCGAGCGCGTCGGCTCCTCGAAAACGCGTCGCGTCAACGTGCGCGTCCTCTCGGCCACCAACGCTGACCTCGAAGAGGAAGTCGGGGCGGGTCGCTTTCGTCAGGACTTGCTCTTTCGTCTCAACACGGTCGAGATCAACCTTCCTCCTTTGCGCGAGCGGCCCGAAGACATTCCGCTACTGGCTCAATACTTCCTCAAACAGCACGCCGGGCGCTATCGCAAATGGCTCAAAGGCTTCGACGACGCTGCAAATCGCGCGCTTTTGGATTATCCTTGGCCGGGCAACGTCAGGGAACTGGAACATTCGGTCGAGCGAGCAGTACTGATGGCTCAGGGCGAGATGGGCGCGGCGCGTGATATAGGTTTGCAGCGCAGCGCGCGCGTGGGCGCGCGCCGGCTCGAAGATATGAGCCTGGAGG
>JBKKAL010000212.1:0-2664 GCA_046714695.1 Pyrinomonadaceae bacterium
GCTTTTAACGGGACGGGGGGCTAAACGCGTGATCGAGGAAAACAATGCTCAAATAGCACAAATCATTGATCTGTGGTTTAAAATGAGGCCAGAGTTCCAGATTCAGTGGTTACGGTACGGCGAATTTTTATTATCAGGCAAAGAATCGGCTGAAAAGGCCGCAAATATAGTATTGCCAGGCTATAAAGATAACTTAAATTAAGCCCATTTGAGGCTCGCTATTTGGCGAGTTTTTATTTGTTTGCGGAGGTAACTCTTAGTACTTGACATGTGGTAACACTTAGTTCTACAGTTATGTCTCACGATGATGAGCGAAGCGAAGCATACAGCGGGACCGTGGAAGTGGTGGACCAGCAATAGCTGGCGGCGCCTGATGACAGATCATCACCCGACAGTGAGCGTACTAACGCCTTACATCGTTGTTAGCGACAACCACCCGGACTTAGACGTAAGCGAGGCGGATATGCAGCTAATCGCCGCCGCACCGGATTTGTTGGAGGCGCTTATCGCAATGTATCACCACTTCGGCGTTCTTGAGGACAACCCAATGCTAAACCAAGAAGCGATTGCAGCCAGTAAGAAGGCCCGCGCCGCTATCGCGAGGGCCACGTCATGATCGAACTCTATATAGCCATCGCCCTTCTGCTTATCTGTTACCTGATCGCATGGGTTGTGGAGAGATAAAAATGATCGACACAAGTAAAGAATTTGAAAAGTGGTGGAGGGCGCAGTCGCTAAAAGGCGACCCAATAATGAACATACAAATAATCGAAGCTGCGTTCGAGGCTGGCCATGCAGTAGGTTACAGAGATGCAGAACTTGATAGCAAGGATATCGCGGCAGAAGCCAGGTGGAAGGAACAGCAGGGCGAAGAGTACGGTAGCTATTGATAAGAGGAAGAACCGGAGAAGCCGTGGAAAAGAAACTCAAAAGGAAATTCCTCTACCAAAGCGGCACTGTAGAGATACTCCTTATCGACCACCCAGACGGGACGCCTCTCAGCTACGTGTGGTTTGGCACGAGGAAAGAATTTCAACACCCTACACATGACTTCATTCTAACCGCACGGCAAGCCGTGGCACTGGCTAAAGCGATCCTAGCGGCAGCCAAGGAAGCTGGGAAGCCATGACCTTTAACGACGCGCAACGAATAGTGTACGGAGACGTGATCGTGGATGAAACCGAATTACTTAAAGGAGCGATAAGCAAGTTATGCATTATCTGTGACCAAATTCCGGTCTGGTCGTGGACGGATATGCACGGCGTCGCTCAGTGCGGGACGTGCGGGACGCCTTACACGCTCTACCACTACGACGACCAGAACCGGAGGCTCGACAAGCCACCAGAAGTAACGATAAAGCCTGAGTACATCCCAGCACTGCGGGCATATTGGAATGAGTCGCACCGCAGGATTCCAAGTGGCTACAGCATCCCCGGAGGGCAAGAATTAGCTACCAACGAGGATGCTCGTTTATTCCACGAATGGATGCGCGTGAATGCTGCTGCCGACAGAACGGCGTCATCCGAGGATTTGTGACAAAGCGCAAGACGAACGTGATAGGTAAACCGAAGTCGCCACCGAACACGAGGAAGCGATGATGAACCTATCGAAAGACCCCGCCTTCATGACAGTCGAAGAACTGCGAATCCGCGAAGCCGTGGAACAGGAGCGCGAGCGGCGCATCGTAGAAAAAACTGAGAGCATCCTACTCAATCCAGACGAGTTCGTTCCGCTGTACCAGGAATGTGTTATGGACATGCAAATCTCCAAAGATAATGTAGTAAGCACATTGCCCGCTTGGCGAGACGCAATCGCTAAACTGCATCGAGCTATTAAGCAAGCAGCCCGCGAACGTGCCGAAGCCACGATAGAAGTCACCCCGGAGGATTTATGATGTCGTGTCACGCGATTGACGCGAATAAGGTAGGGGGAAATAAATAAATGCCAATGAAGCGGAAGAACAAAGCGGCGTGGATATCGGCAAGGGATGTTAACCAGCCGTGGTACGTCGCCAATATCAGGCGCCAACGCCGGCGCAACGATCTCGGCCGCATATCTCGCCGGCGCAACCGTAGATGACCAAGTAGAAGTTACACCGGAGGATTTGTGAACCGAAATACAGCCAACAAACTAGAGGAGTTTCTACGGGCCATGCCTATTGCAATTTGCAGGTGTTCGTTAGCAGAGCGAGATTCAGGTCACCACGTTGATTGCAGATACGAAGAAGTGAACGAGAAGGCGGAGGCCCTTATTTATGCCCTCAACACCGATAAAACTTTAGTTACAAGGGAGGACTACTCATGAAACCTAAGATTCGCTATCTAAACGTACCGCCGCGGGCGGAAATAAAGCACTACCCGATGCCGACGCCGTTATTGCTTGCGATCCTGAGTTTGGTGAACGGCGTCGAACACCTGGCCGAAGACGTGAGAACCGAATGGGCACGCGATGTATTACTGGATTCGTTCGGCAGCACAGCCGAGCGGATATTACGACTCGGGAAAATGGCCGAGGAATTGAAGGAGAGACTATGAACAAAAGCGAACAGATTAACGAACTAGCAGCCGCCCTGGCTAAGGCACAGGGACAGATCAAGGGAGCGCTGAAAGATAGCGCCAACCCGTTTTTTAAGTCGAGTTACGCCGCTCTCGCCTCGGTTTGGGA
>JBKKAL010000213.1:0-34264 GCA_046714695.1 Pyrinomonadaceae bacterium
GGCTTTCACTTCGCAGATGATCGCGCTTTACCTCTTCGCGCTTTACCTTGGAGAGTTGCGCGGAACGCTTTCGCAGGCAGAGGCCAAAGATCACGCCCGACAACTGGCAGAGCTTCCGGTTAAGATCGAGCAACTACTGAACGAATCGGACGACATCGAAAATCTGGCGAAAGAGTTTTTCCGCTCGACAGACTTTCTCTATCTCGGACGCGGCATCAACTTCACGGTCGCCCTCGAAGGAGCGCTGAAATTAAAAGAGATCTCATACATCCATGCCGAGGGCTATCCGGCTGGCGAGATGAAGCATGGGCCAAACGCCTTGATAGACGAGCGCCTGCCAGTCGTCGTCGTCAATACGCGCGAAGATGGCAACCGATCTTCCGAGCTTCGCTATGAAAAGACCCACTCCAACATCGTCGAGGTCAAAGCGCGCGAGGGCGTCGTCATCTCCGTGCTTACAGAAGGCGACACTATGTCTTCGCTCGTCTCCGATCATGTCCTGGAGATTCCCGCATCGAGCGATCTTCTCTCGCCTATCCTGGCCGTCATCCCTTTGCAACTTCTGGCCTACCACATCGCCGTGCGCCGTGGCTGCGACGTAGATCAACCGCGCAATCTGGCGAAGTCCGTGACGGTCGAATAATTCTCGGCTGATAATTTCAGAAAGATTTGGCGTCTCGCATGATGGCTTCGATAAACCATTATGCAGGACGCCATTTTTGTGTAGAATGGGCAGACAAAAGGAGACTCATCAAATGACTTACGAGGAAATGCAGCGCACCATGCAATTCATCGTCGAGCAGCAGGCACAATTCGTCGCTGACATGCAACAACTGAAAGAGACCCAGGTACTCAACGAGCAAAGATTTGGACATCTGAGCAGTGCCATGCTTGAGCTGGCAGAAGCCCAGACACGCTCTGAGGCCAGAATGGCGTCACTCGCCGAAGCTCAAGAGCATCTCGCCGAAGCCCAAGAGCTAACGGAGAAGAAGCTGGCCGAGACTAATTCTGAGACCAATTCAAGGTTGGCCGATACGGACGAGCGGCTAAATAATCTCATCATCGTCGTCGAGCGTTATATCAGCGAGAGAAGAAACGGTAAGGCCGAAGACAAAAGCTGAGCGCATTTAACCTCACCGAGCGAAAACATGAATCCGGTTGAAACTTATCTGACGGCGCTACGCGACATACACAACTCCGGCGCGGGCGTCAAAGAAACCTCTTATTATCCACCGCTCGAACATCTTCTCAACGAGATCGGCAAGACGCTCTCGCCGAAGGTTCGCTGCATCATCAATCTCAAGAATAAAGGCGCGGGGATTCCCGATGGTGGATTGTTCACGGCGCAGCAGTTCGCGCGCAGGCCCGCGGCAGCAGCAGCTGCTGCTGCTGCAGAGCGGGACGATGGACAGATACCCGAACGCGGCGCAATCGAAGTTAAGGGCACAAAGCCTCCTGTCGAGACGATTGCGGCTGACGAACAGGTGCAGCGATACCTGAAGCGTTATCGTCAGGTGCTCGTCACCAATCTGAGAGATTTTCTTCTTCTGGGAATGGATCAGCACGGGCAGGAGGTTCCGCTCGAACGCTACCCGCTGGCCGCAGGCGAAAAGGAGTTCTGGGCTGCTGCCAATCATCCGCGAGCGATGGCCGCAGAACATGGCGAGCGTTTTGTCGAATATCTGAAGCGAGTCATGCTGCACGCTGCGCCGCTCGCGTCGCCGGAAGACGTGGCGCGTTTTCTGGCCTCTTATGCGCGCGACGCGAGGGCGCGCGTCGAGCAGAAGCCGGACTTGCCCGCGCTTCAGAGCTTGCGCGAGGCATTGGAGCAGGCGTTGGGTTTAAAGTTCGAGGGCGAGCGCGGCGAACACTTTTTTCGCTCGACGCTGGTACAGACGCTCTTTTACGGAATCTTTTCGGCGTGGGTGTTGTGGACACAACAACAGGCGCGCGCAGATAGGCATGAGCAGTTCGACTGGCGCAACGCCGCGTGGTCTTTGCGCGTGCCGATGATTAACGCGCTGTTCGAGCAATTATTGATGAAGTCGCGTCTTGAGCCGCTCGGCCTAGTAGAGGTGCTCGATTGGACGGGACGGACGCTCAATCGCATCGAAGACCCGATGGGCTTTATTCAAAAGTTCACCGAGGGACACGCCGTACAGTATTTCTACGAGCCGTTCTTGCAGGAGTTCGACCCTGAGCTACGCAAGCAGCTTGGCGTCTGGTACACGCCGACCGAGATCGTCAAGTACATGGTCGCGCGCGTTGATACGGTGCTGCGCGAAGAGTTGCAGGTGCGCGAAGGGTTGGCGAGCGAGGATGTCTATGTTCTTGATCCCTGCTGCGGGACGGGGACGTATCTGGTCGAAGTCCTGCGTCGCATTGAAGAGAGCCTGAGGGAGCGCGGCGAGAGCGCGCTTAGTGGCGAGCAATTGAAAGAGGCGGCGATGCGGCGCGTCTTCGGCTTCGAGATACTGCCCGCGCCGTTCGTCGTCGCTCACCTGCAACTGGGATTGCTGTTGCAGAGTCTGGATGCGCCGCTGGCCGAGACGGAGCGCGTCGGCGTCTATCTGACCAACGCGCTGACGGGATGGGAGCCGCCGCGAGAGCCGAAGACGCATCTCCTGTTTCCCGAAATGGAAGAGGAACGCGACCGCGCCGAAGAGGTCAAGCGCGACCGCCCGATTCTCGTCATCCTTGGGAATCCGCCTTACAACGCTTTTGCCGGAACGAGTCCCGAAGAGGAACAGGGATTGGTTGAGCCGTACAAGGAAGGGTTGAATACAAAATGGGGCATCAAGAAATTTAATCTCGATGATCTTTACGTGCGATTCTTCCGACTGGCCGAACGCCGCATCGCCGCCCTCTGCCTGTTCACGGGCGTGCTCGACGCGAACTATCAAGTCACAAAAGCGTCAGCCTACGCATGGCCGGGGGCTTGATCTGCTTGAATGCTTTATCTGTCTTTGCCTCCATTATCGCTTTTGCTCTCGACCCGACCGGCGATCAGTTTCGCGTCTGTAGGCAGCTTCTCGACCAGATGATCCAGGCTTAACCAGAGACTCCAGCTATGGTGATAGAAGGCTAAGGGGAACAGGAGCGCGCAGGCGAAGAGGATCGCGAGAACGAGATCATAATGCGAGCCGATCCACGGCAGGCTGATGAGGTATAACGCGAGAATAACCAGTTCGGTGGTGACGACGTTGACCGAGATAGCGCCGACAAAAAAGCCCTCCTCGCGCTTGAAGTGCGCGCCGCACAGAGGGCAGTGATCCTTTATTTTGAATGGTGTCTGAACGATTGAAGTGCGACCGCAGACGGGACAGCGCAAACCAAGGCAACGCATTAGTATGGTTACCGGATGGCGCTCACCTCTCACTATCTCTCCCTGCTATCCTTCTCGCCGACTTGTGTTTAGCCCAGAAGCTGTTTGAGATGATGCTTCAGATGAACGACATAATCTTCCACCAGAAACCTGAGGCTCACGGTTTCGGAATCCTCAAACTGAAAGATACTGTCGAGCTTCTCTTCCGGAATGCGTGACGCGACGTGTAAGAGATGCAGGTTATAGCTCTTCCAGAATTGCACCAACTGTGCCCACGGCTCGTTTTTGTAGTCCTGATATTTGACCCACGATTTCTGATCGTAACGAGAGATCAGCAACTGATCTGTAAATTGGGCTTTGACGAAGCGATGATGATTATTGGCGGCGGAGTCAATCAGATGACCGAGCACCTGTTTTCGAGACCATTTACCGGACGCGATTGCGCTCGCGCTTTCCGCCTCTGTAATCTTCTGAAGCCGCTCGTAAGAAGTCTGTATCGTGCGCTCGAAATCTTCCAGTACGCTTTGCATCTTTTATCTCCAGGACGGGCCAGAGTGACTGATAACCTAACCGGCGCGTGTGCCATTTGGAACCTTGCTTTCCGGCACGGCCAAAACCGGCGTCACACCGTCCGCATAGCCAATGTCAAAAAGCATTCCTTCAGAAAGCTCGCCCATCATCCTCTTAGGCTCAAGTTTGATCACAAACAACGCCTGGCGGCCTTCTATCTCTCTGGGATTCTGCCGCTCTCGCTTTAGTCCCGCCAGTATTCTTCTTTTGTGATCTCCAAAATCTATAATGAGCCTGACCAGTTTGTCTGAGCCCTTGACATCCTCGACCCTCTCGATTGTGCCGACGCGAATATCAATCTTTTCCAGCAGGTCGAAAGAGATAGCGGGCTTGACCGGCGCTGCTTTGATCGGTTCCATTTTTTCTTCTTCTCCGAGGCGTTAATCATAAAAGCTCAACCTCCTATCATGCAATAAGCGCGGATGGCACAACAGGCTTGAGCTTGTGCGTTGATCTGCGATATATCATTCCCGCATCATTGGTTTGAGGAATAAGTTTTGTGCTGTACCGACCGAGAGTGAAAATCTGCTGTATCGCGAATATGGACGAGGCGCGCATGGCTGTGCGCTTCGGCGCTGCGGCGGTCGGGCTGGTGTCGGAGATGCCGAGCGGCCCCGGAGTTATCACAGAAGAGATGATCGCTGCTATCGCGGGGAGAGTGCCGCCGCCGGTCGCAACCTTTCTATTGACCTGCAAACAGGACGCTGCCTCTATCATCGCACAGCAGCAGAGATGCCGCGTCAATACCATCCAACTCTGCGACCGCGTGGCTGTTCATTCCTATGACGAGCTGCGCAGAGCGATGCCGGGCGTCACGCTTGTGCAAGTTATACATGTGACGGGCGGTGAATCTCTGGAGGAAGCAGTGTCGGTTAGCGGCAAGGTTGATGCGCTTCTGCTTGATTCGGGAAACCAGAGCCTGGCGGTCAAAGAGTTGGGCGGAACGGGACGCACGCATGACTGGCGGATCAGCCGCGCCATCGTCGAGGCGGTTGAGGTGCCGGTGTTTCTGGCCGGTGGGCTCAACCCTTCTAACGTTGCAGAGGCTGTCGAGCAGGTTCACCCCTTCGGTCTGGATGTTTGCAGCGGCGTGAGGACTGATGGAAAGCTTGACGCAGAAAAGCTGGAATGTTTCTTCGCCGCCATCGGCTGATCGAGCGCCTGAGAACAACTCATTCAACTAGTTGCGCCGATACTATTTCTTTCATCGTAATCTTACCTGATAATGCTGAAGGCTGTTCGCGCGGGGCGGGTTGATTCAGAAAGTCAGGCTTGATTGACGCAGCATGTTATGACTGCAATAAAAACATTGCTCTGGTCTGTTTTCGTGCCGGGCACGTTGACTATATTAGTGCCTTATCTGCTGCTCTCTTCTAAACTTGAGTTGTTCCCTATGAGGCCGTCAAGCGTTCGGTTCACAGGGTTAATTCCCATTGCTGTTGGAGCATTACTTTATCTATGGTGCGCCTGGGACTTCACCTTTACCGGGAAAGGGACGCCAGCTCCCTTTGACCCGCCGAAAGAGATAGTGGTGAGAGGCCTCTACCGTTATGTCAGGAATCCGATGTACGTGGCTGCTTTGCTTGTGCTTGCCGGAGAGGTGATACTGTTTGAGTCAGCCCTGATCCTCATCTATGCTGCAATAGTATTCTCAGTGTTTCACCTGTGGGTTATCTTCTACGAAGAGCCTACTTTGAAACGAAAGTTTGGAGAATCCTACGAGCAGTATTGTCTGAAAGTATCGCGCTGGATTCCGGGCGCATCAAAAACATGAGAATCAAGGCGGAAGTGTGCCCTTGAAAGGGACGATGTTCAGGTTTTTGAAGGCGGCTTTGCGCTCGCTCGCACTTAATGCCTCGACATCGGTCTCGCTATTCGTGAATGGATCGGCCGGGCAATGGAGCAGGGCGAGCAGGCAGTGGGAGTCAAGGCCATTGAGGTCTGCGGGCGACGGCAACAAATTTGAGGGAAGATCGAAAGCCGCGATGGGAGGCTGTCCGACGCGAGCGTCCAACAGGGTCTGCGTGCCGATGGTTCTCCATTGCGGCGTGTTGATCTGGTGTCCGGCTCGAACTCTGGCCGCATAACCCGGCGGCAGGCGCGGGCTCTTCCCCGCATTCTTCATCGCCAGCAACAACATGACCCGAACATTGAGCGCCGAAGTCAATCCTCGATTGTGTACCTGCACGTAGACGCGATTGATGGCCGTCCCCTCGGAAGGATCGGTCGTGGCGACGCGCTCGCTTTCGTCATCTATCAGGTCAACGAACTGGTAAAAATTGATCTGGTTAGTTGGTGTCTGGTAAGCGCCTGTTTTTGACGGCGCATCAATTTTGATATCCGGGCTCTGTCCGAGGCTTACCTGCCTTCCCTTCTCCGTCGGATCATCAATGCCCTCGACGCTCGTGTGCCGCCCCCTATCGAGTTGAGTATCGCGCAGGTAGATTTCAACGGCACGCATGGTCGTTTCATCCAGCCTGTACTCATAGACGCCGCGCCCGTGCGTCGCTGCCAGGAGCACCCTGCGCTCTTTATGTATTTTCAGGTCAAGCACAGCAGCATCTGGAAGACCGTAGGAGAATGTCTCCCAATGCCTGCCGCTGTCGGTCGAGCGCCAGATGCCTATGTCTGCGCCGACGTAGAGATGTGTGGGGTGAGCCGTGTCAATGGCGATGGTGTTGTGCTGAATATCCATCAGGCGCTTGTCGGTGTCGGACGCAGGGCCGCTTCTTTGCTTCCATATGTGCCCGTCAAAGTGCCAGACGTGACGATAATCGCCGTGCCCTCCCAATGTCACGTAGATTGAATCTCCGCTCCTGTCTGCCGGGTCAACAATGATTTCGGTGATTGGCCCACCCGTAAGCAGGGGCGGGGCATTGATTTTCTTCCGAGTCCATTTCGTGCCTGCCTTCTTAAAACGATAAACCTCGCCGATGGTCGTTCCGGCGTACAGTCGGTTGCCGGAGGCGAAGACCAGTGACAGAAAATTATTCTCAACAGCGCCATCTTCGGGCTGAGGCAGTGCGTCCGGGCTATTATCATCAACAATGTTCGTATCATTAGTCGGGAGCGAACGCCATGTGCTGCCAAAGTTGGTGCTCAGCCAGAGGCGGCGTCCGCCGAAGGAGACTAGTTTGGCTTCATGAGGTGCGCTTGTGTTGCGCGGCGTGCCGGCCAGCGGAGCATAAAACTCTCCGCGGCCCTGATGTTTCTGTGGCAGGCTTGCGTCCAGCCATGAATCGTAGCACTTCCCGCCGTCCCTGGCCCTCTGAATATTTCCGCCGATGTATGTGCGCAGCACCTTGTAGGGATCGTGCCAGTTGATAACGGCAAACCCGCCATCGCCCCAGGCCGAGTGCAGCCATACTTCCTCGCCCGTATAGCGACTCGTTCCGTTATCCTGCGTGCCGCAGAAAAGCACCGCTTCTTCGGTCGGATGCAGCGTCAGATTATTCATCATGAGCGTCGAGAGGCCGACGTTGCGCCCCACAAAGCTGGCTGCGCCCGTCGCATCGAGTGTGTGGAAGACGCCGCCGTCGCAGCCGACCCAGAGCTGATCGGAATCCCCCGGCGTAAACTCAAGCGCGTGGATGTCTGCGTGAACATTCGCGCCGATATATTTAGCGATCATGCGGTAGGAAAGGTTTGCGCCCGCGCCGCTGCTGGTGACAAGGCAACTGTAGATGGAGCTGGGCCAGATGTCCCCGACATCTTTGGCCGAGCCGCCCAGATAGATGCGATTGATATTATTCGGATCAACCGCGATGGCGAGATCGTACCAACCCTGCCCTTCCTCTGCCGGATCATCGCCGAAGAGATCGGCGGGCACGCCCCTAACCTTGCGCCACCTGTCATCGCCCTTGTCGAGCCGCCACACGCCGAGCACGTGGCTGTCGCTCAGACGTGAGACCAGTGCATAGACGACGTTAGGATTGTTGGGTTGTACGGCGAGGCCTATGCGCCCGACATCTTCCGTCGGAAAGTTTGCGCCGATGGTCGTCCAGGCATGGCCCTCGTTAGACATCAGGACACTGCCCTCGCGCATGGCTGCGTAAAAGGTCGTTTTATCGGAGCCGTTACTACTACTAATACTGCGCGCGACGACGACGCTGCTAAAGTTGCCGGACTGTTTTCTGACCCAGTGATAAAGGCCTTCGCCATCGGGCTCGCGCCGGTAGAGACCGACTTCGGCCGCGCCCAACACCCTTTCACGATTAGCGGGATCAACCGCCAGGCGATAAAAGCCGCTGCCTTCTAGCGATGTCGCACCCGGCGCGGTCGCTTCCGTGATCCAGTTTTTTCCTCCGTCGTCGCTACGGATTGGGCCAACGCCGAAGTAGGCATCACCGCCGCCTTCGCCCGTGCCGACATAGACGCGATCCGGATCATTCATGTCAATGGCGATAGCGCCGCAGGCCAGCGAATCGGATGCTCTTGTAGTCGGATTCAAATCCCAGGCATCCATCGTCGAGCGCCACACGTGCCCGCCATCATCAGAGCGCCACACGCCGCCATTGGCGCTGGCTACATAAATGCGCCGTCCGTCCGGCGCGACGGCGAGGCCCGCCACGCGCCCACTGGTGGGGGGGCGATTTACGGCCTGTCCCTGGCGCAGCACCGAAGGCCCTATGGGAATCCAGTTATTCGCCGGAGCGGGCAGCGGAGCATCCCTTTCGGTAATCACTTCAGCAGAAGCTGAATCAAAGTTTGCCGGGGCGCTGCCCTGTTGTCGTTGCTGGTGCTGCTGCTGCTGTCGCTTGCGATATGCCTCGGTTACGCGGCGGCGAAAATCCGGCGGTAAGGGGCGCGTTGAGCTTTCAACTGTGGTTGTGTCAAATGGTTTTGCTGCCTCCGCTGTAACTACTGCGCCGAGTGTTGAAGCGTCTGTTGCATCGGCGGCCCTCTCACCTGTGGAGCGCAGGACGGCGTATCGCTGTTTCAGAAAGGAGCGCTGGCGGTCGAAAGGATTGGATGATTTGGCTTCTGCGAATACTCTTTTTGACGGTTCACCGCGATTACGTGTTGAAGACTTGCGGGGCGGCATTGCGGTTCGACTCCTTTGTGGACAAACAAGGAATACTATCTGGGAGATATGTTAGGGCTCGGATGCATGACGCCTGGACTAATGCAGAAAGACTCCGCACCTGCGACACACTTCAGCTATGGCGGATCAACATCGTCGTCGGGCGAATCGCTTGAGTCCGGCGAAGTGGTGTGCGTTGGGGCTCTCGTCTCGCGCGTTGATTCGTTCGGCGTCTCGTCTCCTTTACGCTGTCGCCCGCGATATTGTGTGATCAGCTTTTGACGACTCTCACCCGGTTGCAAGGCATCATCATGTTCGTTTCCGGTATTATCATGTTCAGCTTCCGCTGCATTGCCTGACGCTTCGGCCTCCGGTTCATCAGAGGGGCGCAAGGTAGCCGCACGCTGATTCCTGAAAGAGCGCTCGCGTGCCCTGATGTTGCCTTCAGCTCTTACGACGCGCTTGGCGGATTTCGTCTTTTCACCCGGCGGCGTTTCATCTTTCTTATCCAATCGAGCAATATATCCTTTCTAAGCGGACGGCCACACGCTCAAGGGTTCAAACATCTATCCAGCCTGGCGAGAAAGATCGTTCTATAGATCGCCAGCAGCAATAAAGAGAAGTTCATAAGACTTGATGGCCCATAGAGGCGTCAATGGGTTCAAAAGCGGGCCGCCCTCCCTATTATAGTGAAAGGATTGAGGAGGATGAGGAGTGCTACGCGCTCGGGAGAAAATGCGCAGCTCCTGACAAAGATAGTCCCCGGAGGTCAAAGAAAACGCCAGCGGCCGAGCAGTATATCAAGGGTCATATCTTATATCCAGAAAAAGTTTGACGCTCTATTCGACCCGGCTGACCATCGTGTGTTTAAATATCTTCGTAAGGAGTTCACATGCAGCATCAGAATACGCTCGACGCGGCGCAGACGGCGCTCGTCATCATAGATATGCAGGAGGCTTTTCGCGCCTCGATCTCAGATTTCGCGGAGACGGCGGCGCGCATTGCGCTCGTGGCCCATGCCGCGCAGCTCTTAAACGTTCCCATCATCGTCACCGAACAGTATCCGAAGGGTTTGGGCCACACGGCCAACGAGATCAGGGCGGTCTTGCCCGACAATCTTGAGATCATCGAGAAGACCGCTTTCAGCTCTTGCGGCGCGCAAAGCTTTGAAACGGCGCTTGAGCGCGCGGGCGCACGCTCGATTCTCGTCTGCGGCATAGAGGCGCACATCTGCGTCAACCAGACCACACATGATCTGCTGGCGCGCGGGTTTCAGGTACATCTGCTGACGGATTGCATCACGGCGCGCACCGCGCAGAATAAACAACTCGCCTTCACCAGGATGCAACAGAGCGGGGCCATCCCCACCTCGACAGAAATGGCGCTCTTTGAATTGATGCGCGACGCACGGCATGAACAATTCAAGGCGATACAGAAATTAATAAAGTAATCAGCAATCAGTAGTCAGCTGAAAGCGATGAAAAACTGATTGCTGACTACTGACTACTGATTGCTGACTACTTTTTATCATGGACTTTCTTTCGCAGCTCAATCCGCCACAACGTGAGGCCGTCACGGAAACTGACGGGCCGATTCTCATTCTGGCTGGCGCTGGCTCCGGCAAGACGCGCGTTATTACCTTTCGCATCGCTTATCTGATCGCCGAGCGCGGCATCGCTCCGCACAATATTCTCGCCGTCACCTTTACGAACAAGGCTGCCGAAGAGATGCGCACGCGCGTCGAGCGGCTTCTGAGCGACACGAGGATGGCGAGCGCGCCGCTGCTCTCTACTTTTCACAGCCTTTGCGTGCGAATACTTCGCCAGCACATAGAAGCGCTCGGGGAAGGCTACACGCGCTCCTTTACGATTTACGATCAGGACGATTCCGTGAGGCTGGTCAAGGCCTGCATCAAGGATTTGGGCTTCGACGATAAGCAGTTGGGCCAACGCGCGGCGCAGGGTGCGATCAGCGGCGCGAAGAATCGTCAGGGCGACGATGCCGAATCTTACGCCGCGCGCGTCGAGTATGGCGATGAGAAGCGCGCGGCCATTGCGCGCGTCTTTCGCCTTTATGAAGAGCGCCTGCGCAATAACAATGCGCTAGACTTCGACGATCTCCTGATCAAGACCGTTCAACTGCTGCGGCGCGTACCCGAGGTGCGCGAGAAGTACAATGATAAATTTCGCTATATACTGGTAGACGAGTACCAGGACACCAACTCGATCCAGTTCGCGCTGATCCGTTTGTTGACCGAGAAACAACAGAACATCTGCGTCGTCGGCGACGACGATCAAAGCGTCTACCGCTGGCGTGGAGCAGACATCACTAATATTCTCAACTTCGAGGAGCATTATCCGAACACGAAAGTAATCCGGCTGGAACAGAATTATCGCTCGACGCAGAACATACTGGATGCAGCGGGCGCGGTCGTTAAGCACAATACCGAGCGTAAAGGCAAACAACTCTGGACGGCCAATCCATCGGGCGAGCGGATACGCTATTACCAGGCATTCGATTCCGAAGCCGAGGCGCGTTTTGTCGCCGCCAAGATAGAGGATCACCGGCGCGCCGAACCCGACCTACGCGCCGCTGTTCTCTATCGCACCAACGCGCAATCGCGCGTCTTTGAAGAGGCGCTCAGGCGCGCCAGTATTGCCTACAACATCGTCGGCGGCTTCTCTTTTTACGAGCGCGCTGAAGTCCGCGACATCATCTCTTATCTCAAACTGGCGCTCAACCCGCATGACTCCATCGCGCTGCAACGCGTGATCAATACTCCGCCGCGCGGATTGGGCAAGCAGACACTGGATGAGATCGCGCGCCGCGCGAAGGATTACGGCGTCTCGCACTGGGAGACGATTGCCATTATGACGGACAAGGGCGAAGGCTTGAGCCCACGCGCCACCTCCGCCCTCAAGAATTTTCAAAATATCATTACAGAGCTGGTAAAAGACGCGACGGGCGCTGCGCAGTCGGAAACGCCCGTCTCCGACGTGGTCAAGGCGGCCATTCTCGATACTGGTTATGCCAACTATTTGAAGGCGGAGAACTCCGACGAAGCCGAAGCGCGGCTTGAGAACTTGCAGGAACTCGTTAACGCTGCCGTTGATTATGATAAGCAGGAGCAGGAGGGCTTGCGCGATTTTATAGATCACGCTGCGCTCGTCTCGGATACAGACCAGTACAAGCGTGATGCTCCGGTCACTTTGATGACGATGCATTCGGCCAAAGGGTTGGAGTTCCCGCTCGTCTTTATCGTCGGGATGGAAGACGGTTTATTTCCGCACTCGCGCTCGGCCACAGACCCCGCGGAGTTGGAAGAAGAGCGACGACTCTGTTACGTCGCGATCACGCGCGCCGAAAGATTTCTCTATGTCCTGCATGCGATGAAGCGACGCGTCTATGGCGAAGAGATGGCCGCAGAGCCTTCGCAATTCTTAAACGAGATGCCGCACGATTTGATGGAAGACCTCTCGCGCGGCCCCTCATGGCTCTCTTTCGCCCGCAACTCTTCGACGCTTGAGAACAAACGCGCCGTCACCGCGCTGCGTGGCGAGTCGCATGAGCGAACCAAATATAGCGGCAAGACCTATGACAGCGTGGATTCCATCGCGGAGTTTTTCCGTAAGCGCGGCCAGCAGTTGGGCCAATCCAACACGGGAGCGCAGCAGGATCAACCGGCGATCAAGCGGCGCGCGCAGGCCGCGAACGCTTCCAATCCGTCGCGCTCCACTTCATCGGGAGCGGGCGGCGATTTCACTCCCGGCTCGCACGTGCGTCATCCGAAGTATGGTCGCGGCCTCGTTCTCCGGCGCGAAGGCGTGGGCGATTCGGCCAAGCTGACGGTGAGCTTTCCCGGATTCGGGCAGAAGAAACTAATAGAGAAGTACGCGGGTTTAGAGAAAGCCTAGAGCAGATTTCTAAACAGGCAAGTTAAGAGACTCACTGATCCTCTATCGAAGCTGTGCGCCGTGGACATGCTGCAAAAGATTCTTATCAGTCGAGCTTGATGACGATCTCGCGCAAGAGATCAGTGACACTTTCATCTGTCTCAATACCCGTTTCATGATAAGCATCCGACAGGCGAGCTAAAGACAGGGCCATATAGAATTCGCTTCCGGTGGTGCGGCTCGTTTCAAGCGCTTGCAATAAAAGTTTTGCAGCCTCTTCCTTGCGATCCGCTTCCGCGTATTTGAGCGCAATCTCAATCAGCGCCAGAGTCTTTTGATAGGCCCATTCTATACTTTCAGCCGCGCGCGCCGCCTCGGATAGTAGTGAAAGAGACTGTTCCTGTTGACCTGTTTTCAGGAGCGACCACGCCGTTTGAGTAAAAGCGAGTGTCTTAAGATAATTGTCCTCTATCAGTCGCGCGATGTGCAGGGCCGAATCGCAAGCTTCTGTCCTGATGAGATACAGGACGATATTCATCAACGCGTTGTCTCTCTCTTTATCGCCCTCGATCATCCGGGCCGTCTGCGACGCGCGCTCTGTTTGACCGGCGGCGGCGTATTGCACGGCAATGTCTGTGAGCGCCCTGTATTTGGACGCCGGATAATTGTTTTCGTCGTAAAACTCTTCGTCAACGACACGTTGAAGCGCACGCGAGAGCAATTGCAGAGCTTCATCCTGTCGCCCCGCATTGAGATGCTTCGAGGCGATGCCGGTTAGTGCCTGAGCCGCTTGAAAAGCATCTTCTATTTCCGCGACCTCCTTGTTTGCGCGCGCATCATCACCGATGTGCGCGTATCCGAGGCTGACATGCGCGTGTGCGTTTTCTCTCAAGCTTGTAATCTCTATCGTCCCGGCAAGGCTCGAAGCCTCCTGTAAGATTTCCGCCGCCTGCTCGCGCTCTCCGGCATCTGCATATTTCGTGGCGACCTCGATCAACATGCTGGCCCTGTCTTTCGTCAGCTCGATTGAACGGGCGAGCCCTAAAGCTTGAGCCAGCACCGCAGCGGCCTCTGCATATTCCCCGGCTTTAATTTCTCTTGCCGCCAGCTCCGTCAAAGCCCAGACAGCCGAAGGCGCATACTCTATGGTTTGAATGATCTCTAAAGCTTTGTCATGCTGCCCGCCTTCAGCGCATTTGACGGCGATTTCAGCCATCGTGGATGAAGCATCATCCATACGGCCGGCGATCTCCATGGCCGAATCGTAGTCGCCCGCCTCCGCTTGCTTGACGGCTACTTTCGCCGTCGCCGAGGCGCGAAAGCTGGGGTCTTCGACGCTTCTGAGTAACTGCAAAGCCGACGCGCTCTCTCCGGCTTCGGCAGCCTTGACGGCGACCGAGGCGAGCGCCTCGTCTTTGATGTAAGGATCATTAATGGTCTCGACGATGGCGGCAGCGAAGTCCAACTGGCCTGCATCGGCATAACGCGCGGCCATCGCCGACATCGCTTCGCCGTGTCCTTCCAGATTATCAATGGTCTCGGCGACGCGCGTCGCGCACGCCAGAACGTCTTCCTCCGCCAGTTCGTCGTCAATCAGGTAGTCTGCCATATCGTCAATGCTCTCGAAAGATTTTGCAGGTGCGTAAGCTCGGATGGATGATAAAGGCGTAAAGAATAAAACTGCAAACCCAAATAAAGCGCGGGCCTTCAAAGTTACAGGCAGAGATTGAGAATCGTGCTTCTCAATCTCTGCCCGTTCGTGTTTACGACGGCCTTCTCTTATCTATCTCGTCAGCTCATCTGCAATTTCGTTTGCGCCGTAGACTTTGCGCAGGGCCTCGATCATTCCGCGAGAGTCAACGCAGAGCGAGCGATTCTGCGTCTCATCATAAACATAATCACCGATCAGCGATTGGATATTGCCGTCGAAGAGCAGGCCGACGATCTCCGCGTTCTTGTTGAAGACGGGCGATCCGCTGTTGCCGCCCGTGGAATCCACGGCCGCCACGAAATTCAAAGGGGTCTTGAGATCGAGCGCGGATTTTTTCTCTAACCAGCGGGCGGGCAACTGGTACGGAGGCTGGTTGTTGTGCACCGCCGAATGATTGTAGAGCCCGGCGTAGTCCGTGAACGGGATGATTTGTTTGCCGTTCTCGGTGTAGCCCTTGACAGGCCCGAACGCCAGGCGCAGCGTGAAGGTCGCATCCGGATACATCTTCGTCCCATTGATGTCGAACAGCGCGCGCGCGATTTTGGCGTAGCTCTCGCGCTCGACGCCCTCCAGTTCATCCGTGTAACGCTTGCGCACGGCGCGCGCCTCCGTGTCTAAGGCTCGCGCCAGCACGATCATCGGATCGGTCGAATCTTCAATGGCCTTGACTCCGCCGGAGGCGATACGCTTGCGTGTCTCAACGTCTTTGAGTTTTGTCCCGCCGATGAGTTCCGTGGCGCGCTCGGCGGGAGAAAGGCCGCCGAGGACTTTGCGCACCAGCGGATTATTCGCGCCCAGTTCGTCGCGCATGAAGGTCAGCGATGCCGTCAGTCTTGCCTTCTCCAGATCATCATACAGGGGCGCATTTGAGTAGAGGCCCAGCTCAAGAGTCTCGCGTGCGGCGTCCGTAAAGTCCGGCAGACGCTCCTCCGTAGGCTTGGTGTTTTCAGCGGCCAGGCGCACGAGCTTGCGCGCAATGTCGAAGAGCGTTGATTGAAAGCCAGCCGTCCTATATCCTGTCGTGCCTTCGAGGAATCTGCGCTCGCGCTCGTAAGACTGAAGCGCCTTGCGCGCCCCGGCAACCGCATCCCATGCGCCCGCATATTCTTTCCTCTTCTTCGGATCAGCCGCGATCATACTGCGCAAGGCTTGCTCCTCCTTGATCTTCTTCGCCATGATCGTTTTATCGCGCAGGCCCTCGACCTGCCCGCGCCAGAGCTTGACGGCGTTTTCGATGCTCAAAATTTCAGATTGAGCGCGCCGCGCCTGCTCCTCTCCCTGCGCGCTGTATTTGCGCAAAGCATCCAGACGATTGTTGTACCACTTGAGCATAAAGGGAAGGCCGAAGTCTCGCAGAAAATCAAGATGCGCAACCGTATCGAGGCGTCCGGTCGAGCCGGGATTGCCGGAGATGAAGATCAGCTCGCCATCGCGCACGCCGGCCTTTGACCATGCGAAATAGTTTTCGGTCTTAACGGGTTGATTGTTCTCGTAGACGCGGAACAGCGCCATGTCCAGATTGTAGCGCGGGAACTCGAAGTTGTCCGGATCGCCGCCGAAGAATCCGATTGCCGATTCGGGCGCGAAGACCAGTCGCACGTCCGTATATTGTTTGTAACGATAAAGATGATACTGGCCGCCCTGATAGAGCGTGACGACATCGGAGCGCAAGCCCGTCGCCTTGTTCGACTCATCCTCTATGACTTTGATCGCACTGTTGCGCGCATCGTTGGCCGCACCGGCGTTCATGCCCTGCTTGACGACGCCGTTGACGCGCGTCGTTACATCCTCAATGCTCATCAATACGTTTAGCTCAAGGTCAGGAGCTTTGGCCTCTTCGGCATGGGTGCGCGCCAGAAAGCCGTTCTTCATGTAGTCCTTCTGCTCGGTGCTCAATTTCTGGAGCGTATCTTCCGCGACGTGGTGATTGGTCATCACGAGCCCGTCCGGGGAGACGAACGAGCCGGAGCCGCCATTATTGAGGCGCACGGATGCGAGCTGAACTTTTTTGATCCAGGCATCGGTGATGGTCAGACCGTAACGCCGCTTTAGCTCCTGCTTCGGCACATTATTAAAAGGCCACATGCCCTCGTCTGCGAACGCTCGTGGGCTGATAGTCGAAATGATAAAGAGCGCGACCAGGAGCGCGCACAAAGGTTTTCCCAATCTCATTCTGATCCTCATAAATGGATAAATTTCTTGGGGAGAAGGCTTAGACTCTTTCATTATCCAACGGGATGCCTGATTAGTCACGCCCCGGTTATGTATAATGGCCGGGCGATGGGGTTATTCGGCTGGAGGCGCAAGGTAAGGGCGATGAACAACGAAGGGATTGCCGAGCGTTTTAACCGGCTCGCGAACCTGATGGAGATTCGCGGCGATGATCGTTATCGCATACGATCCTACCGCAACGCCGCCGAAGTGATCGAGACGTGGCCGACACAGCTCAAAACGATCAGCAACGAAGAGGGCGCGAAAGGCTTACAAATGATCCCCGGCGTGGGCAAGGCCATCAGCGGCAAGATCATCGAGTTGCTGGAAAAGGGCACGTTCGATGCCTGGGAAAAGCTGGTCGCGGAGACGCCGGAAACCACGCTTGATCTGCTGAGGGTGAGCGGCATCGGTCTCAAGACCGCGAGTCTTCTGCACCAGCGATTCAAGATTTCTTCGCTCGATGATCTGAAGAATTTCGCCAGCGGAGGCGGCCTGGAGATGGTTGACGGGATCGGCGAAAAAAGCGCGGAAAGAATCAGGGAGAGCCTCGCACAGCTTTAAGTTAAGCGCGCGCTGCAATTAAGAACACAAATATGCAGAGCAGAGATTTACCACGGAGCGCACAGAGGAGGCACAGAGGGGTGAGTGGCATTCAAGCCTCCGTGCATCCTCCGTGTCCTGCGGTGCCTGCTGTGGTGAGTTGTCAATTTTCCACATACCTAATTGAAAATTGATCTAATACAATAATGTCTGCGATCCTTTTTTTACTTCTAAAGAACGATTCGAGATGAGCGAGCGAAGAATAGCACAGCGTGTCCGGGTAAATCTTAATGCGCAATGGGAGGGCGTTTTGGCCCGTCGCGCCGGGACTGTCAGCGACATCAGCGCCACCGGCTGCTTTATCCTCACTTCAGACGAGGTCGAGCAGGGCGAGTTGGTACGCCTTGAGATTGAGACGCCGACAGAGGGTTGGATATATCTGTGGGGCGAAGTCGTCTATCTGATTCAGGAGATGGGCTTCGCTCTCAGGTTCACCGGCGCGGGCGAGAGCGAACAGGCGATGCTTGATCTATTGATTGACTACTATCGCCCGGAGGAGTCCGAATCAACCGAGAAGATCAAGTAAGGCTGGAGCGCACACCCGATAATCTGACACAGGAGAGAGTCTCCGCGCCGGATATAAAAAAAACAGTTGAGCGCTGGTCATGCAAACACCAATGGCATTCATTTTCCACATCACGACGCGCGCGGACTGGGATAGAGCAGAGACAGAAGGAACATACCGGACACCCTTGCTTCCGGTCGAGGGATTTATACACTGCTCGACGCGCGATCAAGTCATAGAGGTTGCTAATTTGCGCTTTCGCGGCCAGACGGGATTGGTGCTGCTCGGAATCAACACGAATCGCGTCAAAGCAGAGATTCTATATGAAGACTTAGCAGGCGAGGGGCAGGAGTTTCCACACATCTATGGCGAGTTGAATATTGATGCGGTGGCGCAAGTTGCCGAATTCGAGCCGGGCGAGGATGGATACTTTGCTCTGCCAGCACAATTCTAAGGATTATTAATGACCGAAATCTTCGTCAGCACGGATGTCGAGACAGATGGGCCTATCCCCGGCCCGTATTCGATGCTCAGTCTAGGCTCTGCCGCATATCTCGCGGACAAAACGCTGGTCTCGACCTTTTACGCCAATCTTGAACAGCTACCCGAAGCGACCGAGCACCCGGACACGATGAAGTGGTGGAAGACGCAACCGCGTGCATGGGAAGCTTCGCGGGAAAATCCACGCTCCCCCGAAGAGGTCATGCACCAGTACGTCGCATGGCTAAAAGCACTGCCGGGCCAGCCCGTCTTCGTCGCCTACCCTGTCGCCTTCGACTACATGTTTGTGCAGTGGTATTTAATCAAGTTTACAGGCGAGAGTCCCTTCTCATATGTCGCGCTCGACATCAAGACCTTCGCGTGGTCGCTTCTCGGGACAAACTTTCACGAGACCACAAAATCCAGTATGCCCCCGCGATGGTTCGACGAACAGCCGGAACTTGCCCATCAGGCTTTAGAAGATGCGAAGGATCAGGGAAGACTCTTCTGCAACATGCTGGCGGAATATTCAGAAAGGCAAAAGTAAAAAAAAGGTAAAAGGAAAAAGTGAAGACAGGTTTTGATCACCTTTCTTACTTTTTCCTTTTACCTTTTTACTTTATGAGGCGGCGACCATCGCGCCTTCGGCCTGTCGCTTGACGATGACGAGCGTAATGTCGTCTGCGGCAGCCGTCCCTTCGGCGAATTTCGTGAGCGCCGCTTCGATGCGGTCGCGAATGCCTGCGGCGCTCGATTCGATATTGCGCGCGACCGTATCAGACAGGCGCTTGAGGCCAAACTCTTCGCCCTGCGGGTTACCCGCCTCAGACACGCCATCCGAATAGATTACCAGCACATCGCCCGGCTGCAATTGCGTGCGGCCTTCGCGAAAAAGGGCATCGTGCTTGATGCCTAGCGGGAGCCCGCCCGAAGAGAGTTGTTCGACCGTGCCCGCTTCGTGAACGATGAGCGGCGGATTATGCCCCGCGTTGAGAAAAAGTAGCGTGCCCGTGCGCGGATCAAGCTCGGCGTAAAAGAGGGTCACGAAACGGTTGGACGGAATATTCGCGGCGAGGTAACGATTGACCGCGCTGATCGTTTCGACCAGCGAATCGTGCGACGCGGCCTGCGCGTGTACCGCCGCATGAAGCGACGACATCAAAAGCGCGGCGGCGGTTCCCTTACCCGACACGTCGCCGAGTGTAATGATCAGACGGCCATCCTCGCGCTCGATAAAGTCGTAATAATCGCCGCCGATCTCGTAACAGGGAAAGCTGATGCCTTGTAGCTCGTAGCCTGGAACTTGCGGCGGCGCGGTTGGTTGAAAGCGCTGCTGGATTTCGCTCGCCAGTTGCAGTTCGTGCTCCAAGCGCTGGCGGTCTATCTGTTCTTCAAGGAGGCGGGCGTTCTCCACGCGAATCGCCGCGACAGAGGCGAGCGTCGTTAAGACCTTCAGATGATCTTCCGTAAATCTTCCCTCGGCGATGGGAGAATCGGCGTAAATAATGCCGAACACTTTCTCGCCGACACCCAAAGGCACGGCCAGGACGGAGTGAATGCCCTGAAGCGTTGTCGTGCTGCTCATAAAACGCGGGTCGTGCTGCGCGTCCGACGTGAGTACGGATTTGCCCTTGCCGATGACCTCTTCCATGATCGTGCGGCTGACGCGAATCTCGCCGACATTGCCCTGACGGTCGCGCAACCGTGCAACGGTGACCTTTAGCTCATCGCTCCCTTCGTCTCGCATCATGATCAGGCAGCGATCAGCGGGCACGGCCTCGAAGACGAGCGCCGCGATCTGTTGCAGCGTTTCGCCCAGGGTGGCCGAAGCCAGCAGCGTCACGCCCACCTTGCTAATGAGCGCGAGCAGGTCGCTTTGCCTCTCCCTGCGTTCTTTGGGTTTTTCAGGATCAGGTTGCGTGCGCGCCCCTTCGATGGCTTCCAGAAGCCCAGAAGTGGTGCGATCCGCCGAGTTCAAAGCAATCGTCGCTTCCATCTCGGGCATCGAGTTATTGTCGGTGATCATCGTCGCGCCCATCAATACGGATTGATCATCGAAGATAATCTCGGTCTCGCCGATCTGAATACGCCCGCCGGGCTTGAGCGATAAGGGGCCGCCGACGGGAGCGCCGTTATAAAGCGTCCCGTTGGCAGAGCCCAAATCTTGCAGGATGTACTCGTCGCCCTCTTTGCGCACTTCGGCATGAACGCGCGAGGCGAACGGATCGGGGATACAGAGGTCGTTGCGGGCGGAGCGCCCAAGGGTGATCCGCAGGCGACCTAAAGGGAAGGTGTCGGGGCTACGGTCCGGATACTTGATGATCAGTTCGGGCATCGTCTTGATTGTCGGCTTCTTCGTTCTCTAGCTGCTTGCAAAAGAGAGCGTCGAGTCTGTTGTTTTAAGCTGGACTGCTGTCTTTCACTTTTAACCTACCACACAGAAGGCGAAACGTCTTTACGGTCTGGATTGTTTCTTACGACGCTCATATTCTTTGCCCAGGGCTTGCGCCGAGCGGCTCGCCTGCGCGCTGTGAGGCCCGCTCGTCGCACGCAGGAAATAGTTCAGCGCGGCACTCAACTCGCCCTCACTCAATGCTCTGGGGTCGCGGCCAGCCGGGTAATACTCGGAGCCCAGATAAAAATATGCGTCCGCGACGCCCCCGGCGGCGGCCGCGCGAAACGATTCAAGGGCGGCGCGACGATCCCCTTCCCACAATTGAACCCCGCGCTGGTAGTGGTCGCGGGCGGAAAGCGCCGGAGGAGATGACGGCGTTGTTTGCCTTGTCTCAGGTGGAAGCACAGGCGTCGTCCTGGATGCGGCGGCCACTTCGGACGAGGGACGCGCCGCCGCTTCCGTGCCTCGTGCGGGCGATGGCTCCGTCCCGGCTGTTGTTGTAGGTGACGAAGGGGCGGCGGCTGTCGCCTGCTCCGGCGGCGGCACGCTCTCCGCTGTAGAAGCGCCCGGTTGTTTGTCTTCGCTGACAGGGACGACCGGAGTATCTCCGACAGCACTCGTGACTCTCGATTTGCGATAGGCTATGAAGCCCAGCAGCGAGGCGGCGAGCGTCACACACAGGAGAGTTAAGATAGCCCAGTGCCACGGATGCCACCGGCGCGGAGAGCGCGCAGCAATGGTTGTAGTAGCTGTTGTTGCTGGCGAAGTCTTGTCGGAAGGCGCGGCGTCGCGCGGCGACTCAGGCGTAGAGGTGAATGGCGGGGTCTCAAGTCCTGATCCGTCCGCATGGGCTGATTGCCGTTGGCTTAGACCATCGCCGCCATGCTCGCGGCTGACGCGCCGGAGCAGGTCTTCCATCTCTGTGCGTCTGATTCTGGAAGTGCCGGAGGCGAGCTCGTGCGACTCTTCAGGCCACAAGCCATCTGTGGTGCGCCCCTCGTCTGTGAGCGGGACGGTTTGTGCCTTCGGCGAGATCGGCGAAGCTGTGTCGTGCCCGCTGTTAACTTTGAGCGTCGCGCCACAGCGCCGGCAAAACCGCGCTTCAAGCGTCGCCGCGGCCCCACAACCTGGACATTCCCTTGGCATTGCTTTATCTCTTCCATCCGCAAGGATTTTAGCGAACAGTGCGCGTGCGGCGAGATGTAGTGTCGCGCACCACGACCGTCCCGGCGATCATATCATGCAGCGCGCGCCCGTGAGAGTTGAAAGCCGCGACGAGAAATCCAAGCCCAAAGATGAGGAGAGAAAGCGGGTATCCCACCAGATGACGCAGGAGCGAGCGCCCGACGCCCACACGCCGCCCGTCTGTTCGCCTAATGCGCAAGCCCGTGGCCCATTTACCAAGCGAGCGACCGCGCCACGCGGTCAGGACAACAAAATTCAGGAGCGCCACCGACAGAGCGATGATGAGCCCCATATTCTCGGCGCTGTCGCCCGAAGAACGTAAGCCTCCGCCGAACATGCGCGCGACAATCGTGCTGAAGGCAAGGATGCCGACCAGAATAATGTAATCAATAAGGAGCGCACCGCAACGCAGGGAAAACGGCGCGCGCAATCTGTCAAGGTCAATCTGCGTCGCGGCGCGCTCGCTCCCTTGCGTCTGGATCAATGGTGTAGTTTCTATTCTAGCAGTCATTCGATTTTGGATTTTAGATTTTGGATTTTAGATTAACGCTTCCGGCCTCTTGAACCTCGGAATCCAGGCTCTCGACCTTTGTCGCTCGCCAATCCAAAATCCAAAATCTAAAATCCAAAATGAGTTTATCCTACCAAAAAATGGAGCGTGGTCTCGCCCAGGCGCAGTTTGTCTCCACTCTTTAATGCGCGTGGCTGGCGCGGCGCAAGTCGCAGGTCATCGTTGATGACCGTTCCGTTAACCGAATTCAAATCTTCTATGAGAAAAACCTCCCCGTCGCGCCAGATGCGCGCGTGGCGACGCGAGACCTTGGTTTCCCGGTCGAACTGGGAGAGATCAACTTCGGGGAAGATGTTGGAGTGCGGGTCTGAGCGTCCGATCAGGTTACTCTCTTTCTGCAAAGGAAATTGAGCTGCTTCGAGTTCGGTCGTGCCGGCGACGATCAGTTTGGCGGTCGCGCGCGCCGTGCGAAGCGCGGCGCTTGAACCGACTCCGGCCAGCGGTTGGCGCGCGCCGCAGTGGGCGCAAAAGACATCGTCGCCGGCGATGCGGCCTCCGCAGAAACCGCAAAAGACCATTTCGGTCTGAATCGTCTCGCCGCCGACCTGCTGCTGCTGACCAGAAGGCATGCCGTAACTGACATCTCCCGCCTTCAGCCTTTCCAGATGATGCGCGAGCGTATCGCGCATCTCGGCGGCCGAACGAAAACGCGACTCCGGTTTATGCTCGACGGCGCGCATCAGTATGCGTTCCATCTCGGCCGAGAGCGCGGGGTTGATCTGACGCGGACGCGGGTTCTTCGTAAAGTCGAAGATCAGCAGCGGATTGTCCTGCGGGTCAGAGCCCGTCAGTAGATGAAACATCGTCGCGCCCAGGGAGTAGAGGTCGGAGCGCGGCTCGACCTTACCGCTAAAAAGTTCCGGCGGTGCGTAACCCATCGTGCCGACCGCCGTCACACCCTTCTCCTGCTTCGTCACCCAACGGGCGATGCCGAAATCAATCAGCATCACGCGCCCGGAGTTGCCGTCAATCATCAGGTTCGCCGGCTTGAGATCGCGATAGATAATCGGCGTGCGCTGGCTGTGCAGATAATCGAGCACGTCAGCCACCTGAATGGCCCAGGTCGTGACTGTCTTTTCATCAATCCGCCCGCCCGGCGCATTTCTCAGGCGCGCCGCGATATCGCCGCCAGAGATATAACGCATGACGAGATAAAAGCGGCTCGCCCCATCGTCATAAAAATAGTCATAGATGGTCGGGATGGAAGAATGTTCGAGCGAGGTCAGGAGCAGGGATTCGCGTTTGAAATCGTTGATCGCCTTCTCGTGCTGACTGTTATCAATATGAGATTCGATCATCTCCTTAACAGCACGCGGCGCGTCGCCCAGGTTACGATCCTTGGCCAGATAAACAGCGCCCATGCCGCCGCCGCCGATTCTTCGCACTATCTCGTAGCGCCCGACCAGAACGATACCCGTTTCAAGCTGTTTGCTGGCGGTGGGCTGGCGACCTCCGGTCGAACCGGCGCGTGCAGTCCCCGGAGACTCCTTCACCTCCCGGCGTATTTCGGCTGTCGTTTTTTGTTTCGCCTCTTCGAGCGGGCGTTTCGCCTGCTCCGGCGAAATGGTCGCGTCAAGCTGGGATTCGCTGAGACCCGGCGCTGCTTCGCTTGTCCCGCCTTCGGCGGGCGGCTCGTCGGCATTAGTATCCCAGGGATCAATCTCTTTCTCTTTTTCAGGGTATGGCGCAACGACGGTGGCAGCGCCTCCGGCTTCCGCGCCTGAAGCTTCCGCTCCCCCGGCAGATTGCGGTTGCTGCGGCACGCCGCAATTACCACAAAAAGGATCTTCCGGCGCTAATGTCGCGCCACATTGTTGGCAGACAGACATCTCTCGATGACTCGACCGTCAAAGGTTGAACTTAAGTTTCGCCCCTCGCCGGAGGCGCGTCCCCTGCGTGTGCTATATCAAATGATGTAGCGCGCACGTCTCTTCTTTTATTTAACGATATGAAAACGCAAAAAAGTTTTTCCGACGATAATCTCGTCGCCGTCCTGCAAAGGCTGCCGGTCGCCGGGCAGCAGACGCCGCCCGCGATTGATAAAAGTGCCGTTGGTCGAGCCTAAATCTTCGACGAAATACTTATCATTGCGACGCATGATGCGCGCATGGCGACGCGAGACTTTCGCTTCCGGGTCGTCGGCATCCAGATCAACGTCGGGAAAGATACCGCCGTCTGCATCCCAGCGCCCGATCTGCGATTCATCATCGCTTAAGGGAAACTGTTTGCCTGCTGAGCGCCCACGCTCAATGACCAACTTAGAGTGCGCGCCATCCATCAGCGCGATAGAACCGGAAGAGACCGAATGCGAGAGCGCGGGCTGACCGGCGCTCGCCGCCTGCTCGGCGACGATTGGGCCGTTGGCCTTGCCGACGAGTCCCTCGCCAGCCGTCCCGCCGCCGGTATTGCTCGTCCCCCCGCCCTTTTTATCCGGCGCTGAAGGAATCAAAGGGGCTCCGCATTCATCACAATACTGCGCCCCGTCTATATTTTCCGTATTGCACCTCTCGCAGGTGATCATAAGATTTACCCAACACGCCAGCGCCCGATATTTTGAGAAGGCGTCGAACTCGAAACGACAGGCTTACGCGAGGAGAGAAAACTTGCAGTCCGCCCTCGCGCGAGAAGGTTCGTATTGTAACGCGAAATGAAAATTGTCGCCAACAACACTTTCCCAAAACTTCGGAATCCGGTTGATTCCGGGTCGCACGGCCAGGGCTTTCTCTGCCGGCTCTGTTTCTCTCTATATGCTGTGACAGCTTATAATTGAAACTGTGCGTCGCCTTTCAACGTAGAAGTTACGCTGACTATGGGATTCCAAGCGTCCGCTTTTGGGAAAATGTCCCTCCGAGGTTGGCTCGCGAGACCCGACTAAAGCATTTACCCCTTAATCAGAAGGAATGGTATTGAGATGGCTTTAAGCCGAAGAAAGAAAATCATCATCATCGTCTCCGCGGTAGCGTTGCTCGGATTGATCGTCATTATTAGCGTCTTTGCCAGTCGCAAGGATGCGCCCGAAGTCACGACCGTCAAAATCGAGGTGCGCCCAGACCTTCGCCAGACCGTCACGGCATCCGGCGAAGTGCGCCCGATTCAGTTCGTCAATATGACGAGCGAGGTGGCGGGACGCATTGAGGAAATCTTCGTCAAAGAGGGCGATCTGGTGACGAAAGGCCAGCCCCTTGTCCGGCTTGACCCGACACAGCTTCAATCGAATCAGCAGGCGCAAGCCTCCGCCGCGCAGGCGGCAATCTCTGATGTGCAGAATGCGCGCACGCAGGTCCTTGCAGCCCAGAACCAGGTTGCGCAGGCTCAGCAGGGACTGGTTGTCGCCGAAGCGGCGGTCGCTTCTGCTCGCCAGCAGCTAGTCTCCTCGCAAACCACTGTTGATCGCGCTCAGGTTGACCTCAATACGGCGCAACGCGAGTTGAAGCGCACGACCGAGCTGGTGGAATCCGGCGTTGCTTCACGCTCGGAGTATGACGCGGCGCGTGACCGATTGGAACAATCTCAGGTCGCGCTGCGCACGGCACAGGCCAATTACGAGACACAAAAGATCGGCGTGCAGGAAGCGATTGCCCGCGCCAATCAACAACGAGTCAATGTGCGTGATTCGCGTATCGGCGTGCAGCGCGCGCAATCCAGTGTTGCGGCGAGCGAATCCCGCGCCAACCAGCAGGCAGCTCTTCAGCGCGGCCAGTCGAGCCAGTTGGCCAAGGCCACGCAACTTGCGCCCATCACCGGTATTATCGCCGACGTTCCATCCAAGGTCGGCACATTCGCCGTCGCCGGACTTTCGACGACATCGCTTTTGACCATCGCCGATATGTCCACGGTCAACGTCGAGGTCAAGGTTGACGAAACGGAGATCTCCAAAGTAGAGGTGGGCCAACCGGCGAAGATCAAGGTGGATGCCTTCGCCGACCGCGAAATCACAGGCTCGGTCACGCAGAAGACCCCGCTCGCTCTTGGCAAGTCGGCAACGCAGAGCGGTCTTCAAACGCAGATCAATGTTCAGGAGGCCAAAGAGTTCCGCGTTGTCGTTCAACTACAGGGTGTGCCCGACGATATTCGCAACGGATTGAAGCCCGGCATGAGCGCCACTGCCACAATTACTACGCAGGTGAAGAATAACGTCATCGCCGTGCCGCTCCAGGCCATCGTTGAAAAATCGCCGACGCCGCCCGCAGCAGGCGCATCGCCCGCGCCGACCGTGGCGGGCAGCGTGCCCACGCCAGCCTCCACGGATAAGCCAAAGGACATCAAGGGCGTTTACATACTGGAAGGTAACAACAAGGTCAAATTTATTGAAGTCGTGACCGGCATCACGGGCGAATCCGACATTGAAATCCTGAGCGGCGTCCAACCCGGCATGGAGGTAATCACCGGGCCGAGCCGTGTGCTCAAGGCTCTCAAGGAAAGTCAGACGGTCAAACGACAGACAAAGAAGGCCGGAGACGGGAACTCGAATTCAGAGGGTAAATAGTAATGAGCGATCTAGCGCTGACCATGTCGGCATCAGAGGTTGAGGATAGGGCGCTCAGGAATGGCGACCTGCTTGCGCGGGACGCCGTTCCCGCCGCCCTTATCTCGATGCGAGACATCTGGAAAACTTATGTCATGGGCTCCGAAGAAGTGCATGCGCTGCACGGCGTCTCGTTCGACGTGCAGAAGGGCGAGTACGTGGCGATCATTGGCCCATCGGGCTCCGGCAAGTCAACCCTGATGAATTTGATCGGCTGTCTTGATACGCCGTCTCAGGGCGAGTACTGGATCAACGGCAGCTTGGTCTCTGCAATGGAGGACGACGAGCTGGCGCGCATACGCAACCAGGAGGTCGGCTTCGTCTTTCAGACCTTCAATCTACTGGCGCGCGCGACCAGCCTGCATAACGTCGAGCTTCCGCTGATCTATGCCGGTATGAGTTCGGGAGAACGTCACGAAAGGGCCAAGCAATCTCTGGCTGCCGTTGATCTCACCGACCGCATGATGCACAAGCCGAACGAGCTGTCCGGCGGACAGCGCCAGCGTGTCGCCATCGCCCGCGCGCTCGTCAATCATCCCTCGATCCTGCTCGCAGACGAGCCGACGGGTGCGCTCGACACGCACACCAGTTATGAGATCATGAATCTCTTCGAGAAGCTGCACGCCGAGGGCAACACGATTATCGTCGTGACGCACGAACAGGACATTGCCGCCCGCGCGCATCGCGTCATCTCGATCCGCGACGGGATGATCGAGAAGGACGAACGGATTAGATAAAGCGGTGACAGGTGACGAGTGCCAGGTGACGGGCAGGAGGTTTTGATCTTGTCGCTCGTTACCTGTTACCCGTCACTGTTTTTTTATGCGCCTGCGTATTACGTCTCTCTGGGAATCCTTTCGCGTCGCTGCCGGCTCGCTTCGCGCCAACAAGCTGCGCACAGCCCTGACCTTAGTCGGTATTGTCGTCGGCGTCTCAGCCGTGATCGCCGTCGTCACCATTATCAAGGGGCTCGATCAGACGGTCGCTTCGACCTTCTCTTCGCAGGGCTCGACGGTTTTCACCATCTCGAAACGCCCGCAGATCATCACCTCGCGCGAAGACTTTATCAAGTTCAACAAGCACAAGGACGTAACGCAGGAGGATGCGGAGGCCATCGCGCGACTCTGTACGAGTTGCTGGCGCACAGGACTGACGGCCAATGCCAGAGAGCTGATCAAACACTCCGATCAGAAGTCGGAAAACGTGCCGCTTCAGGGAGTCTCGCTCTCGATGTTTCCCATCAACGATGTCAACGTGCAGGCGGGGCGCATCTGGTCTGAGAGCGAGCAGGCGGCGGGACGCGACGTGTGCGTCATCGGCACGGATATTATCACCAATCTTTTTAACGATGCGCCGCCTGAGAAAGTTATCGGCCAGGAGATACGCATCGCTGGCCGCCCCTTCGAGGTCGTCGGAGTAGCGGAGACGAAGGGAAAGGTCTTCGGCTTCTCGCGCGACAATGTGATCTACCTTCCCTACCCGACCTACATCAAGATGTACGGCGCGCATGGCTCTCTGGTCATCTTTATTCAAGCGCCCTCGGCGGAACAACTGACGGAGGTGCAGGATCAGGTGCGCTCCATCATGCGTAATCGTCGCGGCAAAACTTTTAACGACGAAGAGGACGGCTTCGCCCTTGAGACGCAGGACGTGTTTCTTGACCTTTACGGCAAAGCCACCGCAAACATCTACATCGTGACGATTGGCGTGGCGGCGATCTCGCTGGTCGTCGGCGGCATCGTCGTCATGAATATCATGCTGGTCTCGGTGACGGAGAGAACAAAGGAGATAGGAATTCGTAAAGCCGTCGGCGCGCGGCGCAAAGATATTCTCCAACAGTTTTTGATCGAGGCGGTGGCGGTCTCGGCCATCGGCGGTGCGATTGGCGTCGTCACAGGATTCGGTCTCGCTTATGTTCTCTCTTTTCTGATGGGCTTTCCGCTGCTGATCAACCTGACCTCGGCTGTCCTTGGCGTCGGAGTCTCATCAATCGTCGGCATCATCAGCGGTCTGTGGCCCGCCTGGCGCGCAGCCAGCCTCGACCCGATTGAAGCGTTGAGAGCGGAGTGATGAAAAGCAAAGCGCGTCCAGTCATCAAGTATGCGGCGATCATCGCAGCCACGCTTGTGGTTATCTTCGGCCTTGAGCTGGCGCGCGAACGGTTCGTCTACCGGCGCGTCTCGAACAGGATCGAGAGAGCGCACGCTCAGATCAAGACGGGGATGATGAAAGATGAGGTAAGACAAATCGCGGGCGACCCCCTTGAGGTTACTCTGAGAAAGCCTGATGAGTACTGGAGATGGTCTGCGCGCGAGCATCAGGGCGAATTGTGGAAACGTATCGGATGGACGAGCCTCAAGGGCCATTATGATCTGATCGTCATGTTCGACAGAGAGGGTAGGCTCGTAAAAGTGTTTGGCGGAGTGAATTAAGATTTTAGATTTTGGATTTTGGATTGGCGAGCAAGTTAAGTTGCGAGCCTGGATTCCGAGATTCAAGATTCGCGAAGTGTTAATCTAAAATCCAAAATCCAAAATGAGCATATGACTTTCGATGATGTCAAAGAATCTGCGGCGATGGCCGTTGATACGCTGCGCGCTAATAAGCTGCGCTCGTCGCTCACCATCTTGGGCGTGAGCGTTGGGGTCATCACCGTCATCTTTATGGTCTCGATCATTCAGGGCTTGAACCGCGCTTTCGCGGATCAGATCGAATCCCTGGGGTCGAACACGATCTTCGTCTCAAAGTTCGATCCGAGCTTCGGACGCCCGCCGGGGCCAGAGGAGCTGCACCGCAAAGACATCACGATGGCTGATGCCGAGGCGCTCAGGCGCGAAGCTCCTTCGATTGTCGGCGTCTCGCCGATTCACCGCATGATCTCCTCGACCGTGCGTTACAACGAAAAGCAGACGGACACGCCGATCCTTTTTGGCGTCACGCCCTATTATGAGTTCGTCCACTCGCAGAACGTCAACCAAGGTCGCTTTATTCTCGACATAGACATGGAGGCGCGCTCCAACGTTTGTATCCTCGGCATAGATGTCGTGCGCGCTCTGTTTCCCTTTGAAGACCCGATGGATAAAGAGCTGAAGATCAACGGCAACTCCTATCGCGTCATCGGAGTGATGGAGCCGCTGGGCAACTTCTTCGGTCAGTCGCGCGACAACTCGGTCTTTATTCCAATCACGACCTTTGATAAGTACTATCCAGACCTGCCCGCGCCGCGAGTCGTTTTCTTTATCATCGTGCGCCCGAAGTCTCGCGCCTACGTTAAATCGGCGATGGATGAGATAGAAGACATACTGCGCCGTCGCCGTCGCGTGCCCGCAAACGCGCCGAACAACTTCGGCATCTCGTCGCAGGACTCCTTGCTCGACATCTACAATCAACTGACGGGCGCGACCGCTCTGGTGTTGACGGCCATCTCTTTTGTCGCGCTCATGATCGGCGGCATCGGCGTGATGAATATCATGCTCGTCTCGGTGACGGAGAGAACAAAGGAGATAGGCATACGCAAAGCCGTGGGCGCGACGCGCGGCAATATCATGTCACAGTTTTTGATCGAAGCGGTCGCGCTCACGGCCATCGGCGGCATCGCCGGGCTTATCATCGGCGAGGTCGCGAGCCTTTTGATGAACAGGTACTCTCCGCTTCCGGCCTACGTGCCGTTGTGGGCCATCGCCATGGGCTTAGGCATCTCGGCAGCGGTCGGAATTATCTTCGGTCTCTGGCCCGCATGGAAAGCCGCGCGTCTCGACCCGATTGAAGCATTGCGCTGGGAATAGACCGCCGGTGCTTGCTTATCTAAAAGATCAGGCGTTTCTTCTTATTGCGCAAACCTTTCGCACGCATCTCGCGTCTGAATATGACCAACCCCCGACTGCAACTAAAATTCGCATTCAAACGTAGTAAAAAGAGCCGTGAAACTTATTGAGACATTAAAACTGGCGATTGCTGCGATCTGGGCGCATAAGCTGCGCTCGGTGCTGACGCTTCTGGGAATGATCATCGGCGTGACGGCGGTTGTCGTCGTCGTCTCGGTCATCCAGGGCTTTAACGCCTACTTTGACGAAAAGATCGCAGGGATCGGCTCGAAGTCTTTTTCAATTCGCCGCTTTGCGTTCGAGGATTTCAAGGACACGGACACCATCGCCGCCGCACAGCGCCGCAATAAGGACTTGACGTTAGATGAATTGGAGTTCCTGCGCGCGCGCGCTCAACTGATCGGCAAGCTCGGCGCAAAAGCTCTCGCCACGCGCCGCCAGGTCAGGCGCGGCGCTGAGATTCTGGAAGAGGTACAGGTGCATGGCGCGACGCCGGTCATCGCCGACATCGAGAATCTGGATATTGCCGACGGGCGCTTCTTCTCAGAGACGGAGGCAGAGGCGGCGATGCGCGTCGCCTACATTGGCGCGGATATCGCCAACAATCTATTTCCATCCGGGAGCGCCGTCGGCCAGGAACTGGTTATCGAGGGCTTGCCCTATCGCGTGATCGGCGTGGCGACGGCCAAGGGCACTGTCTTCGGCCAGCCGCAGGATACATTCATCATCATTCCATTGAAGACCTACGCGGCGAGCTTTGGCCCACTGAGGAATCAGCGCTCGCTCTATTTCGTGGCGACTTCTAAATCGGACGAGACTTTCGGCGATGCGGTCGAAGAGGCGCGGTTTCTGCTGCGCACGCGCAGACATCTCGGCGCAAACGAGAAGGACAACTTCGGCATCATTACGCCCGATGCCATCACTGGCATTCGCGACCGCATCCTCGGCACGGTCTCAATCGTCGCGGTGGCCGTGCCCGCCATCGCGCTCGTCATCGGCGGCATCGTGATTATGAATATCATGCTCGTCTCTGTGACGGAGCGCACCAAGGAGATCGGCATACGCAAATCACTGGGAGCGAGGCGCGGCGACATTCTCAAACAGTTTATGGTCGAAGCGATTACGCTCTCGGCCATCGGAGGCACGGTCGGCGTGCTCCTCGCATGGATCATCGGGCGCATCCTGACGGTCGTCTTTTTCCCGACATATCTTTCGATTGCTGCCGTGATAACCGCCGTCACAGTATCGGGTGTGATCGGCGTGGTCTCAGGAATTTACCCGGCATGGAAGGCGGCGCGACTCGACCCGATTGAAGCGCTCAGGGCGGACTAAGCGTGATCAGTAGTCAGCAATCAGTTATCAGCCCATATGTTTTTACTGATTACTGACTACTGAAAACTGATTACTATTTTATGAAACTTCTACGCAGTGACATCTATGAGAATTTGTTGATGGCGCTGGCAACGCTGCGCACGAACAAGCTGCGCTCGTTTTTGACGGTCGTCGGCGTGGTGATCGGCGTGTGGACGGTGATGGCGATTGCCTCGATCATCAGCGGTATTGATACGGCGGTTAAAAAAGAGGTCGAATCGTTCGGTACGCGCTCGATCTTTATCGCCAAGTTTCAACCGGGCATTCGTATCGGTCGCCTCTCGCGCGAAGAGCGCATGCGTAAAGAGTTGACCTTCGATGATGCGATGGCGATTGCGCAACTTCCCGCCGTTGAGGTCTCCGTTCCCTTCCTGGATGTCACCAACAACTTCTTCGGCCAGAAGATACTCGTCACGGCCAACGGGAAAACCAGCGCGGCTGTCTCCCTGCAAGGCACGCTCCCTGAGTTTGAGAAGGCCGGGACTGAGATCGTCACTGAAGGGCGCTTCTTCTCGCAATTCGAGAACGACCAGAACGAGCGCGTCTGCGTGATCGGCGCGAGTGTCGTGGAGAACTTCTTCCCCTTTACTTCGCCCATAGATAAAACGATTGAGATCGCCGGGCAGGAGTTTCGCGTGGTCGGCACACTGGAAAAGCGCGAGACCTTTCTCTCCGGCGACGATCAGAATAACGTCATCTATCTGCCCTTCGGAGTGGTGCGCAAGCTCAAGCCTAACGCCGAAGATGTCTTTATCATGGCTGTCGCTCGTCCCGGCATGATGGACGAAGCCAAAGATCAGGTCACAGACCTTTTGCGCGTGCGCAGGCAGGTTCCCTTCGGCAGGCCGGACAACTTCGGCATGGCGACATCCGAGAGCATCATCGAGCAGTTCCGCTCGATCCTGGGCGGCGTCGCCATCGCGATGGTCGTTATCTCTTCTGTGGGCTTGATGGTCGGCGGCATCGGCGTGATGAATATCATGCTCGTGAGCGTGACAGAGCGCACGCGCGAGATAGGCGTGCGCAAAGCCATCGGCGCTCGGCGCTCGGACATCCTCTGGCAATTCCTGATTGAAGCGATGACGCTCACGGGGATGGGCGGGCTGATCGGGCTTCTGCTGGGCTGGTTGACGACGCTCCTGATACGCATGCTCGTGCCATCTTACGTTCCGCTCTGGGCTCCCATCGGCGGCTTCGTCGCCAGCGTCGGCATCGGCCTTGTCTTCGGTCTCTGGCCCGCATGGAAAGCCGCACGCCTCGATCCGATTGAATCCCTGCGTTACGAATAAGAAAGGGCTGCTCCGACGATGAAAGCAGCCCTTTCCCGCTGAAGAGAAGCGCTTAGGCTTTTCTATCCCATCACGGTGCCGGTGGCGGCAGCCAGCCCGACTCTAAATATCAGGCCCACCAGCCAGAGACCCAGCACGATTCCCCATGCCGCGCCTGAAGAGAGACGCGCGACTTTGTGCAGGCCCAAAGCGGCGAGAAAGAGACCGTAAAAGGCGAAGATGTCAAAGGAACCGAGCGCTGCCGCCAGGGTTGGCGACGCCTTCGGATCAACCAGAATTCCCAGATTGGCCTGCGCCAGACTGCGGCCCGGTTGTATTGTTTCAAGCTCTTCCTTCGATTTCAAAAACAGCAGCACGAAGCTCACCAGCATGCTCAGCACAGCGGGCGGGAGGCTTGAATAAGCCCAGACAGATAATCCCTGCACGTAGCTAAGGGATCGTCCCATCAACATTACCCCAAGCATATAGAGCGCGGCCCCGGCGGCGAAGATCATCGTAATGGCGATGAGTGGAGAAAGATAGTTGAGCGCCTTCAGGGCCGGGTTCGAATACATGTCGATGGCCCTCTCCTTCTGCTCAGGAGACATCTGATCGGCTTGCGAAGAGTTTTCGATAGCCGCTCTCATCATATTCTCGTAACCGGCGCGTTGAAACAGCGCAATGGTGAACACACACACCAGCAGGGTGGTGATTATTGTGGCGACGAGAAAACGCGGGCGCGAGCGCAACGACTCGAAAACGCGTCCCGGCTCAAAGAAGATGCCGGTTAAGGTCTCGGCGGTG
>JBKKAL010000214.1:0-15050 GCA_046714695.1 Pyrinomonadaceae bacterium
GCATGAATGAGCCGAACGCGGAGAGCGTTGAGTCGGCGCAACAACACTTGCGCTCTGTGATCAAAGAGCTGGAAGCGAAGCTGAGCGAGATCGCAGAATTGATCGCGCATGTGCGCCACGAGATCAATAATCCTTTGACGGGCGTCATCGGTCAGGCGCAACTTCTTCTGCGCGAGGAATTGAGCCCGACGGCGCGCCGCCGCGTCGAAACCATCGAACAACTCGCCGGGCGCATACGCGATACCGTGGCCCAACTACGTGAGGTGCAGCGCCCACAACTTCAATCCAATACCGACAACAACGAAAAAGAGGCGCAATCGCCGCCGCGCCACTGAACGCCACAGCAGCGGTCGCATCCGCTGCGTGCAGGAATGTCTCTATGGTGATTTACTGGCCCGCGAGGTGGTGAGACCGAGCAGGGTGGCGCTCAACGGGTCAAAAGAATCGTCCCCTGTGGTGGGCTTTAAAACGCGTCTTCCGGGCGCGCGCCGCCGACCGCCGCGTGTGCAGTAGCGGTGATCTCATGTACGGGTTCCGGTAAGGACGCTTCCCTTCTCTCCGGAGTGAATCTGGCTTTGAGCGTTTCTTTGAGCATCAGGCGGCGACTGCTTAAGGTCGCCATGTGAAATGGAACGACGCAGCCGCAGCGGTCGCAATCGGCCTTGTCTCCCATCATGCACTTACCCTTATGCTCGCCCGTCGGCCCGAGAGTGAAAGCTTTTAAGCGAAACTCGCAATTGTCTGTGACGGCTTTAGCATTCTTCGACCTCATCAGTTCGAGCGTCGAATCCATCATGTTAATGACGCCCGGATATTTCCGCTTGAGCGCGAGGATCTGATCTATCATCGCATCTCGCGTGGGCCAATCGAGCCAGAGGGCTTCGTCCAGATTCGTCACCGGCGTAAAAAAGTCGAAGATGATCCCACCGCGCGCAATCGGCCCCCACTCTTTGATTAAATCTTCGATGCAATCACGGGTGATGCTCGTCAGCACGCAGGAGATCTGGATTTTCAGCTCCGGGTGGTTGATGACGTTCTGTTTGATCTTCTGGTAGATGCCGGGAGCGCGCATCCGCGCGAAAGCCTCTTCCGTGCCGTCTATCGAGATCACATAGTTGCAATCATCCCAGGCAGGCAGTTCCATCGTGCCGTTGGTGACGACCGTGTTGTGCTTAAAATATTTACGTCCTACTTCAATCAACTGCTTGCGCACCAGCGGCTCGCCGCCGACCCATGTGCAAAGCATCATCGGATGCCCTGCGGCCTTCATCTCCTCCAGCTTTTCTACCCACTTCTCAACCGACAGCTCTTTCTCCCCCTTGTGATCTTCGGCGAAAAAGTAGCAATGCTCGCAGCGCAGATTGCAGCGATTCGTGACATCAATCGAGCCGATGGCGTACTTCGGCAATCCGAAGATAAAAAGGCGCGCGGTCTCCATGATGCGACGAAATTTTCTGGAAGGATTCATTACCAACTCTATTTAAATTGATTACCGTGAGATACGCGACTAAACCCTGGCCTCTTCGTTCTCTTCGACGAGATAAGGACTGACAACCTTGACGGGCTCATCCGAATCCTCTGCCAGAACCGCATTGACGATAGGCAGGCTGAGCGTATGCTTGGTCGTCCTGAGCGGCACGCTCTTGCCTTTGGCGTAAACAGGATGACGCCCGTGTTCCTCATACCATTCGGCGAGGCCCGCTGTCTTGTGCATATTCTCTATAATCTGCCGCCAGCCGACGCCAGTGTTGTAAGCGCAGAAGGAGATTTCGCCCTCCTGCGTGCCGTAAGGGATAACGCACATCTCCGTGCGGCGAAAATCGTAGTTGAAGAGGTCTTGAAACCACATGCCCTCGACGCAGAGCACGCGCCACACGTCGTTCGGATCAGCGGAAGCCTCCGCCTTCATCCGATCATTTCGATCCGAGTTGGAATTGGTCGAGGAGGGCTTGAACAGGTTGATGATCTGCGAAATGGGAAAACCTTCGGGCGCACGCGCGGCGTCGAAGTTTCTCATGATCGCCATCCCGAGCTGCGCGTAAGAGAGCTTGCGCCCGCGCGCCGTGTCGGTAATGAGCGCCACGTCCTTCATAAACTGTTCGTAGTTGAAGAAATCGAAGAGCGATGCAAACTCGCCGGTGTGGCGATTAACGACCATCAGCGTAAAGATGCCGCAGTTCGGATGACAATTGCAGGATGACCAACCCCAGGGCGCATCCGCTCCCTGAAGCATGTCCATTACGGAAGTAAAGGCCGAATATGACGAGAGCGGAAACCAATCGCGCAACGCACGAAGCCGCCCACCAAGTTGATCTTCCAAATCATGCGCCATGCATGACAGAGTGTAGCGCTGCTTAATGCGAACGTCGTCGGGCACATCCTCGTCGCGCCCGGTAAAGGAGACTGGCTGGAAGGCGATGGTCTGAACCTTGTCTATATTCTTGGCGGCAAACTCTACGATCTGGCCGATCCCGTCGTTATTAATCGTATTGACGATGGTCGTCACGAGCGTGACCTTGATACCGACCGCAGCCAGATTCTCAATCGCGCGCAGCTTAACGTCGAACAGGTTGCCGACGCCCCTATGCTTGTTCTTCTCTTCGGAGACGCCGTCGAATTGCAGATAGACGCCGTGTTGACCGGCTGCCTTGGCCGCTTTGCAGAACTCTATGTCTTCGGCGAAGCGTATGCCGTTGGTCGCGGCCAGGATACGGTAAAAGCCAATCTTCTTCGCGTAAGCAACGGCGTCCAGATAGTAGGGCGAGAGCGTCGGCTCGCCGCCGGAGAAGAGGATGATGACCTGACGACGCGGCTTGAACGAGACTGCGCGGTCTAGAATCGCCTTCGTGTCTTCAAACGTCGGCTCGTGAACATAGCCGACCTGATTGGCATCCATAAAGCAGGGATTGCACATCATGTTGCAGCGATTCGTCAGGTCAACCGTCAGCACCGCTCCGCGCCCGAACTTAATGTTGCTCGTTCCATGCTTATGAACCGCTGAATCTTCGGCGGCGCGAAAGTCGCGTCCGAAGAAGAGCGACTCGATGCGCTCCAAGAATTTGGGGTCGGTCGCCATCACGTCCGTAAACTCGCCGTGCTTGGGGCAGGTCTTACGCATAATGACGCGGCCATCTTCTTCCAAAATCTGCGCTTTGATTTCGCCCGGATGCGTGTGCATCAGCGTCTCAAGCTGTGTCTCGCCGGTAATCACGGCGTCGCGCACCTCTTTGACGCAACGCGGGCACAAGGAATCTGTTTCGCGCGGGAAGCCCAGGGGCGGAGATGTACGCTCGTAAGATTTCAGGAGCGGGCCGGGTGCCCAGGTGGGCCTGATCGCCTCGCCCTCCGGCACACGACGATTTACGGATTGAAACGCCTTCCACGCAACGTCCGAAAGGTTAGAGAGCAGTTTCGAGCTTTTCACTCCGCTGAACCTACCCTTTTCAGATTCGCCCCGGCGGAATTGGTCGCTAAACAAAATGATTCTCCTTGTGGGCCATCAGTTCTTTGTCATAGCCCCCGTCAATTCAACAACGAAAAATTGCTATTATAACTGGCCGCTTCGGCGCGCACACGAATGCGCCTAAAGCTTTGCAACGTGACATGATAGTGGCCTTGGAGGGGAAAGGCAAGTGGTTAATTAGGGGAACAAAGGCAACACCAGAGACATCGTTTAACAGCAGTCACTTACACGAATCCTTTGGTGGCACAAACGAGATGCTCCAGGCACGCCGCGCCTCGTTTATGACGGGTATTGCCGCCCTTGCCTCTTCGGCGCGGCGCGCCCGGTTGCAGCGGGCAAACTGAAGCATGTACTATCTCGCACAAAGGCACGGCCGCACTCTTTATGGATATTCATCCGTCAGCCATCGTCAGTCCTCGCGCAGAGATCGGACGGGAAGTGCGCGTTGGCCCTTATGTCGTGATCGAGGAAGATGTTGTGATCGGCGAAGGCTGCCGGATCGCCTCGCATGCTGTCGTCAAGCGTTACACAACGCTGGGTCGCCGTAATACGATTTACGAAAACGCCGTGCTCGGCGGCTGTCCGCAGGATGTAAAGTTCAGAAACGAGGCCAGCCGTCTGGTTATCGGCGACGATAATCTGATACGCGAGTTTGCGACGCTGCATCGCGCGAGCGGCGAGGGATGTGAGACGCGCATCGGTTCGCGCAATTTCCTGATGATCGGTGTCCACGTCGCGCATAACTGCTTGATCGGCGACGACAATATCTTTGCCAACGGGGTGGCGCTCGCGGGACACATCTCGGTGGAAGATCATGTTTTTCTCTCAAACAACGTGGGCGGCCACCAGTTCGTGCGCTTCGGGCGTTATGCGATGGTCGGCGGCAAGTCGAAGATCGTGCAGGACGTGCTTCCCTTCTTTACAACTGACGGCAACCCGCCGCGCGCGCGTGGGCTCAACGCGGTGGGACTGCGTCGCGCAGGCTTTGACGCAGCGTCGCGTCGAACATTAAAGAACGCCTATCAGATTCTATTTCGCCGTGGACTCGGCCTCGAAGACGCGCTCGGCAAGATGGCCCAACTTGATGATGAGAACGTAGCTTATCTCATCAACTTTATACGCGCATCGGATCGCGGCTTTACGCGTGCGCGCGAGAAGAAGAGCGGGAATGAAATAGCTAAAGAATCTCTCGATTTAAGTTGAAGGCCGAGAGCGGTCGCATCTTAAAACTGTGAACGCGATGAACTCAGAGGCGAAGGAAAAAACGGTTGCCGAGCTGGCCGCACATGTTGGAGGGCGGGTGCGTGGCGACCGCGATGTATTGATCAAAAGCGTGGCGCGACTTGAGGACGCAGAGACAGGCGACATCGCTTTTGTCGAAGACAAAAGGCTGGCGGAAACCACGCTGAAGAGCAGTAGTAGTCGTGCGTCATGTCTGATCGTGCCGGAAGGCGCGCAACTCGAAGCCCCCTGTGTGATCGAAGCAGCGCATCCGAAACTAGCCTTTGCACTGATCGCAGAACTACTTCACCCTCGCAAACGCCTTCAGCCTTTCGTTCATCCGACGGCCATCATCGCGGCAAGCGCCCTCGTTGACAGGGAGGCTTACGTCGGCGCGCATGTTCGGATCGGCGAGCGCGCCCGTATCGGCGCTGGCGTGCAGGTCTATGCCGGTGCAGCAATCGGCGACGATGTTCAAGTCGGGCGCGATTGCGTTCTTCATCCGAACGTGGTGCTCTACGACAATGTCAGCCTTGGCGAGCGCGTGATTCTTCATGCGGGCGTCTGTATCGGCGCGGACGGGTTCGGTTATGTGCCCGACGAGAAGAATTTTCGCCATAAATTCCCGCAGATCGGCAGTGTCCTGATCGAAGATGATGTCGAGATCGGCGCGAACACATGTGTTGATCGCGGCGCGCTCGGACGAACAAGAATCGGTCGCGCAACCAAGATAGACAACCTCGTGCAGATCGCGCATAACGTTGACATAGGGGAGCGCGTCGTCATCGCCGCGCAGACAGGAATCTCCGGCAGCACCGTCATTGAAGACGATGCCATCATCGGCGGGCAGGTCGGGATGGGCGACCACGCGCGCGTCCAGAGCGGGGCCATCATCGGCTCAAAGGCCGGAATCCTTCCGGGCAAAATCGTGCGCGCGGGCGTCTGGTGGGGCATCCCCGTGCAACCGCTAGATGAATACAAGCGGCTCAACGCGCACATCAATCGCCTGCCCCAGTTGCGCGAAGAGATGAAAAAGCTTCGCGCGGACTTGGAAGAACTAAAAGCAATGATGCGGGATAAAAGATGAAAGCATGAGGATTAAACTTGAATCTAATTCTTTTATCCTTCAGACTTGCTTTTCCATTCTCTAACGGCGCGCACGACCGCCTCGGCGGCGCGACGCGACGCACGACCCGCGCCGAGGCGTGCGAGCACGCGACCCAGTTGAGAGCGCGCCTCCATGTTGCGCTCTTCCTCTAAGAGCGCGATGAGTTCCGCCGCCAGGCGCTCTCCGGTCAGATCGTCCTGCATCAGCTCCGTCACGATCCGTTCGCCCGCGATTAAATTGACGAGACCGAAATGCTCTGCGTTGATAAGGCGACCCAGCGTGTGCCAGTTCAGCGGCGATTCTTTATAGACGATGATGAGCGGTGTGCCCACGAGCGCGGCCTCAAGCGTAGCCGTGCCGCTGGCGACCGCCGCCGCATCTGAGGCAGCCAGCGCCTCGCGAGTTTCGTGTTGCGAAATAGGCAAGCTGCCGGGCACGAGCGAGTTCTTCCGTCGCGTCTCATCAATAATGGCCGTCGCTTCCGCCATCGTCCTGCCCGGAGCGAGTGTGATGACGAACTGCACTTCCGGTCGTGTGCGCGAGATAAGCGCGGCCGATTCGAGCATCGGCGGCAGGATGCGCTCAAGCTCTTTGCGGCGACTTCCGGGAAGGAGCGCGATGATCGGGCGCGCTTCATCCAAAAAATTGCGGCGACAAAATTCAGCACGACCATAGCGCGGATGGACTTCTCCGGTTAAGGGATGGCCCACAAACTCGACGTGCGTGACGCCGCGCTCGTTGTACCAACGGGGCTCGAAGGGGAGAATGCCGAGCAGTAGATCAACGTCGCGGCGTATGTTTCGCACGCGATAGGATCGCCAGGCCCAGAGCTGCGGGCTGATGTAATAAATGACGCGCAAGCCGCGTTTGTGCAGCGACCTTGCAAGGCGCAAGTTAAAGTCCGGCCAATCAACCAGGATGACAGCGTCTGGGCGTCGGCGGCGTGCGGCTTTTGTTAATGCTCTGTATGCCTTCCAGAACTTCGGCAGCGCTCCGGCCACTTCGACCAACCCCATAATCGCCAGATCGTCGCTACGCACGACCACCTCGACCCCGGCGTCGCGCATCATTGGGCCGGTCGAGCCGTAAAGCTCGAATTTCGCATGCGGCGCTTGCTCGCGCAGAGCGCGCACAAGTGTCGCAGCATGAGCATCGCCGGATGGCTCGCCGGCGACGACCATCAAACTAAAAGTTTCTATCCGTCTGGCTATCATGCGAAAGAGACAATAACATAGAACTTCCACGTCGAAACGAATGCGGATTGTGGGTCGCGGAATACGGATTTAAGAATCAAGTGGCTGTCTTTCAATCCGCATTCCGCAATCCACGATCCATAATCCTTCTGACTTCTGCTTTAAAGCCTTTCCGTGTTAGCATCGGCAGGCTTTTGGTAACAACATGGCGCTCTCTCGCCAGGACTGTTCACGGATTCAGAGAGCCCAATACATCTGCGGCTCGTCCTCTGGAGGTCTTCGTCCAGCCTTTGCGCACCAGTTCTTCCGTCATCCACATGCGTGGCTCGTCGCGGCTCGCGTCCATTTTATCGGTATGCCTGATATTGCTGGCGTGCGGCGCGGCGCGCGCGCAGCAGACCAATCCTGTTGATCGTCAGGTGACGAATCCCATCACGGACGAGCCCAATGTTAATCCGCTCACGCAGGAGCAGCCCGTTCGCCCGCGCCTGCCCGTCAGGAATGGAGAGGCGACCAGGCAATCAACGGAAGAGTTGGAAGTGCGCTCAGACAAGCAGACGGTGAGCGGCCCGAAGGAAGCGCGCGTCGCGGTCTATGAAGGCAATGTGGATGTGCGCATCGGTGTTTACCGTTTGCAGGCCGATAAGGTCACGGTTTACGAAGGGAGTAATCGCGTCGTCGCCGAGGGCAACGTTGTTTTCGATCAGGAGCCTGGACAACGCATCACGGGCTCGCGCGCTGAATGGAATTACGGGACCAAGCTTGGATTCTTCGTCAACTCGACGGGCTTTACCAACCAGACGCAGGACGGCACCATTCTTTACTTCACAGCCGACAGCGTCGAGAAGGTGGCGACTGACAAGATCATCGCCGTCAATGCCGAAATCACCGCCTGCGAAGAGAATGTGCCGAAGTGGAGCTTTAAGACGGCGCGCGCTAGCATCACCTTAAACGACCGCGTGCGAGTCAAATCGCCGACTTTTCGCGTCAAAGGTTTCCCCGTTCTTTATCTCCCGTATGCTTCCGTTTCGATCAAGCGGCGCGACCGTGCCTCAGGGTTTCTGACGCCGACCTTCAGCGGATCAGGCAACAAGGGCTTTCGCATCTCCAACGCTTATTACCAGACATTAGGCCGCTCTGCCGACATCACTCTGCGCAACGACATCTACACACAGCGCGGCCTCGGCTTCGGCTTCGACCTGCGCACCCGCGCCAACTCGCGCTCTTACCTGAACCTCGGTCTCTATGCCGTCAAAGATCGCATCTTCGGGGACAAGGAGGGGCCGCTAACTCCCGATCAGGGCGGGTCGAGCTTCTATATGGACGGGGTGCATTACTTTCCGAACGGATTCGTCGCCGCCGTTGATGTCAATATCACATCCAGTCTGGCTTATCGTCAGGTCTTCTCCGACACGATTCAGCAGGCGATCTCTCCCGAAGAGCGCTCGCAGGTCTTTATCAACAAAAACGCCGGCGACTATAGCTTCAATTTTCTGGCGCGCACGCAGGTCACTTCACTCCCGAACTCGCGCATCCGCACGCGCCAACTGCCGAGCATCACGCTCGACAAGCGGCCATCCGCGCTCAAGTTTTTCGAGCGCCTGCCGGTCTATTTCTCCTTCGAGGGCGGCATCGAAGGCGTGAGCCGTAAAGAGACTGTCGAAGACCTCGCGGCTTTCCGCAATCAGGTTGGGGGCGAGCCCATCAACACGCCCTCCATCGTGCAGCGCCTGGACGTTCACCCGCGCTTTTCCGTCCCCTTCCATTTCCGGGGTTGGTCTGTGACGGCGATGTTCGGCCTTCGTGGGACTTACTATTCGAATTCGATTGACCCTTTGACGCGGCTGGTTGCGAGCCGCGACGTAACGCGCGGCTACGGAGAGTTTGAGCTGGATGTCCGCCCACCGGCGCTGGCGCGCAACTACCGGCGCGGCGACGGCACGTTTTTCTTCCGCCATGTGATCGAGCCTTACATGATCTATCGTAAGATCGAAGGCATCACGAATTTCGAGCGTATCATTCGCACGGATTATCTGGATGCTTTCGCCGACACCAACGAGATCGAGTTCGGCGTCGCCAATCGTTTCTTCACGCGCCGCTCGACGGAGAATGTCAGCGGTTTGACGGAGGGGAATAACAGCAGGCCGCGCGTCCCGCTGGCGACCCAGCCGTATGAAGTACTGACGATCACGCTGCGCGGCAAATACTTCTTCGATCCCCTTTTCGGCGGCGCGCTCACGCCCGGAAGGCGAAACCAATTTTATCCGATCAACACCTTTTCCGGTTTCTCCTATGGCGGCGTCCCGCGCCGTTTCTCGCCGCTTAACATAGAGGCGCGTTACCGCCCGCGAAAGCATATGTTCGCAGACCTGCGCACGGATGTTGATGTGCAAAAGGTCGGGGTAAGAAACTTTTCGCTCACCCTCGGCGTGAACTTCGCGCTCGTCCGGGCGTACCAGAGCTTCTACTTCACGCGGGCCATCAGCCTCGTCCCCAGCCTCAGACAGTTCGCCGACGTGAACGGCCATGAGCCGGGCACGCAACGCGGCTCGCAATGGAGTCCGTCCCTCTTTCTTGGCAATCCTGATCGCGGGTTGTTCGGCGGCGGTTCCTTCTTCTTCGATTTTCAGAACCGGCCTCGTGAAGGCGGCTCATCTCTCATCAGCGCAGTCCTCACGGTTGGCTATACATGGGACTGCTGCGCCGTAACCGTCCAGAACTATCACTTCAATGTCGGCCTGCGTAATGAAAACCGCACCGTCTTCAGCTTTCGTCTAAACGGCATCGGCACATTCGGCACGGCGCAGATCGGCCAACGATTCCCGTAACATATTTTTTGGACGTAACTGCCGCCGGAAGCTATAATGCGCAAGACTTAAGGCGACCGCGCTAAAGAATCGCGGGCGGCGATTTCCAGCCCCGGTTTGAGTCACGGCCAGAGATGTCCTGATCGGCTTCAAACCAGCCTGAGAGAAGCCCGTCGCTGTACATCTTTTATCCATTTTTTCGCATCAGAAATGGTGTTCCAGCGTAATAACACCGAACGGCTTTTCCTGGATGGCCCCCAAGACTGATTTCCCGCTCAAGGATTTGATAATTTACGGTGCGTTTCACCTCGCGTTGTCCCTTCGGCGCGACTAAGCCATCAGCAGCAGCACCGCCTGCTTCTTTTAGGAGAGCCTAGATGTCGCGTGTTCCCCGCTTTCATGTCATCCCCCTTTCTCGTCAAAGACGGCCTCAAAACAATTTCTTTCGTCGTTTAAGCATGGCGCTGGCCTTGAGCCTTGTGGCTTTGCTCGGCCTGGCGACGCTAAGTGTTTCGGCACGCCGTAATAGCCAGTCGCCCGACTCTGAAGCGGCAGCGCACCTTGAATCAACCGACAACTCGAAGACACCTCGTATTGAATTTGTTCCGGGTGAAATACTGGTTCGCTATCGTAGCGACGCCGAGGCCAAACGCGAGGAAGCACTCGCCACCCCGCTACGCAAAAATGGGCGCGAGATTTCCATAAATGTCGAGCGATTTGAGGGCTCACGCCTGGTTGAGGGATTACGTCAGGCACGCGTCCGCGTTGAAGATACGCTGGATGCGATTGTGGCTCTCAAGTCTCAACCGAACGTGCTTTATGCCGAGCCGAATTACATCTGGCGCAAAAAAGTTACGCCTAACGATGCGCGTTACGGTGATTTGTGGGCGCTCAAAAATACCGGCCAGCAGGGCTCCAACGACTATATTCCGGCGGTTCAGCCGGGTACGGTGGGCGAGGATATAGACGCCGAAACCGCCTGGAACACGACCACCGGCAACAAGAGCGTAGTGGTGGCAGTCATTGACGAAGGCATTGATGTAAACCACGCCGATCTCAAAGACAACATCTGGGTCAATCCCGGTGAAGTAGCCGGCGACGGTATTGATAACGACGGGAACCAATTCATTGACGACGTAAACGGCTGGGACTTCACGAATTGCAATGCGTCCTCGGGAGCTATATGCGGAGACGGGACTGTTTACGACGGCTCGCCCTCAAACGGCAATGTTGACAGCCATGGTACGCACGTCGCCGGAACAATCGGTGCGCGCGGCAACAACGGAGTCGGCGTTGTTGGCGTCAACTGGCAGGTCAGTATCATGGCGATCAAGGTGCTTGGGGCGAACGGAGGCCCAACTTCCAATATCATCAGGGGCTACAACTACGTCAGGACTATGCGCCAGCAGCACGGCATCAACGTCCGCGTCACCAATAACTCTTATGGCGGTCCTGGCTTTTCGCAGGCAGCGTTTGACGCCATCAGCGCGCTTAATCAGGCGGGTATTCTCGTAGTCGTGGCGGCGGGCAACGACTCGCAGGATAATTTCAACTTCCCGGATTTCCCGGCGAGCTATGACCTGCCGAACGTCCTGGCTGTGGCTGCTACAGATCGCTTCGGACAGCTTGCCGTCTTCTCGAACTTCGGAGCGCGCGCGGTGAGCATGGGTGCTCCCGGTCGCGGTATTCTGAGCACGACGCCTCACAACTTCCCTAACCCGCAATATACGGACCCCGATGGCTCGACCTATTCCTTCTTCAGCGGCACTTCGATGGCGACACCGCAGGTCGCAGGGGCGGCAGCGCTGGCTCTTTCCGCTAACCCGAACCTTTCAGTACAGAACCTGCGCGGTGTGCTGGCCTATTCGGGCGAGGTGATTCCGTCATTGCAGAATGTGACGACCACTGGCCGTCGTCTGAACGCCTACGAAACAATTAAGAGCGTTCAGGAGAATGATGTGACAGCCCCGGCACTGGCTGCGAATCTGCAAACAACGGCGCAGAACGGGCGCACCATCACGCTTCAGTGGATCGCGCCGGGCGACGACGGCAATGTCAGCACAGCTTCCGATTACGATTTCTTCTTCGTCAGCCCGGCTGGTAAGAAGTTACTGCTGCCGACCACGCTACTGCCAGCTACGGCTGGCACGGCGCAGAGCGCGACAGTGAGCCTGCCTTATCTTAACTACTCCGGCACGGTCGAACTGCGCACCTACGATAATGCCGGCAACTATAGTACGGCGAGCCTGCCGGTCAGCGTCACACAGAACGCCGGAAGCGATCCTTATGTCGTGACCGAGGGAGCACCCGAAGGATTATCAACGGGCGGCACATCGCTGGCCGTCAACGCCGACGATGCGTTCAAAGACAACCAGCCGCTGCCCTTTTCGTTCCCCTTCTACGGAGTGCACAGGACGACCATTAACGTCTCAACCAACGGCGCTCTCTACTTCTCAAAGATTCCGCGTGACGATAACAACATCGGGCTCGACGCCGGCAGCTCGGTGCAGGCGCTTCAGGGGCAGACGATGATCGCAGGGCTATGGGATGACCTGCGGACTGATCGCACTGGCGGCAATATATTCGTGGTGCAACCCGATCCCACCCGCGTTATCTACCGCTGGGAGGGCGTGACCTACAACACCCCCTTGAGCAACGGCGTGCGCGGTGAGCAACCCATAAATTTTGAGATCGAGTTGCGTAGCAACGGCACGATCATCTTCCGTTATGGCGCGGGGCAGTCGGCCCCGATCAATACGCGACTCTTCCCCATCGTCGGCATCTCCGGCGGCGAGCCTGACCCGTACGTTGTCGCGTCGCACACTTCGGATAACTCCCTAATAAATTTGACTAACGCCAACACCGTGACCTTCACGCCGCAGTCTTCAGCCACTTGCACATACTCGATCAGCCCGACTTCGCAGAACTTCGCGGCCAGCGCCGCCACAGGTTTCGTCAACGTGACGGCGGGATCGGGTTGTGCATGGACTGCTGTCAGCAATAATCCCTCTTTCATCACCATCACCTCCGGCGCAAGCGGGACGGGCAACGGCACGGTCAACTTCTCCGTGGCCGCTAATACAGGCGTGGCACGCAACGGAACGCTGACCATCGCAGGCCAAACGTTCACCGTGACACAAGCTTCAGGTTGTACTTACTTAATCAGCCCAACTTCACAGAACTTAGGTTCAAGTGGCGGCACTGGTGCAGTCAGCATAACGACCAATGCATCATGTCCTTGGACGGCAATAAACAACGATCCTTCTTTCATCACCATCACTTCTGCGACAAGTGGAACTGGCAACGCTAATGTGAATTATTCCGTTGCCGCTAACACGACTATCAGTCCGCGTACCGGCACGCTGACCATTGCTGGACAGACTTTCACCATCACACAGGATGGACTCAGTTGCACATATTCAATCAATCCGACTTCGCAGAATTTCTCAGCAAGCGGTAGCACTGGCATTGTCAACGTGACATCCATCGCAGGCTGTGGCTGGACGGCTACCAGCAATGATCCCTCCTTCATCACTATCACTTCAGGTGCAAGCGCCTCAGGAAACGGCAGCGTGAACTTTTCCCTTGCAGGCAATACTACGGGTAGCCCGCGCACCGGTACGATGACCATTGCGGGGAAGATTTTTACTCTTACACAAGACGGTTGCAGCTATTCAATCAGTCCAACTTCACAGAACTTCTTATCAAGCGGTAGCACTGGCATCGTTAATGTGACGTCCGCTGGGAGTTGCGGTTGGGCGGCTGTCAGCAATAATCCCTCTTTCATCACCATCACCTCCGGCGCAAGCGGGACGGGCACCGGCGCGGTTGGGTTTTCTGTTGCCGCCAATCCTGACCCGAGTCAAAGAGTAGGGTCAATTACTATTGGCGGGCAAATTTTCACCGTCATACAGGATGGCATCAGTTGCAGTTATTCGATCAGTTCGACCACACAGAACTTCACGGCAAACGGGGGCACAGGCAGTACCAATATCATAACTACGTCGGGCTGCGGATGGACAGCCATTAGCAATAACACGCCGTGGCTCTCTATTACTTCAGCCAGCAATGGCACAGGTAGCAGTACAGTTAATTACTCAGTTGCGGTCAATTCGGGTCAGGCGCGCACAGGGACGCTGATCATCGCCGGTCAAATTTTCACTGTGACACAAGATGTTTCACCTCCCAATCTGCAATTAAGCCAGAGCAGCTACAACATAGCGGAAGGCATTGGCAGCCTCAACGTCATCGTTAACCGTACGGGTGATCCCGCCGTTGCTCTGACCGTCAATTATTTAACCACAGACTCTGCAAACTACCTTCAGGACTGCAATGTCATCAATTCGCAGGCCACCTCTCGCTGCGACTACGTGGCCGTCGTCGGCACTCTCCACTTTGCCACGGGCGAAACATCCAAGACCATCTCCATCCCCATCGTTGATGATACATACTTGGAAGGTACTGAGAACCTCTCCATCTCTTTATCTAACCCCACGGGCAGTGCTGTGATCGGGACCAACCGGACAGCTACCATCACTGTCACCGATAACGGCAACGATGGTGCAGGCCAGCCCAATCCGATAGACAATGCTACCTTCTTCGTCCGCGAGCACTACATAGATTTCCTCTCCCGCGAGCCTGATCCGGCCTCCGCAGGCTGGCTCACCCAACTCAGTGGATGTGGAGCGGGAGATCAGTCATGCCGGTTGTCAGTCTCACAGGGCATCTACGGCTCACCGGAGTTCAAAGACCGTGGCTACTTTATCTACAAGTTCTTCTCGGTTGGGTTGGGAAGAAAGCCCTCGTATGACGAGTTCAATGTGGACAGAGCGAGGGTCAGTGGATTCCAGACTGATGGGGAGTTGGAGCAATCGAAGGTGGACTTCATCGCTGAGTTTATGTCTCGATCAGAGTTCGCCAACGCGCACAACGGGCTATCGTATAATGACTATGTGCAGAAGTTGTTCACGACAGCCGGAGTGACACAGATCACGGTGGCGGGGTTGGGAGTGAAGACGGTGGCAGGAATGCAGGCATTGGGAAGAAGTAGAGGACAGGTGTTGAGAGACATCGCGGAAAGCCCGGAGGTGAGTGCAAAGTATGAGAGTGAGTCAACTGTGGTGATGCATTACTTCGGGTATCTGAGACGTGATCCGGATGGAGAGTACCAGAAATGGATCACGACATTGACGACGACGGGAGATTCGCGGAAGGTGACGGAAGGGTTTATCAACTCTGCGGAGTACCGCGCTCGATTC
>JBKKAL010000215.1:0-7860 GCA_046714695.1 Pyrinomonadaceae bacterium
GCATCCCTTTGGTCAAGGGTGGGGTGAATGCCCCACCTGCGAAGGCGAGACGTGCGGCATGTTTTTAGCCGCCGTCGAGTTTACTATCGCTCTCGGCACACATTGCTCGCCTGCGGGGCCAGGCAAAGATCAACCCCCAGTCCGGCGGGCGAAGGTAAAAGCTTGTCGCAGGATATTGAAAGAGTAATTTTTGTAGTACAATTCGGGCGCGGAATAAGTCTGAAAGCCCATGTGAGGTTGATCGGATTGGACTGGCTTACACTCTCCTTCGTAGCTTTACTCCTGGGGGCGGCGATCCTCCTGACCCTGAATGTTCGCGGCCAAATTTTGCGCGCCGCCATTGCTAAGCGTGAAGAACAGCATGATCAGGAGGAGGAAACTCGCAGGAAGAATGTCCCACAGAGGAATCCTCGGTCGGCCACCCGCCGCTAAGAGTCAATTCTTCAAATAGAACAACCAATGCAAAGAACTTCGACCGCCACTGAAGTCATCCCTGTGCCGCTGCTCGACCTGAAGCAGCAGTATCAAAGTATCCGCGATGAAATTCGTGTCGCCATTGAGCGCGTCATGGAGTCGCAACAGTTAATACTGGGGCCTGAGGTCGAAGCGCTTGAAAGGGAAGTCGCGGCATATTCGCAGTGCCAATTCGGCATAGGGGTTTCCTCCGGCACAGATGCCCTGCTGGTCTCGCTAATGGCGCTCGATATTCAGCCCGGCGACGAGATTATCACCACGCCCTATAGCTTCTTCGCAACGGCGGGCGCGATTGCCCGCATGAATGCTAAACCCGTCTTCGTTGATATTGATCCCGCCACTTTTAATATCCTGCCGGAAAGAATCGAAGCGGCTATTTCGGAGAGGACGCGTGCCCTGATGCCAGTGCATCTCTTCGGACAGATGGCGGAGATGGATTCGATCATGGAGATTGCGCGCCGCCATGGTCTCACTGTCATAGAGGATGCGGCGCAGGCCATCGGCGCTGAGTTCAAGGGACGACGGGCCGGTTCGATTGGAGACCTCGGCTGCTTTAGTTTCTATCCGACGAAAAACCTCGGCGGCTTCGGTGACGGCGGGATGGTGACGACTAATGATCCTGGACTGGCAGAACGCATCCGACGCCTGCGCAATCACGGTTACACGGCCAGATACTACAACAAAGAAGTGGGCGGAAATTTTCGGCTTGATGCCATCCAGGCGGCCGTTTTGCGCGTCAAGCTGAAAAGGCTGGATGAGTGGACGGCTGCGCGCCAGCGCAATGCCGAACGCTATCGCACCCTCTTTGCGGAAGCACAGATCACTTGCGAGACTGTAGGTGAATCGGAATTCATTAATCCGAAAATTATAAGCCTGCCCTTCGAGGCCGATGAGCGGCGTCATATCTATAACCAGTTTGTTATAAGCTTTGCCCGGCGCGATGAGTTGCAAAGTTTTCTGAAGGAGCGTCATATCGGAACTGAAATCTACTATCCCGTCCCATTACATTTGCAGGAATGCTTTGCCGCGTTGAACCAACGGAAAGGGGATTTCCCAAACAGCGAGAGGGCAACCGAAGTCACTTTAGCCTTGCCTATTTATCCTGAATTGACAGCTATCCAGCAAATGGCGGTCGTGCAGGCCATCAAAGAATTCTTGAGCTGATATTTAGAGTTGCTAACCAATAAGGAGTTGTCAGGATAATTCAAGGCAGGTGCAAACAGGGATGGAGAGAGATTTTTAGGGGAAAAACATTCGGGAACCAAAAATTAGCTCAACACGCAGGATTGAAGGTTTGGAGTTATCCTTGATAATTTAGCTATACTTTGCCGGGGCGTCAGATTTTATTCACATCGCTATGAAAACTAAAGCTCTAATCTGCGGGATTTCGGGTCAGGATGGCGCTTATTTGGCGAAATTTTTGCTGGGTAAAAAATATGATGTTTATGGAACTTCGAGGGACGCCCAGATAACACAGTTTAGAAATCTGGATCGCCTCGGCATAAGAAACAAAGTTTCACTTGAGTCTGTTACCCTCACGGATTTTCGCAGTGTGCTTCAAGCATTAATGAAGGTCAAACCGGATGAAGTCTATAATCTGGCAGGGCAAAGTTCTGTCGGGCTCTCATTCCAACAACCTGTCGAGACGCTTGAGAGCATTACGCTGGGAACATTGAACCTCTTGGAGGCGATTCGATTTTCCGGGCAATTCGTTAAGCTTTATCATGCGTGCTCAGGCGAATGCTTTGGTAATACGGAGAATGCTCCGGCAGATGAGAATACGCCTTTTCAACCACGCAGCCCTTATGCTGTGGCGAAAGCCGCGGCTTTCTGGGAAGTGGCGAATTATCGCGAGGCCTACGGGCTTTATGCCTGTTCGGGAATTCTGTTCAATCACGAGTCTCCTTTGAGACCGGAGCGATTCGTGACAAAGAAAATCGTCGCTGCCGCCTGCCGCATCGCCTCCGGAGATTCCGAAAAGCTTCAGCTTGGTAATATCTCAATTCGCCGCGATTGGGGATGGGCTCCCGAATACGTTCAGGCGATGTGGCTCATGCTCCAACAGGAAAAGCCTGAGGACTTTGTGATTGCCACTGGAGAATCTCACAAGCTTGAAGAATTTGTTGATGCCGCTTTCAGCTATTTCAACCTGGACTGGCGCGAGTATGTGGTGAAGGACGCGAACCTGGTCAGACCTTCGGATATAAGCTGGGGTTGGGCGAATCCAGCACAGGCTTCAACGCGTCTTGGATGGCAAGCCAGGAATAAAATGAAGGACGTTATTCGTATGATGATCGAAGCCGAAATGTCTGAAGGGCATGCTCAACAGACAGCAGGTGTCACTGCTTCTTAACTGGCTTGAGATCGCATTGCATTAGTTTCACTATCTCATATGGACGAGAAGTCAAAAAGTAGCATCACCGATTTGATGAGCGCCGCGTCGAGGGGCGAGACGGGCAAGGTCCAGGTTTTGCTCGATGAGGGGATGGAAGTCAATGCCCAGGACCGATTCGGTAATACGGCAATGATCTTTGCGGCCGCCGCCGGGCACGACACCACTGTTGAGCTATTGCTCGCACGCGGAGCCGACATCGCTATTAAGAATCAGATAGGTCTCACGGCTTTGATGAGGGCCAGGGCAAATGGACGCGAGCAGGTTGTTCAACTTCTGGAGAGGTTCGGGGCTCAAGCCGTGCGCCCGAAACTCGCGGCAAACGCGCAAAGTACCGGGGAAAGGGCGAGCCAGCTTCTCTATGCTGTCCGGGAGAGCAATATTCATCTCATCAAGTCGTTGCTCAAAGGCGGGGCTGATGTGGATGCGCGAACCAGAGACGGGTGGACAGCTCTAATACTCGCTACGGTTAAAGGAGACACCAGGGCCATGCAGGCGCTCTTGGGAGGCCGCGCAGACGTTAACGCAAAGAATAACCAGGGATGGACGGCGCTCTGGTTTGCAGTTTCTATGGGAGACACCAGGGCTATGGAGCTTCTCCTGGATCGTGGCGCTGATGTTAATGTCAAAGACGATTATGGATGGACTGCGTTGATGCAGGCTGCCTATGAGAATAATGTTGAGTGCATGCGTATCTTACTCAACAGGGGCGCGGATACGGGGATAAAGAATTCAGATAATGAAACAGCGCTGATGCTGGCCGAGCGCCGAGGTCATAGCGAGATCGTGCATTTGTTAGAAGGCTTCGCCGTAAGTCCATAAAGCCTCGTTCTTTATTGTGCGCTCTGGCATATTGACCTATTGATGCTCTCATGTTAATTTCCGTACAAATAACACGCCCGTGCGAGCAGTTATTTTCCCGACATCAAGTTGTTATTCCCAAGGTTCTCCCAAAGCAGGGTTCGGATCGGGTATGCGATTAAAGCCAGCCCGTGAAGTGTAAAGATGTTCCCGTATTTTCCGGGGATAAGAATTGAGAACCTGCCTGGCAATGAAATATCTTGATGTGAGGGGGAAATTCTACCGTGTTTTCTGATACTCATAACAGGAAGTAGTCTGATGACGGTGCCAAACTTGCCCCGTTTTAAGTGGAAATCCACTTGAATGGACAAGATCGACCGCCTTGGATGGGCGGCAGGGATGGTGTTTGTCAGTTATGGTGTGCGCGTCGGCGTCCGCGCAAACGAGCACAGGGTTCTGGATCGTGCTATCCAGTATTTGCCGCACGGGTGGAAACAGTCGTCAAGGTTAGTGGTCGAGCAACTTTATTCTTTGATCGTCAGAGACGAGGAGCAGAAATCGAAAGTTCGCCGGTTTAATTTGCTCTACGGGAATATAGAGAGATTGGAGCGCACAAATAATCCCGAACAAATTTTCGAGACGTTTGAATCCGATTTACGGCTTTATGTCGCGGACGCAGCGCGCCGCAGGGTTTTCGTGCATGCCGGCGTCGTTGGCTGGAAGAACCGGGCTATTCTCATTCCGGGCAGGAGTTTTAGTGGGAAGACGACGTTAACGGCTGAACTGGTTCGGGCTGGCGCTACGTATTATTCGGATGAGTTCGCCGTGCTGGATGAACGGGGGAGAGTGCATCCATTCTTGAAGCCCCTGGCAATACGCGAAGAGGGATCGGCGCAGCAAAAGAATGTGGCTATCGAAGCACTGGGCGGCACGTCGGGTGCGAAACCTTTACGGGTTGGCCTGGTTATTGCCAGCGAATATAAGTCGGGTGCGCGCTGGCGACCGCGAAGATTATCTGCCGGACAGGGAGCGCTGGCCCTGCTGGCGAACACCGTTTCAGCGCGCAGTCAACCTGAAGCAGCGCTGCGCACCTTGCAGCAAGTGGTGACATACGCGCCGGTGCTGAGGGGCAAACGTGGTGAAGCGAAGGAGATGGCCGCCTCTCTTCTCGAAATGCTCGATTGATGAACGATTAAAAATATACTTAAGATATGAAAAGAACAGAACAATTGACACCACGAGCAAGGCAGGAAGAGTTAGTCGTCCGAGAATTGCCGGATGAACTGCTCGTCTATGATTTACAGCGCCACGAGGCGCATTGTTTGAACCAGACAGCCGCACTCGTATGGAAAAAATGTGACGGCAAGACGACCCTCAGAGAGATAACGAAATCGTTAACGAAAGAACTACACGTTCCGGTTGACGAGCGCATCGTTCGATTATCCTTGGATCAGCTCGCAAAGTTTCATTTACTGGACGAAGCGGAAACGCTGCGGACGCACCTGCCGCCTGAGATAGCGCGCATGTCGCGACGCGAGATGATGCGGAATCTAGGCGTCGCTGCCGCCGTCGCGTTGCCTTTGATTGTTTCCATCAACGCGCCGACGACCGCCCAGGCTGCAAGCTGTGTTAACAGCGGTTGCACGCCGGGCGGCCAACCATGCTGCGTCGGAACTTGTAAAGCAGGTGGTATTTGTTCCTTCCCGTAATAACGATTCCTTATGCGCAGAAGAGCCAGAATCGAATGCAGCAGATCGCCCGGGGCGCTGGTCGCCACAGCGCTTAAATCTTCCTGGCGCGAGTCGTCCGCGCCTTTGAGCATTTCTGAAGAAGAGTTATCAAAAACCGTTCCGCTTCTTCTGGGCTCCGGGGCGGGCGCGCTGGGTTGGCGGCGCGTACGTTGCTCGAATCTAAGAGAAGCCGGAGCAGCAGGAGAATTACATCAAGCCTATAGATTGCACACGCTCCAAGCGGAAGTTCATCAACTTGAAATCAAGCAAGCCGTCGCTCTTCTCCGTTTAGAGTGCATCGAGCCCGTATTGATCAAGGGATGGTCTGTTGCGCGTCTTTATGCGGAGCGTGGGTTACGTCCCTACGGGGATATAGATTTGATCGTCCGGCCCGAACAAAGGGAGAAGGCCGAAGAGATTCTTAAAGGGGGCGAGCTCAAGTTTTTTGTTGACGTGGAACACGATGACTTTGAGGATTTAGACACTCAAAGGTGGGATGAGTTGTACAGCCGCACGCAGCTTTTGCCCCTCGACGAAATGGATGTGCGCGTCCTCGGGGCCGAAGACGAGTTGAAGCTTTTATGTGTACATCTGCTGCGACACGGCGCATGGCGTCCGCTCTGGTTGTGCGATGCCGGGGCGGCGATTGAAGCCGTTTCGCCCGCCTTTGATTGGGACTATTGTCTTCGAGGCGGGAAGCGGCCTCAAGTTAACTGGATTACATGCGCGCTGGGGTTGGCTGAGAGGTTGCTTGCGGCCGATATCAGTTCATTCCCAATGGCTGAGAGGGCACGGCGCATACCGGAGTGGCTGGTCAAAAGTGTGCTGAAGCAGTGGGAGACGCCGTACGCCTGGAAACAAGCGCCGATGAGGTATGGCGCTCCGGCGGCGAGTTACCTGCGAAATCCGTCGGGCGTAGTGAAGGATTTGATCAATCGCTGGCCGAATCCGATTGAAGCGACCGTCCGCATGGAAGGCGAGTTTAACGAGTTGCCGCGATTGCCATTTCAAATTGGTAGCTGCCTTTCACGAACGACTAAATTTGTAACGCACCTGCCGGGCTTGATGCGAGAGCAGCAAGGGTAAAGAATATGTTTGTAAACTTGGCTTTTTTGCGCGGGATTAAAAAGGAAGAAAAGAAAATGATGACCTCGATAGCTGGGCGCGTCAAGCAAACAACGGCTCGACCCATTGCTCGTGCTAAAAGACGCAAAAGTTATCTGCTGTTATTTCTCGCAGGCTTTCTCCCCGCGCTTCTGATCGTGCTTACTCAATCAACGTATGTGCCGAAAGTTGAAGCTATTTCTACGACGGTCGTTATCAGCCAAGTTTATGCCGGTGGAAATGATGCTTCGGGAACGTATAGATGCGATTACATAGAGTTTTATAACCGGGGAACAACCAGTGTAAATTTAGGGACATATTCGTTCCAACAAGCTGCCGCTACTGGTACAAGTTGGAATAGAAAAAACCTTTCCGGAACGCTTGCTCCGGGACAGTATTATTTATTGCAACTAGCATGTAATCCTGTTGCTCCCGGATTGGACATAACAAATGAGGATGACTCTTCATCAATATCTTTAGCTGAAACTGGCGCTAAGCTCGCGTTGGTTAGTAATCAGACAACAATTACTTCCGGCACCTCATGTCCTCTTACAGGGTTTGGCGTTTTAGATTTTGTTGGTTACGGGACGGCAGATTGTTCAGAAACCACTCCAAAGGCAATTGTTAACGCAAACAACAATGCGATATTCAGATTAGGCGGCGGAAATATTGATACAGATAATAATTCTACAGACTTTGTAGAAGGCACACCCAATCCTCGTTCTACTACTTCGCAAGCTGCGTCCATCACGTTTGATAATGCGCAGGCAAGTTGTATTTTTAATTCTTTGGGTGTTGCGACAAGCTTCTCGTGGACTCATACGATTACGAGCACAGCCGGAAGCCGCATCCTCGTCGTCGGAGTATCTACATTTGCCAGTGCTGGAACGCCCGGCGCATTAAACGTGACTTATGGCGGTGTCGCTTTGACGCGCGTCGGAACAATTACTAATACCGATACCTCCGTCGAGATTTGGCGCTTATTAGATGCACAAATAGCAACGAGAGCGAGCGATACTATCACAGTCACTTTAGGGGTCGGGGTAACACAATATGCCGTTGGCGGCTCTGCATCCTTTAGCGGTGTCAATCAGGTGATCCCTCATAGAAACTTTATCGGCAATACAGGTAATACCGGAGCCACTTCCGCTAATGACCCAAATGTTACGGTTCCCAGCGCGAACCGGGAACTTGTTATTGATACTGTCGCCACTACATTTTCAAGCACAAATCTTTTAACGGTCGGCACAAGTCAGGCGGAGCTATGGAATGGCAAAAGCGATTCTGATTGTAATGGCGACACGGGCGAGCCTGATTTGACCCTCAATTCAATTGGCGCTGGAAGTTTAGAAGCAGGCG
>JBKKAL010000216.1:0-3459 GCA_046714695.1 Pyrinomonadaceae bacterium
CAAAATTTAATTTATACCAAATCTTATAATATTCTTTTTAAATTTTAGGGTAAGACCCGTTTCAAATTTATTCAAAACGGCTCTTCCCATTAATTTCTCCGGGTTGCAATTAAAGCAGAATCCAGTAAAGTTTTCCTGAATTGCTAATTCAATAGCAACGAGGAGAGAGAAGCTACGAGAGGCGTCGCGCTCGAATGAGTTTTTCCTGCGCGGCTACCGCAGATAACTATGCCTTGGATTTTGCCATAAACCGCTTCAACAGCAGCCAGGACAAACCATGCACTACTGCAATAACTGCCAGAGCATAAATCGGGATAAAGATAAATACGAGCGCCGATGTTGATGATTCAGAGTTGAAAATTGACGCCCAGTAAATAACCAATGATGATATGACCACTAATATAGATGTGAAAAGAATTGCCACGCGAGAGGCAGGGGAGAGACCTTTCCGATCAATATATAAGGTCAGGATAAGGAGGACAATAAAGGGGAGAATCACCCACACATAGAATCCTAATGTAATAAGAAGATCGGAGAGACTGCTAATAGCAGAGGTGGTCGAAATCATGATCACCGAGGTGATAATGGCGCCGACGATAATGCTAATTAGACCGATGTTTCTCAATCTTTTCATATCTTCTCCAGAATTTCCACGGTTAGCATCAACACCTTACGTCCGAGTTATCAGGGCGCGGCGCATAGCATTCAAGATATACGGGAAGAATAATGATGAAATCCATTCAATCCGCGCTCCGGTTGAATGAATTATTAGGCAGCGCGTTGGCACAGCCGCATCCAGGAGTAGTAGTTCAGTTTCAATTAAGAGCCTGATGGATATTAGCTCGGGATCTCAAACTGACCCGCCGCACTATTTTCTCTTTTGTTTTGTCAGTTGAGAATATCGCATAGATGTTCAACTGAATCCTTAAAGACCAAATGGATAAAAGTTATTATTCGAATATCGCTTTCGGCGCTTTATATTCCTTCTCCCATCCGAGGTAACAAACATCGTGGCAGTTCATCATATAAGTCACTACGTTCCATTTGCCGTCAGTTTTCTTCAGAAGTGCGTAAAGACCTTTTTCAAAGTCTCCACTGTCAATGAATTCCTGATATTTAGTGATTTTCCAATTTGGCTCGCCGCCGTCTTTATTTTTCGGCTGACCGGCGAGGAAAGCCCAATCGCCCTGCACTTTTAATTTGTCCACCGTAAAAATAACTTCCTGCTTCAACTCTTTTGCGACCGGAACTCGCAAGGCATCAATAATTGCTGTTCGCTCCGGTGAATCTTTCGCTGGTGTAAATGTCTCGGTTTTAGATTGAGTATTGGAATTCGTATTTGAAACAGGAGCCGTGTTGTTTCCAGTTGTCTGATTTGAATTGACGACCACCGCCGTGTTCGAATTGTCGGCGGCGGTATTTGCCGCCGGGTTATTGCTCGCTGCGTTATTGCAGGAAGACAGTGAAAATGCGAGCGTCGCGCCGCTCAATGTTGACAGTAAAATTTTTGTTGGTTTCATTTTCCCCCTTTCTTTGTTTTGTTTTGTATTGTCAGCCGGGAATCTATTAAGTATTCCTGACTGACAATACAATACAAAACTAAATTGAGTTTAAACGACATTATCAACCTGGTTTTTATTTAGCCCGGCTGACTTTCACTTCTTTACCCGAAGCGTCAATGAACCTGCCGTCCTTTGCGCCGTTTTTGAAAACGAATCTGCTTTTTGCAACACCCTTGTCGTCCGTGTAAATGTAAGCGGTTTCGTTTTCACTCCCTTCGACGGCATACAATAGAAAACCCTCCTGGCCGGCGCATTCAACTCGATGAAACATTTGTCCTTTAGTCGGGGTAACAGTGCATTTGGCTGTTCCCACCATATAATCGCCCGTAAAAGTTTGATCGCGGTCAAATTCCGTTCTGAATTCCTTGTCTTGCACGTATCGCAAAGTTGAAGCAAGGTCTTCTCCGTTGCTGTAATAAATGCCGACAATCTTCCATGTTTTGTCCTCGCCGCGTTGAAGTTCAAAATCAACCTTGTCGGCCTTTCCGTTGTTTTTAAAGGTAGCCGCAACGAAGGCATTATCGGGGCCGCCATCTTGCCTCGGTTTTCCAATCGCGAAATCTGTTATCTGCGGGTCTTGCGAGCCGTAAAGCGGGTCGAAATCAATCGCTCCGACTTCACCTTTTGCGTCAACTGCATCTTTCCAAATCATATCCGCCAGATCTTTTGAAAAGTATCGGTCAACGAGAGGGCGATTTTTATACTGGAAAAACGGACCCGAATCGGCTTTTTGCGCCTCATACAAATTCTTGATAATCATATCAGGCGTGATGGCGTTGTTCGTTTTTGACTGGGCAAACCCAATCGAGCTAAACGCCAGGAATAGGACTGTCATTAGAACGATTTTGATTTTCATTGTTCCCTTTCTTAAAGCTGATCTTTCAACCAGCGTATCTGCCTCTCAAAAGAGGCAGGTCTCTAGCGACGTGGTAAATCTTCCCGCTCCACACGGAGCGGTTTTCATAATAGGAATGTTGGGAAATGTTTGGGTAATCTGATGACAGAAAGCGTCAGGCACCCTCAATGTACACAGTCCTTATGAAGCGGCTATTTACAGAAGGCATTACGGACGAGATGCTTTATTACGACGAGACAAGATTTAACCCCCCTGTTTGTTTCGAGACGAAGGACTATAAACTTAATCTAGCGTTCGGGTCAAGATAGTCCAACAAAAATTTGTCGCATATCATTGAGGTCGAGAACGAATTACATCTGGTTAGAGCGTTACATCTGTTTCCATCAAGGGTGTGACCGATGGACAGGGCGCACGCGTGCGTCTCCCGCCGGTCATCCGATCCGATAAAAGTTTTATGTGATTGTGATCGGAAAAGGCGTAAAGGAAAGCGCAAAAACCAGGAGCGTGATGAGGGCGACGATCATGCGAGCGCGATCAAGGGGCGTGTTGTCTTCCGGCTGCGGGTGACGCACTCTGAGCATGACGGCGAGCAGCACGGCGTAGAGAAATCCGCTCGGGCTGCTGTGCCACAGCCAACCCAGGACGGCGAGCGTGGACATTGCGATAAAGGCCGTTTGACCCAGGCGTTTGTGCGCGCGCGTGCCGAAGACGGCGTAAACGGCGTGCCCGCCGTCGAGTTGGCCCCCCGGGATGAGATTAAGCGCCGTCACCAGCAGACCGATCCACGCGGCAAAGTAAAGAGGCCCGCCCTGAGCGTTCGCCAGCTCAACACCAAGCGCGCGCCCCATCAGTTGAAACAGCAGCGGATCGTTGAGAATGACCGCACCGTCAGTCAAAGGGGATGGCGGGCCGAGCGTCAGCAGCCCGGCTAAGCTAATGGGCAGGGCGACGATAAAGCCTGCGAGCGGGCCAGCCACTCCAATGTCGAAGAGCGCGCGGCGCGATGGAATGGGCGACTTGATCTTGATAAAAGCGCCGAAC
>JBKKAL010000217.1:0-2763 GCA_046714695.1 Pyrinomonadaceae bacterium
GATTCTTGACGCAGGAATGGTGAATGCGACGCGGCTGCACAATATGGGGGGGCATTCCACGGTTCCTTTACCGGGGAGAACTCACCCATGGCGAACCCCAGCTCTAGTCATAGGGCTAGCGTTCGCCAGAGAATTCGGGAGCGGCGGCGGGAAGGTACCGCCCAGGCAAATGCAGTGCGGCGCCGACAGAGAACGGAAGAGTCTCTCAGCCGGCCGGGATCGTATCGGCGCGATTTACCGCTCCGATCACCGCGTGGTGCGGCGTTGTTCTTGTGGCCGTCGTCCTTAGCGTCTTGCCGGGCAAGTTTTTACACGGCCACTGCCCGGGGCGAAAGTACAAGTACTTCAGCTGGACATGATGTGCCCGCCTGAACTGATCGGTTAACTTCCCCTAAGGTGTCGTCACTGCTGAGTGCTGGCTTCTTCCAGATGGTCTCGCAATTTTTTTGCCACCCTGGCCAGGGCTTCCAGATCCTCTGGGCTTAGCGCGTCAACGAACAACTGGCGAATAAGGCGAAGATGCGGTGCGGAGGATGCCCGGAATGTGCGTGCGCCTTCGTCTGTCAGTTCCACCACCGCGCCGCGGCTGTCATTGCCAGATTTTTTCCGACAAATGAGCCCACGGCTTTCCATGCGCCCCAGATGATGCGAAAGCCTGCTCCGCTGCCAACCGATGCCTTCAGCAAGCGCCGATGATCTCAGTCGATGCTGATCCGCCTCGCTGAGAGCCAGAAGCACTGCGTAATCACCCGGGGAAATGCCCGAGGTGGCTTGGAGTCCTGCCGCCATCGCTTGGCGGATGTCCTCACTTGTCTCCACGTACCCGCGCCAGATGGCCAGTTCGTCCGCAGTAGGCCCGCGCCGCGCGGCCGTGCTGCTCTGCTCCATGGCATTTCTCCTTGTTTGACATGTCAACCATACGGCGCGATGATTGACACGTCAATTAAGTAATTGACGTGTCAATCAGCGAAGGCAGTGAGAACGTGATCTTTGGATTGGATACCTTTGGTGATGTCCCGCTGGACGACGCCGGCGTACCCGTCAGCCATGCAAGGGCCATTCGGCAACTGGTGGACGAGGCCGTTATTGCCGATCAACTGGGCGTGGACGTATTCACCGTTGGTGAGCACCACCGCCCTGAATACTCGGTGTCAACGCCGGAGACCGTCCTGGCTGGGATGGCCACAGTCACTTCCCGGATCCGATTGGGATCGGGCGTAACAGTCCTCAGCTCCGACGACCCGGTGCGCGTTTTCCAGCGGTTTTCCACAGTGGATGCCCTGTCGAGCGGCCGGGCCGAAGTCATTCTGGGAAGGGGATCCTTTACCGAATCCTTCCCCCTGTTCGGGTACGACCTCAAGGACTACAACGTCCTGTTCGAGGAGAAGTTCGAACTCTTCGCACGCCTCCTCAAAGAGACGCCCGTCACCTGGAACGGCACCATGAGGGCACCACTCGTTGACGCAGACGTTTACCCAAAGACGGAAAACGGCCTGAAGACCTGGGTAGGTGTCGGAGGTACACCGCAGTCGGTAGTCCGCACTGCGAAATACGGATTCCCGCTGATGCTTGCGATTATCGGCGGTCAGCCCGAACGGTTCACGCCCTTTATCGATCTGTATAAGCGTGCATCAACGGAGTTCGGCACTACGGCGTGGCCCGTGGGGATGCACTCTCCCGGTTTCATTGCAGACACGGACAACCAAGCCAAAGAGATCTTCTGGCCCCACTACAAAGTGGTCCGGGACCGCATCGGAGTACTGCGGGGCTGGCCGCCAGTCCGCCGCGAAGACTTCGAAGCAGAGATTAGGCACGGATCCATGTATATCGGCTCCCCGGAAACAGTGGCCAAAAAGATCGCGCGGGCGGTCGCAGCCATAGACGTTGGGCGGTTTGACCTCATTTTCACTTCCGGAGCCCAACCCATCAGCCACCGGCTCAAAGCCGTGGAACTCTACGGCAGCAAGGTGATTCCCATGGTCCGCGAAATCCTCGCCGACAACGGCCGCACAGCAGGCGCATAACTCCCCTCCCGAATACCCACCACCCCCGAAGGAAGTCACCATGAACATCACTCTCTGGATCGTCACAGCCGTCCTTGCATTTCTCTTCCTCGCCGCCGGAACCCTGAAAATCGTTCAACCCAAGGCAAAGCTGGCCGCCGGCGGTCAGGGATGGGCTGAGGACTTCTCCGACAGAGCCGTCAAGGGCATCGGCGGCCTGGAAGTCCTCGCAGCGTTGGGACTTGTCCTCCCGGCATTTCTGGGCATCGCCACTTTCCTGGTCCCTGTAGCTGCCACTGGGCTCTTCGTCCTCATGGCCGGCGCGGCGATCACCCATGCCCGGCGCGGCGAAAAACCCAACATCATCATCAACGTCATCCTGGGCATCCTTGCGGCCGGTGTAGCCATCGCCCGCTTTGGACCGTATGGCTTCTGACTGGAACAGCAGCGCTACCGGGTGCCTCCTATCGGAACGTCGTCGCCGCGCACATCGTCGCCATCGCGCAAAAACCGGCGACGGCGTGACGCGCCGGCCCGCATCGGTCGAATTACCCAAGGCATGCGGCGCCATCGACCATCTCTTCACGCAAGTAGAACGTGCGCATGAAAATCAAAGGACTCAGCACCACCACCAGTGACCTCGCGTTCCGAACGAACAGTCACCCGCCACCCACGCTCTCCTGATGCACTGCTCAAATCCGTCAGGCAGAAGCACACCCCAACCTGACGTCCGGTAGCCCCTCAAAACACGTCAGAATAG
>JBKKAL010000218.1:0-12837 GCA_046714695.1 Pyrinomonadaceae bacterium
TTTTAGATCCCGCGCGCTCGGAGTTTATCACCTGAATCGGGGCGTTGAGCGGGCCCTGCCGGTTGCGCCTGTAGATGAGGGAAGCTGCGAGACGAGAATCAATCCCAGCAGCAGTAGAGCTATTTTCTTCCAACGCTTCATCGTTTTATCGTTCGCGCCCTCCAGTATAAAGCGCGAGCGGTCTTTCACTCTACGTCTATAAAATCAACCGACGCGACATGCTCGCTGATGGTGCGCCCGAAGTTTGCGGCCAGGACGTGCTCAGGATGCACGGTATAGGCGTCGAGCGCGGCGCGGTCGCGGAAGACGGCGACGAGCCCCGTATGATAGGAGCGCGGAAGATGAAGCGTGTCAAAGCCGACGGAAAAACTTTCTATCCCTTCGATCATGGAAGGAAGACGGCGCAGGCGCGCGACATGTTCCTCGCGTATCGCCTGCTCGATGTCGGCGCGATATTTCCAGACGACGATATGCGTAAGCACTCTTTTGGGCCAACCTTTCTGAGTCGAATCAATAGTAGCGGATCATTACCATGTATAGACCGCGATCAAAGCGTTCAGGTGAAAGAGTGATAATTCGGCACGTCATGCAACAAGTCGCGCCGCCTGTTCCTGCAAAAGCTCCCATGCGCGGCGGACGTGCGCTTCCGTCGTGCGTATGTTCCCGATGGCGAGCCGCAGCGACAGCACGTCATTCAGTTTCGTGTGCGAGATAAAGGCTTCCCCGGTCGCGTTAAAATCCCGCATGATCGCTTCATTAAGCGCATCGAGCCGCGCGGCGCGTTCCGCTTCGCTTTCGCCTTCGATACTTTGCGGGCACGCGCGAAAACAGACCGTGCTGAAGGGAACGGGCGCGAGCATCTCCCAGTCGGGTGCGGCTTCGATCTCTGCGGCGAAGAGGCGCGCGAGGCGACAGTGCTCGCGTATGCGAGAGGCGAGCCCTTCGAGGCCGAAGTAACGAATAATCATCCAGAGCTTGAGAGCGCGAAATCGCCTGCCCAGTTGAATGCCGTAATCCATACCATTGCGCACCGTCTCGTCATCGGTGGTGCGAAGATATTCCGGCACGAGCGAGAAGGCGCGGCGCAAAACGTCCAGACGGCGCGAGTAAAGAACAGAAAGATCGAAGGGCGTGAAAAGCCATTTGTGAGGATTGACGACCAGCGAATCGGCGCGCTCTGAGCCTTCGAGAATATGGCGTAACTCCGGCACGACTGCCGCCGAGCCCGCATAAGCCGCGTCAACGTGAAGCCAGAGATTGTGCTGCTCGCAAATATCTGCGATTGCCGGCACGGGATCAATGCTCGTCGTTGAGGTCGTGCCGACAGTGGCGACGACGCAGAAGGGAAGAACGCCCAGCTCTTTGTCCTCCTCGACCGCAAGCGCAAGGGCGCGCGGGTCCATCCTGAATTCACTGTCAACCGGAATCTTGCTGAGGCTGCGTTGGCCCAGCCCGAGCGCGATCAGCGCCTTGTCAATGGAGGAATGGGCATGCTCGGAAGCATAGACACGAAGGAGCGGAAGCTGCTCTCTGCGCCCGCTCATTCCTTCTTCGCGGATATTGAGGTTGAGCACTTCGCGCGCGGCGGCAATCGCGTGCATGCTCGCCACAGATGCCGTGTCATAAATAATCCCATCGAATTCGGGCCTCAGGCCCATCATCTGCCTGAGCCACGAGAGCGCGACCTCTTCAAGCTCGATGGCAGCGGGCGAGGTGCGCCAGAGCATGGCTTTAACGTCGAAAGCGGCGCTGAACATTTCCCCGAAGATGCCCGGGGCGGAAGCGGAGGTGGCGAAGTAGGCGAAGAATGACGGATGATTCCAGTGCGTCAGCGCGGGCACAATCAATTGATCAACATCCGCCAGAATCTTTTCCATCGGCTCGCCCTGTCGGGGTGGCGCGGCGGGCAGCTTCGCTTTGAGTTCGTTTGGCTCAACCTGCGCCAGCACCGCGCGTTTCTCAATGTGCGCAAAATAGTCGCTGATCCAATCAACGATCTCATAACCGTAGCGGCGAAAATCCTCCGCGCTCATGTCGCCCTCACGCGGCGCAAATCCACCCTCCCTGTCTTCCGCTTCTTTCATCTTTATTCAAATACGGACTCGAAAGCAAAGGTTCGACATCCATCGCCGCGACCTATGTCTTTGACTGCGGATGATGAATCTTAAACTACGCCGCCAGCTCTTCCATAGAGGGAAACTTGTGCTGCTTTCTGCCGGGCGGGCCGTCGAATTTTTTCGATGTCTTATAAAGCTCGAAATGTCCGTCGGCGGCTGCCGCCGCGCAGCGTGCGCGAAGCTGTTGCATCTCCTCAATTGTCATCGGCGTAAAATCTGCGGCGATGCGCAGGTTTTGACGGAGCACGCGGAGCGAGTCAATGCCGCTGACGGTGGCCGCGACCGGAAGACTCATGGCATAACGCAGTGCTTCTGTCGGGGTGACAACGCGTTTTTTGACCGCATCGCCTTCGCCGCCCATGCTCTTCATGCCGAGCGGTGCGATGCCGCGACGATTAAGCTCCGGTAAGACCTGCTGCTCGAAACTGCGGAAGGTGGCGTCGAAACAGTTGAGCGGAAGCTGGCATGTATCGAACGGATAATCATGGGCCAACATGCGCAGGTGAATGGCAGGGTCTTTGTGGCCCGTGAAACCCGTATAGCGGACAAGTCCTTTGCGACGGGCTTCGTCCATCGCCTCTATCACGCCGTCCCGCGCAAAGTGCAGATCTGGATCGTTCTCGTGAATAACCTCGTGAACCTGCCAGAGGTCCAGATGATCAGTCCCCAATCGCCGCAGTGATTGCTTGAGCTGACGAAGCGCTACTTTACGGTCGCGCCCGTGCGTGCATACTTTCGTCATCAGAAAGACTTTGTGCCTACGACCTTCGAGCGCGCGTCCCATCAACTCTTCGCTTCGCCCGTCGTGATATTCCCACGCGTTGTCCATAAAGGTGATCCCGCCGTCAATCGCTTCATGAACGATGCGCAGGGCTTCACGCGCCCCCTTAACCAGCCCCAGATGATAACCGCCGAGCGCCAGCGCAGAGACTTCTACGCCCGTGCGTCCGAGCGGGCGGCGCGGAATTTCGCCCGAAAAATGTTTACCAGCCATTCTTTAAACTTCCTCCTGATCATTACCATGCCGAGCAAAGCTTCGGTGTGGCTTTGTCCCACTAATCGGATTATATGCGTGAGCAGAGTATTACACAGGCGGGGGATTTTAGAGAAGAACGAGAGCAAATACATGGCGAGAGGTGACTAAAGCATCCCGGTTTCTATTCCACCACATCTCTTGAAGAGAAATATCTGATTTACACTACTATGGCTTCTTCCCGGCCCTGTTGCTAAACTGAGCTATGTATTGAACAGTCCAACACGAAAGGGTAGCCAGAAAATGATGTATGAGTCTGTAAAAGTGAGGGGGATTATGCGACCGACTCTAATTCTTCTGCTGTCACTTATCATGACCATTGCCTTAAGCGGTTGTGGCTCAAGCGGCACACAAACTTCAGTTGGTAATGCGAATCAAGGCACATCGAATACAGCCCCGGCTTCAACCGGTACGGGTGGAGCGACGGGCAGCGGCCCACAGAATCAGGGCATCGGCGGCACCGGGCCTGCGGGTTCAAATACATCTACTGTGAACGGCAATCCGAGGGTTGAACCGCCTGGCCCGATTGGAGGAGGCAGCGCCGGCAACACGAGACCGTAACCTTACTGTTCGAGCATGGTTTGCAAGAAGAAAGGTGGTGAGAAATGAGCACACCTTCACAGGGGCATGTTCTCTATGTAGAAGATCATTACGACACCAGAATCCTGATGACACTGATGCTGGAACACGCTGGATTCCAGGTCACTGCTGTCGGCAACGCAGCAGAATGTCTGAAACTAGCCGGAAGCGGCCAGCACTTTGATCTCTACCTGCTCAACCATACTTTTCCTGACGCCTCCGGCGTGACCATCTGCGAGGCGCTGCGTGAGTTCGACAAAGATACGCCGATCCTCTTCTACTCAGGCCGCGCCATGGAAAAAGAGAAAGAGGCTGCCCTCAAAGCAGGAGCACAGGACTACCTGATTAAACCCAACGATCTTTTCAACGTCGCAGACCATGTCGCCAAATGGATTAAAGAGGCTAAGAATGTCGGTAACAGATAATGTTTGAGCAATAAGCAGAGTTTTCCAAAAATACCATCGTGGTCTAATTATAGTTAGGCGTCGCTAATTTATAGTTGAAGGAGGATGAACGATGAAAGTTCCAAGTAACAAGTATTGTTTCACAGCCGTAGCAATTGCTTGCGTCATAATAGGGATTTGGGCTGTTGGCGTTGCCTCTCAACAAAGTACGCCGACCCTAAGTTGGGAGCAGACTCAATCCGTCAGCGTGAAACTCGGAATCAAAGGCCGAGAGTGGCAACCACAGTCGTTTGATGCGACGTTCATCATTAACGGCCCGACCGGAGTTGAATCAAGCTCCGAACGGCGGCTTGAGAAAGATCAATTCAAGTTTCTGTATTTCCCGGAAGATTTCGGGCTGCGGGCTTTACCGGGTAGGTACAAATGGAGATGTATGGTTGGCGGGAGGATAATCGCGGGAGGAGAATTTGAGTATCTGAATGTCAGTGGGCAAGGAGAGCAGGCGAGAATAATCAAATAGAGGAGATAAAAAGATTGATGTAATTGGCCCGCCGGCTATGTGTGATTGGTGCATTGCAGAACAGTCCGACGATAAGCTTCAAAGGAGAGAGTTATGATCTTCAATCGTTGGTTAGCCTTTATCCTATCAGTCCTTTTTTCCAGCCTCATCCTGACGTCTAATGTGTCGGCGCAGGATAAACTGACCATACCTGTCACGAAAGTCGGTCGCTATCACCTGCAGAGCAATCCATGGGTCAACCTGCATCAGCGACTCCTTCACGAGGTTCGCTTCAAGACGGCACCTCCGGCGGCGCTCTCCGGCGATGACCTCTCTAAGTGGAGGAAAGTCGTCGAGACTTATCGCGTGTTTCTCGGCAAACGACATCCGATCTTTAATACTGAGCTCGTCCAACTGAACGCCGCGCTTTCAAAAACCAGCACGTCTAAATTGCCCGATTCGATCCCCCTGGCGGCTTCAAAGGCGCTCGAAGCGGCGATGCCGCTCTACCGAGCCGTTCAATGGGAGGAAGACGACCGCGCGAACCGTTTCTGGATCGCCGTCACCGAGCCGATGCTCGTGTCGGCTGCCGAAGAGCTGGCCGACGCCCACGCAAAGGCGTATGCCACGCCGTTCCCGACGCGCATCCTTGTAGACGTTTCTCCTCTCGCATGGGAGTTCGGTGCGTACACGGTCGGCCAGGGGGAATACGCCCATGTGGTCATTTCGAGTACGGACCGGGGATATCAGGGCTTCGCGGCTCTGGAGATGCTTATGCACGAGCCCTCGCACGCCATCGTGGCCTCCGACGACACGGGCGCGATCGGAGCCGACCTCAAACGGGCTACAGATGCGCTGGGCATGAGGCCGATGGCGAACCTCTGGCACGCGATTCTGTTTTATACGTCGGGCGAGCTTACCCGTCGCTCTCTAGCGAAACGCGGCGTGAGCGATTATCAACCTAATATCATCGGCATGTATGAGCGCGGCTATCGCGGGTACAGGCAGTCGCTCGAAACGCACTGGCAGGCTTACCTCGACGGCAAAGTCTCACGCGAAGTGGCGATTCGGCAGATCCTGATTGAAACCGCGCCCGCGAAAAAGTGAGACCACGGCTCATCGAAAAGAAGCAATTGCCTGTTGCTTTGGAACTGCCGGTCGCCAACCACGTCGCCAAATGGATTAAAGAGGCCAGGCAAGGCGGTAAGAAAGATAATGCTTGAGAAATAAATACCGCCAAAGGATAAAGCTGAGGGTTCAAAGATGAGTAAGAAAGGCGTTAAGAAATGACAGGTGAGCAGGATCAATCCGGTATTCAAGAGCTGATGACTTATCAAGAGCATCTTGAGGTTGTCTTGGATAGTATGAGCAAATCTTCATTTAACTGGTCTATTGATGGTGAAGCAGAAGCAAGAATTTGGATTACCTCGACGCTTGAGCGGGTGAAGGCGGAGATCATGAAGTTGGTTGAACTGAAAGAAAGGGAGTAAGAAATGATTGAAGATAAAGCAACCGAGAGATGGAAAGAGCGGGCGAGGAAAACTCGGCCTGATCGTCAACGCGGGAGCCGATAAACCCGGGTCGAAACCCGGCCCTGTACCGAAGGCAGAAGAGGAGAGTTCAAAGATAAGTAAGAAGGTAATTAAAAAATAAGATTTAGCGAACGACCAAGGGAGGTGGGCAGTGCGACGTAGAGACTTAGGCCGCGTCCTAATGGCCGCAGGTGTTTTTCTGGGAATCATTTATACGTTAATGAGCCTGAGCAATGCTGCTATGTCAACCATGAGGTTCGGCAATCTTATCCTCTTTACAGGAATAGCGGCTCTTGCTTCTGGTTTGATAATCTTTGGTGCTGGCGGGGGAAGAGGTAGTAAAAGTCGCTAAGGAAATGGAATCAGCAGAACCGTGTCAATGTTGTGGAAAGGGCGGGCTACTATTAAGAAAGGCAATAAGAAATGGCTACAGATGAAAGACTTTTACGACTCGAAAATGCCTACATCACCCTCTCGGATTTAGCGGCCAGAGCAGAAGAGCGCGCGACCAAAGTAGATGAACGCCTGGATACCTTAACTGGACTTGCGCTCAATGCAGATGAACGTCTGGATACCCTAACCGATTTAGCGGCCAGAGCAGAAGAGCGGGCTGCCAAAGTAGATGAACGTTTGGATATCCTGTCTGAACTTGCGCTTAATTTCGATAGTCGCATGGACGGGATTACCGAAACGCAGGCTCGAACGGAATCCAACCTTGAGGCGCTGACGACTATCGTAGGCGAGATAGGTAGAAAGGTTGACAGGCTCACTGAAACGGTAGAGCGCTACATCTCGGAAGGCCGTAATGGTCAATCCTGATTTTCGCATCATCTTCTAACCTCATCTCATCGGAGTTAACCGCAATGGCCACACCTGGCTAAACCCTGCGCAGCGGAACAACCTCCTTAAGTCTTAATTCACAGGGATCATGTCTCAAATTCAATGCTTTAACTTGAGACATGCGCCACGTGACTTATTTACATATAAAAGCTCGACAGGCGGCGGTGTTTGGGTATAATGCCCGCGCGGTATTCCCCTTGAGTGCGGTCGTTGACAGAAAGCGAAGCGAGGGCGCGCGTTTTGCGAAGCGCGCACAAATCGCGTATTATTCGGCCAATCTATTTTGCAGTGAATTTCACGCTTCACCCTGGGCTCAGAGTTGTAAGAATCTTAAATCGCGCGGCCTCGTCCACTTAAGTTTAGGACTCTAGCCGGGCGGGCGCTTAATCTGAAAGGAGCACGGCGAGCTTTGACCTGTTAAAGCCGCTCGATTCAAAAAACCATGAGAAAATTTATATCATTGACGCTTGTGTTGTTATTAACTTCGGCCAGCGCTTGTGTCGAGCAGGGGGGCGGCGGCGGCGGCACCAGCGATAAGATCAGAGTCGGCGTCTTTATGTCGCTCACCGGCAGCACTGCCAACTTCGGCATCTCTTCGGTCAACGGCATCAAGATGGCGACCGATGAAGCGAACGCGCAGGGCGGCGTCCTCGGCAAACAGATCGAGCTGCTCGTGCAGGACAATCGCTCGGACGCGCAAGAGGCCGCGACCATCGTGACCCGATTTGTGACTCAAGATAAGGTGAACGCGATTCTCGGCGAGGTCGCCTCGTCGCGCTCCATCGCAGCCGCTCCGATTGCGCAAAACGCGAAGATACCGATGGTATCGCCTTCTTCGACCAACCCGGAAGTGACCCGCAAAGGCGATTACATTTTCCGTACCTGCTTTACAGACCCGATTCAGGGCGCGGCCATCGGCGAGTTCGCGGCCAAGAATTTGAATGCCAAGCGCGCGGGACTCCTGATTGATCGAAAGAACGATTACTCTGTGGGCCTGGGCCAGTTTATCCGCGAGACCTTCACCAAACTGGGCGGGCAGATCGTCGTCGAGCAGTCTTATCAGGAAGGCGACACGGATTTCAACGGCCAGTTGACATCGATCAAAGCACAGAACCCTGACGTGCTCTTTGTGCCGGGTTATTACGGCGAGGTCGGTCTGGTCGCGCAGCAGGCCAAAAAGCTCGGCCTCAACGTGCCGCTCCTCGGCGGCGACGGCTGGGATTCGCAGCAGCTTTATCAAATCGGCGGGCAGGCGCTGGTCGGCTCGTATTTCTCGAATCACTATTCGGTGGATGATCCTGACCCGGCGGTCTCCAAGTTCGTCAATGATTACAAGACGCGCTACGGCTCCGTGCCGGACGCTCTGGCCGCGACCGCTTATGATGCGGCGCGCATTCTGTTCGACGCGATCAAACGCGCGGGCGCAACCGATGGCCCGGCGATACGCGATGCTCTTGCCAAGACGGTGAACTTTCCGGGCGTGACCGGGATGGTAACGATCAACAGTGAACGCAACGCTGTGAAACCCATCGTGATGATTCAGATCGGCGAAGGCGGCAAGTACAACGTCGCGGGGCGTGTGACACCTGAAGGCGCGACGCCGGCTGCGGGTGCAAGCCCCGGCGCGAGCCCATCACCCGGCGCGAGCGCATCGCCCGCTGCATCTGCTTCGCCCGCTGCGAGTGCATCGCCCGCGACCGGAGCATCGCCCGCGAGGAGCGCGTCTCCTGCGACGGGCGCGTCACCGGCCGCGTCCGCTTCGCCGCGAGCCTCTACAGCGGCGTCGCCCTCGAAATAATGTTGCTTCGGGGAGGGGAAACCTCAGACAGCAGAGCGCGGGGCAGATGTCTTAAGCATCGTCCCGCGCTCTGAAGATTAGTCGCCGGGGCACAGGCCGCCAAATCATCCACACGTAGTTTAAGAGACCGGCACACTTTGGTGCGTATGGGTACTTTCCTTCAACAGATAATCAACGGTATTGCGCTCGGCTCGATCTACGCCCTGATCGCCCTCGGTTATACGATGGTCTATGGCGTGCTTAAGCTGATCAACTTCGCGCACGGCGATGTCTTTATGGTCGGCGCGTTTATGGGATATTACATTGCCAACGGGATCGGCGCGCGCGCGGCTGCTTCCCTGATGAGCAATCCGGAAGCGAGCGGCGTCGGGCGTCTCCTGTCGCACGGGATGGTCGGCGGCGGCGGCGAGCCATCAATCTTTACAGCGCTCATCGTGATGCTGCTGGCGATGCTTCTCTGCGCGCTCCTGGGCGTCATTATCGAGCGCTTCGCTTATCGTCCCGTTCGCAAGTACTCGCGACTGACGGCGTTGATTACGGCCATCGGCGTTTCGCTTTTGCTGGAGAACGGCGGGCAGTATCTGTTCGGAGCCGACCCGAAGCCGTTTCCGCAACTCGTCGCGTCGCGCAACATTCCTTTACCGGGCGGCGCAGTGCTCACCAACCAGGATTTGATTGTCCTCGTCATCGCCATCATTCTGATGGTCGCGCTCCAACTGATCGTCTATCGCACGAAGACCGGCAAGGCTATGCGTGCCGTCTCTTTCAACTTGCAGTCGGCAAAGCTGATGGGCATCAATACTGATCTCATTATCTCTTTCACGTTCGCGCTCGGTTCAGCGCTGGCAGCCGCCGCAGGCGTGCTCGTCGCCATTCGTATCCCGCGCATAGACCCCTTGATGGGTATTCTCGTCGGCCTTAAGGCGTTCGTCGCCGCCGTGCTTGGAGGCATCGGAAATATTCCGGGCGCAGTATTGGGCGGCCTTCTGATCGGCATGACCGAAACAATGGTGGTCGGTTATCTATCGCCCACTTACCGCGATGCCGTTGCATTCGCGATTCTGATTCTGGTTCTTCTCTTTCGTCCATCGGGCCTGCTGGGCTCCGTGGCGCAGGAAAAAGTCTAAGAGCAGGGCGGAGGAATGAGGGATGAGGGATGAACGATTGAATCACAGCGCAAGTAAATCAATCACTCGATCCTTTTTCATCCTTCATCACTCATCCCTCATCCCTTAAATTTATGTCACGCTTTGCGCGTAATATACTGCTCGCCATCGTCGTCATCGGCCTGCTCTACGGCCTCGACTACCTGTTGATCAATGGTATCGGGGGCAGGGGAATCAGCGTCTTTCACCAGCGCATCATCATGCTTTCCGGCATTGCGATCACGCTCGCCGTGTCTTTGAATCTGATCAACGGTTTTACGGGTCAATTCTCCATCGGGCATGCAGGGTTTATGGCTGTGGGCGCATACACGGCCGCGTATTTTACGGTCAATTACGGCGAGCGTATGGCTGCCGCGCTGGGGGGCGGAACTGTCGGCTCGCTCGTAGAGTTTTCGGCGGCCACTCTGGTCGGGGCTCTGGCCGCAGCCCTCGCCGGTCTGGTCGTCGGCGTGCCGTCGCTGCGCCTCAAGGGCGATTACCTGGCGATTGTCACGCTCGGCTTCGGCCAGATCATCGTCGTTTTTCTCAACAACATTGACGCCGTCGGCGCGGCGCGCGGTTTCTCCGGCATCCCTATCGTCAAAAGTTTTTTCTGGATTTACCTGGTCGCCGTCGCAACAATCGTCATCGTCCATAACATCGTCAAGTCCGCGGCAGGGCGCGCTCTCATCTCGATTCGCGAGGACGAACTGGCGGCCGAAGCCATGGGCGTCAATACGACGCGCTATAAGGTAATGGCTTTCGTTATCTCGTCGGCGATGGCGGGCGCGGCAGGCGTGCTGTTCGCGCACTTCGACGGTTATCTCAACCCGCACTCGTTCGAGTTTCTCAAGTCCGTTGAGATTCTGATCATGGTCATCCTCGGCGGCCTGGGCTCAATCGTCGGCTCTGTGATAGGGGCCATCGCCCTAACGGTGCTGCCCGAAGCACTGCGCGGGTTCGCCGAATATCGCATGATCATCTATTCGCTGCTGCTGATTATCCTGATGATCACGCGGCCGCAGGGTTTGCTGGGCGGACTCGATCCGTTCAAGGGATGGCGTGCGCGCCGTCGTGCGAAATCCAGAACCGAAGCGGAAGAGATTACGGCGGAAGATACGCGTGGGCCCGTTCAGGTTGACAAGGAGGGCACCTAAAACGCACAGATGAGCGCGAGCACAACACAGACAGCGGCGGGCAACGAGACGGCCATTCTGCGGACGGAAAAGGCTACGATTCGCTTTGGCGGTCTGGTCGCCGTCAAAGAATTGGACATGGATGTGCAGCCCGGCGAGATTTATGGTTTGATCGGGCCGAACGGCGCGGGCAAAACGACCGTCTTTAATCTACTGACAGGAGTTTATGAGCCCACGTCCGGCGAAATCTTTTTTCAGGACAAGGCGATTCACGGCCTTAGCCCCTACCAGATTGCCGCGCGTGGCGTCTCGCGAACCTTCCAGAATATACGATTGTTCGCAGGCATGACCGTGCTTGAAAATGTGATGACGGCCTGTCATATACACGTCAAGCAGAATCTGCTTGATGCTATCCTGCGCACGCCGCGTTATGAAAAGGACGAGGCAGAGCACGAAGAGTTCTGTCTTGAGCTGTTGGAGATTTTCGACCTCGCGCGCTATCAGCACGAGGGCGGGACGAGTTTGCCCTACGGCAGCCAGCGCCGTCTGGAGATCGTGCGCGCCCTCGCCACAAGACCGACGCTTCTGCTGCTGGACGAACCGGCAGCCGGGATGAATCCTTCGGAAGCGGAAGACCTGATGGCTTTGATCAAGCAGATACGCGACCGCTTCAAACTGACGATCCTACTGGTCGAGCACAACATGAAGGTCGTCATGGGCGTCTGCGAGCGTATCCAGGTCGTGGACTACGGCAAATCAATCGCGCTCGGTCTGCCCGACGAGATCAAGAACGATCCGAAGGTGATCGAGGCTTATTTAGGAGACTGAGCCCATTTTGGATTTTAGATTTTGGATTTTGGATTGGCGAGCAACATAAGTTGAAAGCCTCGATTCCAGGATTCAAGATAAACGAACCGTTAATCTAAAATCCAAAATCTAAAATCCAAAATTGAGATATGCTGACTCTCGAAAATGTTTCCGTCAATTATGGTGCGATCAATGCTCTGAGCGGCGTCTCGCTTCATGTGGAGCAGGGCGAGGTCGTGACGTTGATCGGCGCGAACGGCGCTGGCAAGTCTACGACCTTGCGCACCATCACGGGACTGCTTGAGCCCACCGAGGGACGCGTCGTCTTCGAGGGCGAAGACATCAGCGGCAAGCCCACGCACAAACTGGTCGCGCGCGGCATCTCGATGTCGCCGGAGGGCCGTGGCGTCTTTGCAAATCTAACGGTTCGCGAGAATCTACAGATGGGCGCATACCTGCAAAAAAACCGCGCACAGATAGCCTCTGACATGGAGCGCGTCTTCGTGATGTTTTCGCGCCTCAAGGAACGCGAGTCGCAGAGCGCCGGAACGCTTTCAGGCGGCGAGCAGCAGATGCTCGCGATGGGAAGGGCGCTTATGTCGCGCCCGCGCCTTCTTCTTCTGGATGAGCCCTCATTGGGGCTTGCGCCGCTCGTCGTTCACACCATCTTCGAGGCCATAGAGGAGATCAGAAGCAAGGGGACGACCATCCTGCTCGTCGAACAAAACGCACACGCCGCGCTCAAACACTCAGACCGCGCTTATGTTCTTGAGACCGGACAGATCGTCATGGAAGGCCCGTCGAAAGAACTCGCCGCCGACCCCAGAATTAAAGAAGCCTACCTGGGCGAATAAGCAGACAATCACCGGTTTTTCCTTAAGCATTGTGTCGCCCCCGGGCTGCTGCTCTAATTTGCATTCTGCTCTAAAGACCCACGAGCCTCTTTA
>JBKKAL010000219.1:0-6263 GCA_046714695.1 Pyrinomonadaceae bacterium
GAGCCTGCCGTGAGACACCATGCGGGCGACCATAAAGTGGTTCGAGCCCAGCACCTTCGAGACCTTGTCCACGACATAGGTATTCAGGCCGCTGATCGCAGCCCCGACGACCACGACCGACGCCACACCGATGATGATTCCGATCAAAGTCAGAAAGGCGCGAAGCTTGTGGGAAAATATCGCCTGAAGGGCGATGCGAGCGGCGTCCGCGTAAAATGAATAAACAGTCCTCATGTGGTTTGGTCGGAGGTCAGAAACTACCCTGGTCGCAAAGCTGTACGACGAAATGGAGTCCAAGGTTTACAATTAATCACTATTGGGTAAAGTTAACTTCAGTAGGGGCAAAGCTTGGTAAGGCAGCCGACGAAAGTTCCTTATGGTCGCATTCTCACCCCGTAGATGATGTACGTCCCAACCTTCTCGCCCTCGTCTCGCTCGTACCAACGGTCAAGGTTTGTAAAATCAACTTGCTGCCAAGCAGGAGCGATAAAGTAAGAGAGAGTGGGTTGAAGGGCGCGCTCGCGATTGAATGTGGCGGCGTATTCTCTGTAGTCGTGCAGCTCCATCTCGATTTCTGCGGACGTGAGCGGTTGCCAGCCAACATTCCATGCGGGATCGCTTCGTCCCCATCCGACGAGAGCATTGATGAAATACTTCTTCTGTGGATCGAGCGTGGCAAATGTCTTCGCATCGCCAGCCGCAAAATTGACGCCTGTGTAGTAAAGATGCTGGTAGAGACGCTGTTTATTCTCGCTCGCGGTGGCTCCTGAAAAGACTTGCAGGTGCGGAGACCACAACACTGACAGCCGCGCATCCGTCGGCAAGGTATCGGCCAGGATGAGGTCGGTCGAGAGCGTCACGGGAAAGTTTTGAATACGGGCATGCGCAAGCTCTCGGAGCCGCAGGGCAGCGCGACGCGCCTCGTCCAACCCGACATTCACAGGAACAAACCTGCGCGTCGCAACGACTGCCTCAACGCCTCCCCAACCGAAAGCAGCCAGCGCAACCCAAAAGAGAATAGTGCCTGGAACTTTTCGCCCGCCGCCTGCGCGCCCACGCCAGAAAAGCGTAGCTGTGAGGATAAGCGCGACCAGCGCGACATACTTGGCGATAAAAAGATCGTAATGAAGCGGCTGCAAGGAGCGACCTGTGACAACCTGCTGATTAAAAACGATCAGGGGAACGAACGCGAAGGAAGCGGCAAAGATTGCGACGTGACGAGCGCCTTCGAGCTGTAGCCAACGCCGTTTTCCCCAGAGGAGGAGGGCGATAACCGTAAAACCGACGATCTCAGACCAGTGAAGCAGATCAGGCTTTCGCGAGAACACGAGCAATTGTGTCGCGTCCATTGAAGGAGCGCGCCCCGTCAACAACACGTAATAAGGAATCAAGAAGAGCGAGCCTGCGGCGAGAATCAAACCTGTTCGTTTAATGTCCGGTTGCCATCCCATTGGGCGCGTTGCTAAAAGCACCAGCGCGAGACAGAGAAGCCAGGCCAGTGCCGCAGTCCAGAGATAAAAGTATGAAAAGACCAGCAGCCCGAAGGTCAAACATGCCGCCGTCCCAAAATAAAAAGATGCCCGCGCACCGTGGCTTCTCAAAGCCTGCCAGACGAAAGCGCAGTAAATGAAGAAGAAGGGAAATGAAGTGGCTGGTTGAAAACGTCTGAAGAACGGAAGAAAGCTGAAAGCGTAAGTCGTATCCATGCCGCGAAAGGTTTGCCATGCGACATAGACCGGGCCGAACGTGCCCAGGCAAAGCACAACAAGGACGGACGCGGCAGCCAGCCGCTCGTCATCCGTCAATAATAACATCAGCCGGAAGACCGATAGAGCGGTTGCCAGCGCGATGATGGGCATAAGGAGGATAAAGACGTTCGATGCCGAGAGGCCGAAGAGACGCGCCGCGAGAGCTATAAAATATGGCGGGATGAATTGAATGGAGAAGAGGGATTCCGCTTGCCGCGCTGCGGGCGCGTCGTCGCGTCCCGTATAGGGATCATTGCGTCGCGGGCGACCCTCAATCAGCGCCTGTAGGTATGCCGAATAGGCCACCTCGTCCGAATCAATATGTGCGTATGAGCCCTGCCAGTCTCCACCGCGCACGAGCCATAAATTTAGCTGCGGGTAAAGCGACAGAAGCATGAGGGCCAGCGCGGCCAGCAGGCCAAACTTCCATCGGACGAAGGGGCGGTGGGTAGGCAATTAACTTTACGGCGTAAATCCTATTCGTAGCTTAAAGCCTCGACGGCGTCCTGGCTGGCTGCGCGTAGGGCCGGATAGAGCGCGCCGATTGTTCCGCCCACAAGACCGACGCCGAGTGAGATCAGAATCCATCGCGGCTCGATCTCAATGGTAAGCGAGGTCGAGCGCATAACGGCGAAGCGCGCGATAAAAGTCAAAATCAACCCGACGATCACGCCGAGCACGCTCACCAGTATCGCCTCCTGCTCGATTACCCAAGCAATCGTCGTCTTCGGCATCCCCAGAGATTTAAGTATGCCTATCTGCCGCGTGCGCTCCGTGACGGTCGTGTACATCGCAAGCAAAATAACCAGCATGCTGATGGAGGCTGCCACGCCGACGACGACATTGATGAAAACGTTTAAAGCCGGAACGCTCGACGCATAAATTTCCGGCAGGTCGCGTGTAAAGAGTATCTGCTCATCGGGAAAGCGTTGGCGAATGCGCGCGGCCACCTCTTCCTGCATCGCCGGGTCTGTGCATGCGACGAGCACCATCGAGCAGCGCCCTTCGCTGCCGAGTTGATCCTGCATAGTTGACAGCGGAATCTTGATGCGCCCGCCTCCCGGCGGCTCATAGACGCCGACGATGCGAAATGGTCTTTCGTAAAGCGTGACGGTCGAGCCGATTGCTGCCTGCCGCTCCTGTTGCCAGATAGCATCAACGATGGCCTCGTCACCACTCGTTAATCTTGTTCCTTCCTTGATCGTGAGTCCCGTCAATGCAGCATATTGATCGAACGGAATGCCGTCCACGACGCGGCTGCCGAATCCACGGTCGCTGCTCAGTATATTCTGGCCCACAGGGATGGCCATACGCACGCCCTCTATGCGCGCAAACTCTTCGGCGCGCGCGACCGGCATAGTGAATGGCTGCGACCCCGAAAGGCCGATTGTCCCGGAAGGACGCACCATGATCTCGGCGTTGATGTTAGATTCACGTCGCCCGCGCTCGCGCAAGACGCCGTGCGCGAGCCCCACAGTAAAAACGATCAACATGACACCGACCCCTATGCCAAGGACGCTGACGGCTGTGCGCGCGGGCCTGTGCGCAATATTTGAGAGAACAAGGCTGTCCATAAGTTTACGCAGGCGCGGGCTACTCCGCATGATTCGACCGACGGCGTTGGGAACAGCGTGCCAGGTCAAAATAACGAGCCCGATACCAGTCCAAAAGAGAATGCCGGCTTTGCGCACGAGCGCCAGCGCCAGACCTGTGGCCGCGGCATACCCCAGAGATTGAAGAATGATCTCAGTGCCGCTCTCATAAACGCCAATCGTCGCGGGCACGAAGCCGAATACGAAATTGATTACTTTAGTCAGCGATTCAATCACATAAGCCGCTTGCAGGCGAGGCCCAAAGCCCAGCATGCGAAGGGTAACGTAAACTTCCGTCACACTGGAAGCGTGCGCAAGAAAATCGAACGTGAGCATCGCGAAGAAAGCGCCGGGCCGGTGATGATAAAAATCATAAATATTGGACTCGACCTTGTGAATCTGCGCCCGCCGCGAGACGAGAAATTTTGGTCTCAGGCCAAAGCGCGCCAACCTATCAATGAACCATGTGACGAGCGTGACGCGGCGATTGTTTGCCAGCGCGGCGGCGAGGATGCCTAAGCTGGCTAAACCCGCGATGGTCAGCAGCACATACCGGACAACCGTTGGCAGATCATAAGACAACAGCATGACGCAAGCGCCGCTCAGGATAAAGACGATCACCGACAGGTTATAGAGAATGTTGTCAATGACCAGCGCCTGCACGCCGTAAGCGACAGGGACGCGCTTGCGCAAGAGCGCGACTTTGGTCGCTTCGCCCAGCAGCGGACCAGTAAAGGTCAAAAAACTGATCGCTTCGCCGCCGAGCCGAACCGAAAATGCTTGAAGAAAATTGAAACGCCTGTGCTCCGGCGTGACCGCCGCGCTCATGGCGAAGGTGCGCAGGACGTGACGCGTGCCGTTGATGCCGATGAGGATGAAAATACCGAAACCAATACGACCGAGGGCATCAAAGATCGGCTGCACGCCGACGCGATTGATGACATAGGCAAGCAGCGCCAGCCCCAACAGGAAAGCTATGGCCTGTAGCCAGACCACAGTCGTGCGCACGCGGTTTGACCCGGACTCGTCCGGCTCTTCCGGGAAATCCTCCGTCTCTTCCGCCTTCAAAGGGTCAGCCCTTAATGGCTCGTCGGTTGTTATCAAGGCGCGTTCGCTCCCTCGGCGACCGGACTCGGTGTCGGCACTTGTTTGCGCCCTCCCAAAACCTCTGGAATAAGCCGTCCGGGAAAGGAACGGAAACCACGCTGCCAGAGAATTGGGACAGGAGTAAGCCCGTCATGGAGCTGGCCTGTTAAGGCCAGTACGGTCGGCATGAAGCTTAAACTATCATAAGGCTCCTTGACGACCAGCCCGCGCGGAATCCCCGTGCGTTCTCCGCCCGCCATCATCAATGTCGAGTGGGTCGAGACGCGGAAGAAAGAGCCGTGATTGCCTCCAGGATTAAAGCCGCGAACATCGAAGTTCCAGTGATCGTTGGCTAAGACCAGCAGGTCTGCTTCGGCCAGTTGTCGCTGTCGTTTGCGAAAACGCCGCAGAAGGCGCTCGTCAGTCGAAAGCCCCTGCTCATCCATCGAAAGTTTCGCGGGCGGGTGACGGGCCAGTTGTTCATGCAGCCCGATCAGAGCGTTGGAGTATTTCGTTTGATGAACGGCTCGCATCCATTCAAGCTCCGTATGCCATGCGCTCAACCATGCGGCGCGTTCATCCACCGGCACATCTAACCGTTTATCCTCCCAAATCTTTAACGGAAAGCCGTCGCGCCACCGGGCCGGCTCGAATCGCGCCGTCCCAAACTCGTCCTCCGTCAGGCCGCTGATTGGAACATAGCGGAAGCTCAAATGGCCTGCCTCGTCCGTGCGCGAAAGCACCAGCGCCTGCCTGTCAGAAGCCCCGGAGAGCCAGATGGCCTCGCCTCCCGGTTGGCACTCCTCGCCGAGGGCGGCGACCAACTGTTTGCACGGAATCCGCGTCGCGACGAAATCAACTGGATGAGAGTCAACTCCCGGCTGCACGTTGTTACGCATCGCAGTTGATTCGAGCAGCTTGAAGTAGTTGACGCGCCGGAAGCTCTTTTGCATATCGAGCGAGCCGTCCGACCCAAGGACGAAACCACCCGCTGCAACGCCGACCACGTAGTTCTGCAATTCGTGGATAGAGTTGGGTTGGCCCATCGAGCCCTTCGCGATCACGTCCTCTATTTTGAAACTGAAGGGATCAAACCCTTCGCGGCGCAGTGCGAGCAGTCGCGCGAGCGTCGCGGCGTAAATTGTATATTCGCGCTCGTCGCCTATCGCGGAATCCATCCGCGCGAAATGTCGTATCGCCTCCTTGTCCCGTCCAGCATCCTGATCGGCCTTGCTCCATTTCTTCGGCTGTGCCAGGACTATTGCTCTTTGCCTCTCTATCTCTTTGCGGAGCGCACCCAATTCCTCATTTATTTCCACTAACTGCGTTGCCCACTGCGTGCGCCTCTGCTCAAGCGTTTGGAAGAAAGCATCGGAGAGAGAGCGCCGCAAAGGCGCAGACAGTTTTCGCTCGCGAAGCTCGGCTAAAAGAATGTGAAGAAGGTTGAGGTCGCTGTCACGCAGGTGAAACGATGCGCGCTCGTTGCCGTCGAAATCCAGAAGTGCGGTCGGATAATCGGTGCTCTGACCCTTCAGATAAAAGGAATCCGGCGTGGTCGTCGTGACCAGTGGGACGAGCGGGTAAATCCCCTTGATCGCATAATCGAGCAGCAATCGCCTTTTGGTGACGACATGATGACCGCCGCCACTGGCGCTGCCAAGCAACTTCACAAGATTGTAGCCCTGACTGTAAACGCGTTCGTCCGTATTGACCCCGTGATCCGAAACGAGGATAAAAGCGGTCTCGGCGGCCAGCGGGCTCTTTTCGACAGCAGTCCAGATACGACCGATGAGGGCGTCCAATTCTTGCAGCGCGTAAAGATGAGCCTCGCGGTCGC
>JBKKAL010000220.1:0-2505 GCA_046714695.1 Pyrinomonadaceae bacterium
TTATCTCTTGGTGTTGTTCGCGACTCCCGCGTTCGGCGCCGATCAGCCAGAGATATCGTTTACCACGTGCGTAATCAAGACAACGAGCGGCTGTCTGGACGAGGAAGAGTTTGAGCGGCATCTCAACGCTCTTAAAGACGCACGGAGAATTATCACAGAAATGCTCGAATTGGAGAGGCGGTTTCTCGAATTGGAGAACCGCTGAGTGCGTAAAGTTATCCTCGCGGCCATCTTGTTATGGCCTGTACTCTCCTTTGGCGCCGACGCTAACGGTTATACCTCTGAATACGAATGCCGATTAGGTGGGCCGCAGTGCAATGTCGATGTTGTTGGTCTGACAACTACGTCTTGTACCGCTTCCAACGCTCAGATAATCAATCCGGGAGATGCGTGGTCAACGATAGACCAGGCGGGGAAGACTGTTATCTGTCTTGCCGCCGGCGATCATTCCGCGAAGGGCTTGCTGACGCTAACTGCGAGTGGCACCGCCGGCACGCGTAAAGTTTTGCGCTACTACCGCGCCGGCGACAACGACGACGAGCCGTGGAATCAGTCGGTTGCCAATAGGGCGCTAATCCATTCTATTGAAACCGGGAATCAATCTTACTGGATATTTCATCGCCTCAGTTCCACGGGTACCAATACGCCAAAGTTTCGTACCGAGACTACTACTGGCAGTAATTTAATTTATAGCCGGCTCTACCTCGCTAACGGCGCCAACCCAGCCGGGAGTGACGCTGACATTTTAATCGATGCAGCTAATTCGACTTTGCAAAATTCCGTCATTCATGGCGGGGCGCCTTATGTGAATGTTTCCACCATTGGCGTTTTAACTGGTTCCAGCCTCAACATTCGTATCGTTAATAATGAAATTTACGATATACCCGGTTGGCTGGCCGGGACATATGAGATAGGCGTACCGACCGGCGGTACGGTGTGGGAAAACAACGATTTTTACGTCACCACGGCAACCTACGTTGATTGCGTGACACATGCCTATTCCGTGACCGGTTCATGTTCGCTCACAGAAGTCGCTATTGGCATGAAAGCAGATAGCGCCTCGTCTAACCCCTATCGAATAATCCATAACCGTTTTTGGGGCATGCGTAAATGTGATGATGCCTTGTCCTGTGACGGTGGCGGTTCTGATGGAGAAAATATCGGTATTGGTGGAGGGACAAACTACGGCGATTATGTGCTGGTTCAGAATAATATCGTGTTTGACTCATCGTCTGGAATGCAGATAAATAATCAAGTAGCCGGTGGCGCCAATAACATTTCTATCATCGGGAATATATTTTATAACATCAATAACAAGGGCAGCACCGCGTCTGGTTATGGGATATCTTGTTATCAAAGTGTGGCACAGCTATCCGCCACCGAGGTCTATCTAAATACGATTATAAGCGCTACCGGGACCCCTGGATGGTATGAGTCTTGTGGAGAAAATAACTTCGATGTGAAGTGTAACGTGGTCATTTCTTCCGGTGTCAAGTTTGGCGCGCCAGGGACCGGATTCCAGATTGATTACAACGCCTACTACGACACGACTCATACCAGCGAAACTAACAAGATCACCAAGACTGTTCTTACCCGTGCCGATTCCACCCCCTATGTGGTCGGCAACATCATCCGGCGCTCTGCTAATCCGACTACGGACTGCACCAGCGCTGCTGACCAGGATTGCTTTCTCTACAATGTCACGGTCGCTGGAACATCAGCGGCTACTCCGCCAGCCTACTGCACGACATTAGGTTGCACGCAAACCGATGGAACGGTCACTTTGAAATCCGTGCGCGGACCCTATAGTTTCAAGCGCAAGCTTAAAACCGTATCCGGTGGAGAAACAGTCGTTATTCCGTATGCGCGAGTGATGACCGATGCGGCCGAAAATAACTTCTGCCCGCAACAAGGCGAGGCAGATGCGTTGGGTAGCCGCACTTAGTTTAATTTCACTTAGTTTCCCTGTTTACGCGGTTATCGGCATTAATGACGACATCGCTCCGAACGGTATTTTTTCTAGCGATCTGGTCCCGACAGTTCGTGGTAGCGGTTCATCCATGGAGCCGGGAGCGCTGGAAGGAGACGCTGGGGACGCCGTGCCAGCGCCTACGGTCTCTGTCGATATCAATGATGTTACCCGAAACGAGGCCGATGGGACTCTAAGTTTCACTATCACGAAAACAGGGTTGTCTTCCATCACTTCATCGGTTGATTTCGCGACTGCCCCGGATACCGCGACTGCCCCGGCAGACTATGTTACGAGTTCAGGGACAGTGACATTCGCGGCTGGTGAGACTGTTAAGTTAATTACGATTACTCTCACCGATGACACGGTTTATGAATCGACCGAACGGTTCTTTGTCAATTTGAGCAATCCGGTCAATGCTGTACTTTCAGTTACACAGGGCAATGGTTATATCACGGACGATGACTCAAATCCGGCGATTCCACCGCCACCTGCAACACGGCGGATTTTCCACGTGCAGTTTCAATCGGCTTTTC
>JBKKAL010000221.1:0-5523 GCA_046714695.1 Pyrinomonadaceae bacterium
GTCGGGAAGTGTTGCCGAAAGTCTTCCCGCAAACTCTATTTTTAAATCTCTACAGGAGGCATCAACGTTTTTTGAAAAGGGGTCGCTCGGCCTCTCCGTGACAAACGACCCACAGCGTCTTGACAGCATCGCCTTAAAAACAGACCAGTGGCGTGTCGAGCCGGTTGATTTGAAGAGCGTCTATTCGAGCTACTTTGCCGACGAGTCCAAATTCCCGAAGGGCAGCGCCCGGTTCGATCACGCGCTGTTGATGAGAAACATCAATCACGAATGGCTGAGCGCCTCGGACCTCTATCTCTGATTCGATCACAAAGGACATGAAAACATCACCGCACGTACTGATCGCCGAAGATGAAGATTTAATGCGCGCTATCCTCGTGCGCTTGCTTGAAGAAGCGGGCTACCGGGTGGCGGCCGCCGCGAACGCTGAAGAGGCGCTGGAACGTTTCGCCTCCGAAGATGTTGCCGTAACGATCACAGACATACGCATGACGGGCATGGACGGCCTCGCCCTGCTCGACCGCATCAAGGACATAGACGCGGAAGCGCTCGTCATAGTGATGACCGCCTATTCGTCCGTTGATTCGGCGGTGGCGGCTTTGCGCAAAGGGGCTTACGATTACATCACAAAACCGTTCGTCAACGAAGACCTTCTGCAATCCGTAAAAAACGCTCTGCGCCAGCGCGAGTTGTTTCGCGAGAATCGTGCGCTCAGGCGCGAGCTTGATCGCCGCTACAGCTTCTCCGAGATCATCGGCACATCGCCCGCGCTGCAAGCTGTCTTCCGTCTCGTCGAAAAAGTCGCCGCGACGAATACCAACATCCTGATTCAGGGCGAATCGGGCACGGGCAAGGAGTTGATCGCGCGCGCCATTCATCACAACAGCCCGCGCGCCGAAGCGCAGTTCGTCGCGGTTAACTGCGGCGCGATACCGGAAACGCTGCTTGAGAGTGAACTTTTCGGCCACACGAAGGGCGCGTTTACCGGCGCGGTCACAAACAAGCCCGGACTATTCCGTTCGGCAGAGGGCGGCACTGTTCTCCTCGACGAAGTGGGCGAGATTTCACCGGCGATGCAGGTCAGGCTCTTGCGCGCGCTGCAAGAGCACGAAGTCACGCCGCTCGGCTCAAGCGTCGCCGTCACCTTCGACGCGCGCATTATCTGTGCCACCAATCGCGATCTTGAGAAGGAGGTCGCCGAGGGGCGCTTTCGCGAAGACCTTTTCTATCGCCTCAACGTGATCGAGATTCATTTGCCGCCCCTTCGCCAGAGGCGCGAGGACATCCCGCTCCTGGTTCGCAACTTCATCACACGCACCGCACGCGAGCAGGAGCGCGATGAAAAAGCGATTGCACCGGAGGCCATGTCCGCCCTCATCAACTATTCATGGCCCGGCAACGTGCGAGAATTACAGAACGCCATCGAGCGCGCCTTCACCTTAAGCGGCGACGAGATTGATGCGGACAGCCTGCCGCCGCGCGTGCGCGATTCGGCGGGCGTACAGACGACGATGCGCGACCCCGACGGCCTGCGTCCCACGCTCGAAGAGATCGAGCGCCGCCACATCCTTGAGACGCTATCTGCTGTCAATCAGGATAAAGCACGCGCCGCTAACATCCTCGGCATTGATCTTTCGACGCTCTATCGCAAGCTCAAACGTTATGATGCGGTGTGATGCTGTGCGGAAAGAAAAGCGGAGCGTCCTGTGCCTGACCACTCAAAGAGCAGAGCAGCGGCAGCAGCCAGGCGCAGGGCACATCCGAATATCAAGGCAGGAGAAAACCCGGTCAAGTCAGGCTCAAATAAAGACGACGGATTGCGAGTTGGGAATATCGAAACGGCGGCGGCAGCTTCTGCACGCCAGCATATCGTCAATGCGCACCATATAGTCGCGTGATTTGGCAAAGCGGGCGCGATCCTGTTCGTTCGCGCCGCGCGGCAACGAGTTCTTCTTCGTCCGCGTCAGCCAACGCACATCGTATTCGCCGCGTTCGCGGCAATGCGGGCAACTAAAGGTCGCGCGCTTCATCTCCTGTCGCTCGTTAAAGAAATCGCGTTCGTTCAGCATAAGAAAATCGTCTCTCGGAAATCTTTGTTTGATAACTTCGGCAGAATCTTTCAGGCGCGCTCGGCTTTAAGCTCGGTATCCGCTTTCGCGCCTTCTCCAGCGCGCCTCTCGCGTCGCCTGTGATGCAGGACAATGAACAATCCGGTCAGCCCGTTCAATAACATCAGTGCATTAGTCACCACAAAGACCCAGTTTTGAACGAGCCAGCTATAAACGGTAAAGCCGCCTGAGGCCGCCAACTGGCCGATGAACAGCCACTTTGAGACGCCCTCACTCGTTCCTTCGTGCCACTGTTTGTAAACCTGCTTGCCGATGGTCAGGACGAGAATAAACGAGCTGATCCAGCCAATCGCTTCCGTCACGTGTGCTTCCCCCTTGTTATAAAGGATAAAAGATAAAGGCCGAAAGACGAAAGTCAAAGTGTTTCATCTTTTGATCAGGCCGTTCATCATTCTCCCTCGTTTAATAGTCGCTCAACGGTCGCCAGAAAGCTGTCCGGGTCAATCGGCTTCGGCTCATAAGCGGTCGCCCCCTGCGCGAGCGAGAAGGTCGCGTGCCCGCTGCCGAACCCGGTCGTCACAAGAATCGGGGTCTTATCAATCTCCGGCGTATCGCGCACACGGCGTACCAGATGCACGCCGTCCGCTGCCGGCATATTGATATCCGTGATAATCAAATCCACAATTTCCTTAACGGCAGCCTCGTAACCTTGAATCCCATCTTCAGCCGTGACGACGTTGTATCCTTTGCGCGCAAGGGCCATACGCATCAACTCGCGCGCCACATCATCATCTTCAATGACCAGAATTTTCTTCGCGTCACTCATGACATCAGCTCAGGCATGATTGCCGTTAAGGATAAAGCAGCAAGCATTGATCTACTCATCCTTGGTCAATTGCTTATTCTTCAGGGACGGAGGAGTTTTCTTTGACCTCCGCCTTCTCACAAAACTCGCGCAGGAGTCGAAAGCTGTAGATGCCCGTCTCGTGGCCGTCGCTCCAGCGGAAATTCAATGCGTAGCGACCGACAAGAGCAATATCATTGATAAGCAGCTCGTCCGGGACATCTTCGGGCTTGAGCACGCGCCGTCCCGTCCATTCGTTGACGCACTGCGCGCAGGGGCAGGCGCGACGCAAAGAGGGCGCATCAAAGTGGCAGATGCGACCGTCCCCCCAGGTGATGCGCAGGGCGGCATCGCCCTCCTGCATGATCTCGCGCGGCTCAACCGACGGCCCGCGTCTCTGCATAGTATCGGTCATCGCTTCTACCAACTTCGCAAGCCCGTCTTTCGCGCGCAAAGATTATGCGAACTGGCCGATGGCCGTCTCGACCGTCTTGGCCTTGATGCTCCAGTGCGAAGCATTCCAGACGGCCTCGCCGTTGCGCAGGATGATCGTCTGCGGCGATTCATGGCGCAGGCCCGTGCGAGCTTCGATCTCGCGCGAAACGTCGCGCGCGCGCTGAACGACTACCAGAGAGACATCATTCGACACCTCCGACATCTCGGCGTAGGCGGCTGCACTGATCGGGCAGGTCGTACTATGCTTGAATACGATCACGGGCTCCGTGTGCGAGCGCACGAGCAATTCTTCCAATGTCTTTGTATCGTCAACGGGAGTAAACTGTTTTTTCATAGGGCTTACCATTGTCATAAGATTTCTGATTACACGAAACATCTTTAGATATTAGCCTACAAGGCCCTTTACCACAACGCGCACCGTAATGCGCCCAAATCCAATAAAAAGATGCGCCGCATCTGTTACCGGCGGCGCATCTTTTTTGAATATGGGCGCAGTGATTCTGAGGACGTGATGGCGCTCAATGCTCTGTCTCGTCAGCGAGAAGGTGAGCGCCTTCAGCTCGTCATCGCTTTAGTGCCCGCTGCCGTGCTCGGACGAAGACTCAGCCGCGGAGGAGCTTCCGCCCGCGATCGTGAAGGTGCCGGTCTCTTGATCTATCTGTTTCCCGTCTTTATCCGTCATGGTGACTTCTATTTTATAACGACCGTTCTTCCAGTTCTTTCCGGGGCCTGTGAAATTGAGCATCACGGGACGCGCGCCCGGCACGTCAAGCGTCGTTTCAAGTCCGGGCACGACCTTGCCGGAATCCTGACCACTGACATCATCGTAAAGCACGCGTGCCTTAACCTTGTGTGAATCGCTCGTGTTGGAAATCTGTGCGACGGCGTAAACCACATCGCTCGGCTTAAATTCGCTTGCCTCGGTTTTGGCCTCCTCATCTTTACCGATCTTGAAGCTGCTGATATTGGCCGTGGTCGCACTGAAATTACAGGCCAGGACTGCTGCCATCATAAATCCGACGGCTAAGGCAAGACTCCATCTATTGGTTCGCATTATCGCATCTCCTTCGCTAGCCCGTTTTTGAGACAGGCCGGGAAATCATTTCAGGGTTAAATAAAAGGGATGAGAGATGAGGGATGAGGGATGAAAGCGTGACCACTCAAGTTGAGCAATCCTATTTTCATCTCTCATCCCTCATCCCTATTTCTCTAGCGCCATTCGCCGACGAGGACAAAGGGAGCCCAGTAGAAGGGCGCGCTGTATTTCTTACCAGTGATCATGCTCTGCTGCGCGGCACGCTTGGCCGAGGCGGCAGACATTCCCTGTCCAGTGAGCATGCGTTTGTAAAGGTCCATCATCAATTCGGCGGTCGAGCGATCGGCGACCGACCACAGGCTGACGCCGACGGTCGGCGCGCCGGCGTACATGAAGGCGCGTGTGAGGCCGATGACGCCCTCGCCCTTCTTCTCTTTGCCCAGGCCCGTCTCGCACGCCGAGAGCATGACGAGCGGAGCGCCCAACTTGAGATTGAAGATCTCATCAGTGCGCAGGAAACCGTCGCCGGTCTTGTTGCCAACGAGTGAAAGCACCAGACCTGTGAACTGCGGACGCTCGGCGTTCAGGAGCCCGTGCGTGGCGACGTGCATGATACGGTAATTCTTGAGGTCTTTCGTCTGCACGCTGGCCTCATTGGCCTGAAGGTCGAGCCACACATCTGCCGTGCCGCCGCTGGCGCGCGTCAGTTTGGCGATCTCCTCTGCCTCTGTGCGTGTGCCCAGCAGACGCGCAAGTTGCAAGCCGGTCGCGGGAGTCTGACTGGCCGGCGTGCCCGCCACGTCCGTGAGCGCGCTGGCGAGCCCCAGACCGCGCGTATCACCGCCTGCTGTGGCAGCCGTAGCGGTAGCTCCTTTGGAGCGCGGATCGTTTGAATTGAAAACAGGATCGGCCACGAGCAGAACGTTCTTTCCGGTCGGCTTGACGGCCTGTTTCCTGATCACCGCAACCACCGAGGCCGACGGCGCATATACAATCTCGTTGGTCTTGACGAGGTACGGCATGGCCGAATAGTCGCCGCCGCCGGAAGCGGTTACGAGCGCCTCGAAGGGAACATAGTTGAGCGCGCCGGCGCGCGGTCTCCCGCGGCGGCCAACGGC
>JBKKAL010000222.1:0-8215 GCA_046714695.1 Pyrinomonadaceae bacterium
GCCTCGGCCTACGCCGCAGGGATGTGATCGGCAGCGGCGGAACATGGCCCGGGCAAAAGCTCCCTCAGGTCATAGAAAACTACCTACGCGAAGGTCGGCGCGTCTTTCTCGATGCCGACCCGCGCTGGTGGGCCAACTCCGGCTGGCAAAAGTCCGAGACCCAATTGCTTATCAGTATCGAGCCGCGCTTCCGCTTTCGCCGCATCTCGGGAACCATCTATGAGATCAGGCCGCCCGATGACGCGACCGCCAACGACCGGCCTGACCTGAAAACAAGGATGAGGGATGAATAAGAGATCATTCAACTTGAATAGTCTCGCTTTCATCCCTCACCCTTTATTCCTCGTCCCTTCGCTTCATCCCTGCTTTTCCACCGCGATGCGGGCGAGTGTGGTAATGATTCTTGTTCCCGCGCGAATTGTTCCGCTGAGTGTGCCCGAAACTTTCGACTCGCCGCCGGCGCGGCAACGATGATCCACCGGCAGCTCAAGAATACGCAGCCCGTCGCGCGCGGCCCTCATCTGCATCTCAAGATTCCAGCCGTAGGTCTCTTCACGCATTTTGAGCCCCTCTAAACTCTCGCGGCGAATCGCGCGAAACGGGCACATGTCCGTGTACCTGACTCCGTACAGAAGGCGCAACAGGAATCCGGCGATGCGCCCGGCACATATCTGTTGAAAGTTCATGCTTCCGGGCTCGCGCCTGCCGCGTGTGCGCGAGCCGATGACAAAGTCATGCGTTCCCGCAATGATTGGCTCGACCAGTCTCCCCATCAACTCCGGACAATCGCTGCCGTCGCCATCTAGGAAAACGACGACCTCGCAACCGGGCGCAATTGACAGCACACCAGCCCGACACGCGCGACCATATCCCCTCTGCGGCTCGCTCGTGACGCGCGCGCCCGCCGCACGAGCCCGCACAGCAGTCTCATCATCGCTGCCGTTATCAACGACGATCACTTCGCCTGCGATCTCGCGCGGAATTGCACGCACAACATCAGCAATACAGGCTTCCTCGTTGAGGGCGGGTATCACGACCGTGACGACGCTTCGAGGAAGCATTGAAGCGGCCTCACTTGATGGAGCATTCATGTCTGTTCTTCACACTGAAGGACGAATGTATCTATGCCGGATAGCATCTTCCCTGCTCCGGCGACCCGCTAGCCGCCAGAACGACAATATGCACAGGAGACCGAAAACTGCATACAGATAGGAGTGAATAATAATAGTTTGATTCGGCTTCTCTTCAAACCATAAGAGATAGAGCAAAAACCCACTGGCCGTCAGTGCGAACATCGGAACAAAAGGCACGAAGCACAGGAAAGGGATGAGCAATGCGAAGTACCATTCGTATCTGGGCGAGAGCAGGAGGATAAAGGCTGAAGCGAGAACGAACGTGCGTTTCAGGTAACTACTCTCCGAATCCTCAGGCTTTAACAAACACCACGCTGCAATCGCAGAAAGAACAAGCGCCGCGAAAATGAAGAAAGCCATGCTCGGCACATTCGCTTCGCCGAACAGGCGACGCGCCAGGCTCAGTATAAAAAATCGGCTGCCGCTCTGAAAACCCTCCTCCTGCGCATAACCCGGTAAATATCCGAGCGCGCCGCGCCATCCAATGTTCAAATATGGTAGATAGGCAATCGCAATCGTGAGAGCAAAAGCCGCAGGCATGCGCCAGCCCCAGCGTTTGTAAAGCGCCGGGAAAAGAAGTATGGGAAAGAGTTTGACAAGTACGGCGCATCCAAGCGCGATGCCCGTGGCCGTCTCAAGTTTGCGACGGCGCGCGAGCAGTGCGATGAACACAAAAGCGACGGCCACAGCATCAACGTGACCGCTGCCCGCGAACTCCCATACGACGAGCGGATGCCATGCATAGATCAGTACGCGCTGAAGCGGCAATCCAAAGGAATGCAGTAAACCCATAAGCGCCAGGATCGTCAACGCCTCGAAGCCGATCATCGTCGTTTTCATCCACGTCACGGATTCGCTGACGCGCGTTGTCCCCCAAAACGTCGCCTGGGCTAACGGCGGATAGATCGTTTGCGCAAAATCGCGCCTGTTGATCTTCGGGTAGATCACTTCGTCGCGCAGGCTCGACAGATGCTCGTCCGCCGGAACGTACTTAAAGGGATTTATCCCTGCGGCCTGTACACGGCCATCCCAGATATAGCGATAGATGTCGTCGGAGAGAAATGGCGGCGTGAAAAGAATGCTGATACGAAAAAGCGCGGCGAAGACGATCACAATGACCAACGTTGAGTGTGCGGTGACGCGCGCGCGCGTGATGGCCCAGGCAGTTATGAGGTAAAGAATCGATTGTGACAACGCGAGACGGATAAACCAGAAAATGTCGTAAGAAGTATTAGCCTTGAGCCCTCGCTTGTACATCACGTGAAGTACGAGACCCGCCAGCACGAGCAGGAGATTCGTCCAGCTCAAAACCCCGCTCTTGAGCAGAGCTTGCCAGACCCTTTTCATGATGCGGCCTCAAAGGGCGCGCCGCCTTCCGGCCAGATGCGCTCGCGTCCCTCCGCTTCTATAAGGCTGCCGAGATAGCGACGCGTGTGCCTCGCCCGATAGCCGTTGAAACTGTCCCTGCGCACATCTTTCGGGCCCGGCAGAAATAATTCGTGGCAGAGACGACCGAGTGTCGCCCCATCATCCACGTCATACCACGCAGGCAGTAAATTGGTTTCAAGCTTGAGATCCCGTGCGCGCTCGATGGTCTGCCGTAGCACCTGATCGGTGCTCCATGTGATGTCCTCGAAAAGGCGCGCGTGCGCGTGTTTAAGGCCGATGAGGTAATAACCACCGTCGTCCGCCGGGCCTAAAACTACGCGATCACCCGGCTGGGCCAACCAGCGGACGGCATCAACGAGAAAGGGACTTGGCAGGGTCGGACTGTCGGAATCTATCAGGCACAAAGATTGATAGCCGAGCGCAAGTAAATCTTCAGCCGCATGAAAGAGCCTCTCGCCGAATGATTCTCCACGCTGCGCGACCAGATTGAATCCCTCGCGCAGCAATCCATTAAAGGCGGCTTCCGAGCCGACAGGTGTATAAACGGCGACTCCTTCGGCAGCGCCGGTGGAAGCGACGCCGGAGATGTTCGACGCCGTGTCGCGCAGAAAGCAGACGCTCAGCGCAGCCGCCTCCTCGTGATTGAGCGGCGGGACAAGCCGCGTCTTAACAGCCCCGGCCCTTGGGGCTTTGATCATGACGGCGAGGGCACACAGCCCGCGAAATGTGGACGCGCCTTTTGGGTCCAGAACCGTGTAAGCAGTTTCCATCCCTGTTTAAGCTTGTCTCGCGGGCGCAACGCTTCCGCCAACACGTTGCACGATTCCCTTGGCACGCAAGGCCGTCTCGGCTGCTGCGAAGTAGTCGCGCACGTCCGACTGGGCGCGAATCCAATCAAGGTAGCGGCCAATGCCTGTTTCCAGATCAACCTCCGCCTTATAACCGACGGCGCATATGCGCGAAGTATCGGAGGTCAGGTGGCGCATCTCGCCGGGACGAAACTCGCCCTGCGCGACGGGCACAATACTTATTCCCAGCGCCTCGGAGATCAGTTGGGCCACACGCCTGATGGTCGTCGCCTGCCCGCTGCCGACGTTGACGGCCAAACCGTCGAGCGCATCGGTCGTGGCCGCAAGCAGATTGGCGCGTGCGATGTCCTCCACGTAGGAGAAATCGCGGGTTTGCTCTCCATCCTCGTAAAGCACAGGAGGCTGATCGTTCAATAGGCGCGTGCAGAAAATAGCGATGACGCCCGTGTAAGGATTGAAAATGGACTGGCGTGGGCCATACGTGCAGGAGTAGCGCAGTGCGACGGTCGGAATTCCTGTTTGCCTTCCCCATGTTAAAACTAGTCGTTCCTGATCAACTTTGGTAATGGCATAGACGGTCTCGCCGCCAATGGGAGCGTGCTCCGGTGTCGGCGCTGTCGAGGTCTCTGCATTGCACATCGGGCAATGAACGCCAAAATCTCCACGGACTAGTTGCTCTACCGGTCTGACCGACGGAAAGACCATTCCATGTTGCGTACATGTAGCCGCGCCTTCGCTATAGACTGCCTGCGAAGATGCGACGATGACTTTTCGGATTGGTAGATTCTCGTCGCGTATGATCTCCAGCATCTGCGCCGTCCCGAAGCTGTTGACGGCGACGTATTTTCCAATCTCCGGCATGTAACCGCCGTACGCCGCCTGATGAAAGACCACGTCTATGTCCTGTAAGGCGGTCGCAACCGTTTGCCGCTCGCGTATATCGCCCTCAATAAACTCTGCTTCCGACGCAATCCAGGGAGGCTTTCCGTGGCGATGCGTCTGCGGTTCAAGGTTGTCCAGAATGCGTACCGACCAGCCTTCCTTGAGAAGCAAGTCTGCGACGTGCGAGCCGATAAGCCCCGCCCCTCCCGTCACAAGCGCACGTCTTTTTCCGTTCCGTCTCTCTGACAAGATTGCTTCTCCTTAACAGATATAATTTCAAGCATGCGGCGACGCGAACCACTTTTCCGAGCCGGACTTCTCAATTACAGCGACCCTACAAGAGCGCCTCCGCGCACTCTGAGATGAAAATTTTTGATTGTTCATGAGTTAGATTCGTAATTTACAACGACGACTCTCGGATTGCCAAGACAATCTGCAAGGCGATCATGAACCTGATAGACAACTTAGCGGGTGAATGAGCTATCATGCGGTTGAACGTGCGCACGCCGCGTCGTCTTGATATTATGGACGGCATCGCGATCCCTTTGGGCGATGGGAACGACTGAGCACCTGCTAGTCAAATTCGAGGGCTCTCCCGACTCTTAAGTGCGACGCATGATCAGTATTACCCTGCTGGCAATAAACTAAATCCCTTTTTCAAGAGAGCAACTACCAAGTATGTATAAGAATTTCGTCGAGATGCTGGTCAATTGCAGCGTTGACGGTATTCTCGCGTTCGACCGTGATTGCCGCTACACGGTCTGGAATCCGGCGATGGAGCATCTCTCCGGAATAAGCCGTGAAGAGGCTCTGGGCAAGTGCGCCTTCGATGTCTTCCCTTTTCTCAAAGAGACCGGAGAAGATTATTTTTTCTACAAAGCGCTCGAAGGCGAGAGCGTGATCGCCACGGATAGGGCCTACACCATTCCACAGACGGGCCGCAGAGGTTTTTTCGAAGGCCGTTATTCTCCTTTACATGATGATAGCGGTGAGATCATCGGGGGACTTGGAATTATTCGCGACATCACCGGCCGCAAAGGTGACGAGGAGGAACGCGCCCTTTTTATTCAAGAGCAGACTGCACGCAAAGAGATAGAGGCCGCCGAGCAACGTTTTCTAGAAGACCTTCGGGAATCGGAGAAACGCTTTCGTCAACTGGCGGAAAATATCGAAGAGCTTTTCTGGCTCATCTCTCCCGACCGCTCCGAGGTGATATATGTCAGCCCCGCTTATGAAAAGATTTGGGGGCGCTCGCGGCAAAGTTTGTATGAGAATCCCTCTTCCTTCATCGAAGGAATCCACATGGATGATCGTGAACGAATCATCAGGGCTCTCCCGCGCGAGATTCAGGGAACATACAACGAGGAGTATCGCGTCCTGCGCCCCGACGGGTCTGTTCGCTGGGTATGGGCGCGCTCCTTTCCGATCAGAGATGAAACTGGCGAAGTCACGCGCATCGCCGGGATTGCCGACGACATTACCGAGCGCAAGAAGATCGAGGCCGACATTCGCGAACAGCGTGAGATTGTCGAGACGGTCAATCACATCGGCCAGATTTTGTCGGCTGAGCTAGACCTGCAAAAGCTTGTGCAGGCGGTGACGGACGCGGCCACCGAACTGACCGGCGCTCACTTCGGCTCGTTCTTCTATAACGTCCTGGACGAGCGCGGCGCATCTTATATGCTTTACACGCTATCGGGTGTCCCGCGCGAAGCGTTCGCGCATTTTCCCATGCCGCGCGCCACAGACCTCTTTGGGCCAACCTTCCGGGGGGAAAAAATCCTGCGTCTCGACGACGTTAAGCTTGATCCGCGTTATGGCAAAAACTCGCCCTACTACGGAATGCCTACGGGCCATCTTCCTGTGACCAGTTACCTGGCCGTGCCGGTCGTCTCGCGATCCGGCGAGGTGATCGGCGGACTATTCTTCGGTCATCCGGAGGCGGGGGTGTTTACGGCCTATGCTGAACGCATTGTGATTGGGCTCGCCGCGCAGGCCGCGGTCGCGATGGATAATGCTCGCCTCTATGAAGCCGCACAGCGCGAGCGCGCCCTGCTCCTGGCGAGCGAAGAGCGTTATCGCTCGCTGGCCGACGCAATGCCGCAGATTGTCTGGACGGCGCGAGCGGACGGCCATCTCGACTATTACAATCGGCGCTGGTTTGAGTACACGGGCTTTACCGAAGAGGAGAGCTTCGCCGATGAAGGATGGAAGAGCGTGCTTCATCCTGACGATGTCGAGCGCTGCCACAAGCGTTGGTACGATTCCGTCCATACGGGCGAAGAATACAAGATCGAATATCGCTTTAAGCGCGCCTCGGATAATGCTTATCGCTGGCATCTGGGCCGCGCGTTGCCGATGCGCGACGACGATGGACAGATCGTCAAGTGGTTCGGCACGGGCACAGACATTGACGACCAGAAGCGAGCCGAAGAAACCTTACGATTCATCGTCGAAGCGAGCGAGATACTTTCAGAGTCGCTCGATTACGAAAATACGCTGGGAAGCGTGGCGCGCCTCGCTGTCCCACGCCTCGCAGACTGGTGCGCTATTGATATGCTGGACCAGGGCCACGCTTTTCGCCGGTTGGCCGTAGCTCATACAGATCCGGCGAAAGTGGAATTGGCGATGGAGTTGGAGCGCCTTTATCCGGCGGACATGAACGCGCCGTATGGCCTGCCGAATGTCCTGCGCACTGGCAAGTCCGAGCTGCGCCCGGAGATTCCGGAATGGATGCTGACCACCGCCGCCAGGGATGAAGAGCACTTACGGCTCATTCGCGAGCTGGGTCTCAAGTCGTACATGGTTGTTCCACTGATCGCACGCGGGCGTACTCTCGGCGCGATCACGTTCGTGACGGCTGAATCGGGACGGCACTACACGGAAACCGATCTCTCATTTGCCGAAGACCTTGCGCGCCGCGCCGCTCTGGCTGTGGATAATGCGCGGCTTTATCGCGAGGCACAGGAAGCTAACCGCACTAAAGATGAATTTCTCGCGACCGTTTCGCATGAGCTGCGCACGCCGCTGACGGCTGTCCTTGGCTGGGCGCGCATCCTGCGCGCAGGCGGTGTTGACGAGGCAACTTCGCAACGCGCGATTGAGATCATCGAACGCAATGCCAGATCACAGGCGCAGCTTGTCGAAGACCTGCTTGATGTTTCGCGTATCATAACGGGTAAGTTGCGACTCGATGTCCAGCCGGTCGAACTCAAACATGTCATTGACCTCGCGATTGAAGCGGTTCGCCCCGCTGCCGAAGCCAGGGGCGTGCAGCTCCATGTGGTTGCCGATCCGCTGGCCGCGCCCGTCTCGGGCGACCCGAACCGCCTGCAACAGATCATCTGGAACCTGCTCGCGAATGCCGTGAAGTTTACTTCCAGGGAAGGACACGTGGAGGTGCGACTCCAACGCATCCATTCGCATATGGAGATTACCGTCAGCGATACGGGACTGGGGATAGACCCGAAGTTCCTGCCCTTCGTTTTTGAGCGCTTTCGCCAGGCCGACGGCACGAGCACGCGAGAGTATGGAGGACTCGGACTCGGCCTCGCGATTGTGCGTCATCTGGTCGAATTACACGGGGGGCGTGTCAGCGCCAGCAGTCCGGGTGAAGGACAGGGCGCGGCCTTTACGGTCGAGTTACCTCTGATGGCTGCTCAGAGCGTTGAAGTCGCACAAAGCAGTCTCCATCCAAAGGCGGAGACCTATGAGGCGTTTGAGTCTCAACAGATGCTGGACGGCCTTAGTGTACTGGTGGTTGACGACGAGGCGGACACACGCGAGTTGATCCAGATTATCCTCGCGCAGCGCGGGGCGCAGGTCACGACAGTGGCTTCGGCCATCGAGGCGCTGGAATCGCTGTCGGGCTTTCAACCGGATGTTATCATCAGCGATATTGAGAGGCCTCATGAGGACGGCTATACGCTGATCAAAAAGATACGTGAGCTTGATCCGGAATCAGGCGGCCGCATCCCTGCCGCCGCGCTCACTGCCTATGCC
>JBKKAL010000223.1:0-9506 GCA_046714695.1 Pyrinomonadaceae bacterium
TTTTTCAGATGCACGCGGCGCGCCTGCCTTCGCAGTTAATGCCGAAGGAGGCGAAGCCTTTTGAAGAAGATCGCGCGCTCAGGGCGCAGCGTGATACGGCGCGCAGCTTCGGTTACGAGTGGCAGGCCTTTTCCGAGATGCTGCCCGACTATGAATCGAATTTTCGCTGGTACTTTGAACGCTTCGAGGCTGATCAACTCTCGGGCATGTTAGTGCTCGATGCCGGTTGCGGGACGGGGCGTCACACCTTCCACATGGCACAGAGCAGCGGCGCGCGCGAAGTCGTCGCGATGGATTTTAGTCAGGCGATAGAGGTTGCCGCCTACAATAATCGCGCCAACCCGAATACGCATTTCGTTCAAGCGGATATTTATCACCCGCCGTTTCCGCCACGCTCTTTCGATCTCGTTTACAGCCTCGGCGTGTTGCATCACCTGCCCGATCCGGAAAAAGGTTTCCGCACGCTGCTGCCCCTGTTGCGCCCCGGTGGCTTTATGAACATCTACCTTTACTGGAATCTGGAGGGTGAACCGGCGTGGCGTCGCGCGGCGCTGAGGGGCGTCACGGAGGTGCGGCGCATCACGACGAGGATACCGCACGCGCTGCTCAAAAAACTGTCCTGGCTTATCGCCGCTGGTTTCGAGGTCGCTTTCGTCACGCCCGCCCGCACGCTTGACCGCTTTTCCGCAACCCGTCGTCTGGCCGACCGCGTGCCGCTGGGCCATTATCGTAAATACTCTTTTCGCGTCCTCTACACGGATCAATTCGACCGCTTCTCCGCGCCGATTGAGAATCGCTACAGCCGCGCAGAGGTCGCCGGGTGGTTCGAGCGCGCCGGGGGGCTGGAAGATTTGGTTATCCTGGGCGGCGCGGGATGGCGCGCATCGGCTCGCCGCGCGCAAAGTGTGACGGCCATTGAGGGAGAAGAAAGCGTCGCAGCGTCTCTGGCTACTGCGACCGAGATGAAATGACGAAAAATCTGCTCGACATGATGCGCAACCGCTCGGATCAAACGATTCTCCACACGCTGGGTATAGAGATCGAGGAGGCCGAACCCGAACGAGTCGTTCTCTCCATGCAGGTTGATGAGCGGCATCACCAGTACACAGGATTGCTGCACGGCGGCGTCTCGGTGGTGCTTGCTGAAACGGCCGCCTCAATCGGCGCGGCCCTCAACACAGACCTCAGCCGCTACACTCCCGTTGGCGTCGAGATCAATGCCAATCACCTGCGCTCCGTCACCAATGGACGAGTCACAGCCGAGGCGAAGCCCGTTTACAAAGGTCGTCAGATGACGGTCTGGGCCATCGAGATACGCGACGAGCGCGACCGCCTTGTCTGCGTCTCGCGCTGCACACTGGCCTTCAAGCCCGGCAGCGCGCTTGCGCCCGAAGCGTGAAGATCAGGCGAGTTTGGTGTATCTTGGTACGAATAACGCGCTCTCCCAATTGCTCTAAACTTGTGCGGTAAAAATCTGGAAGGCGATCATGCGACGTACATTCAAATGTCTGGCGATGATCTGTTTCTCTTTGCTGAGTCTCAGCATGGGTGCGCCCCCGCGTTCACTCTCGACTGAATGTCCGACTGTAACGGTTGACTGCCCCACACAACTAATCACGCCTGGCGAAATCGCCACTGTTACCGCAAATGTCGCAGGCGCTGCCCCGAACTTGAAGTTGGATTACGCCTGGTCAATTTCAACAGGTAGTATCATCGCCGGTCAGGGAACACAGACGATTACTGTTGATACAACCGGAACCGATAGGCAAACACTGACGGCAACAGTAGAGGTCGGCGGTCTGGATTTTAGCTGTCAAAAAACTGCGTCCTGCTCCTTTACTAATTATCATATTCCTGTGAGCCGGCGATTTGATAAATACGGCGACTTGGCCTTCGCGGATGAAAAAAAACGGCTTGATAATTTTGCCGGGCAATTAAAAAACGAGCCGGAGTCGCAAGCATATATTATTGCCTACGGTAAACAGGGCGCTCGAACCGGCGAGGCTCAGGCGCGCGCAGATCGCGCCAGGCAGTACCTGATTGATAAGCCTGGCATCGAGGCGGAACGTATCGTGACCGTTGACGGTGGAATTCATGTGAGATTTACATTGGAGCTGTGGATAACCCCTCAGGGCGGGCGTCCTCCGACGCCGCTAGATGCTCAAGGGGAGCCGACAGAGAGTAACTGAACAAGGAGAAGCCTACGCTGGTTTTGGGTAGCAACATGGCTGAGGATGACTACTTCAAATAACGGCTCAATGCCAAAGACGCTGCCGAAGCTTTGCCTCGCCGCCATTCGTCAATACGGGAAGGCGGACGCGCTCAATCATAAACGCGGGGGCGAGTGGATAAACATCTCCGCCGAGACTTTTATCGAGAGAGTGCGCGCCATCGCGCTCGGTCTCGCCGATCTGGGCATCCGCGCGGGTGACCGCGTGGCATTGCTTTCAGAGAATCGCCCGGAATGGTCCATCGCAGACCTCGCCATCCTCAGCCTTGGCGCGGTCAATGTTCCGATCTACACGACGCAGGCCGTCGAGCAGGTGCGATACATCCTTGAGGATTCGGGCGCGCGGATGCTTTTCGTCTCCGGTCGAAAGGTGTTCAAACACGCGCGCGCCGGAATTGATAGCGTCGAGCAGCTTGAAAGGATCATCTTTTTTGAAGCCGAGGGGGCGGAAAATGTTGAGCGCGCGATGACGCTTGAGACATTGGAGAGCCACGGCGTAGAGCATGACGGCCGCGAGCCGGAAGCTTACGACCGCTTTGTCGAGGCCGTCCGAGGCGACGACCTTGCGACCATCATCTATACTTCGGGCACAACGGGCGAGCCAAAGGGAGTCATGCTCACCCACGATAACTTCGTCTCGAACGTTCTCTCTGTCAGCGGATGCTTGCCGATCTCCGAGGAAGACGTTTCGCTCTCGGTTCTGCCGCTCTCGCACATCTTCGAGCGCACGGTCTTTTACGTCTTTTGCTGGAACGGCGTCTCCGTCTATTACGCGGCCTCTTTCGATCAGGTCGGCGAGCACCTGCGCGATGTCCGTCCGACGATCATGACGGCCGTGCCGCGCCTCTTCGAAAAGGTCTATCATCGCATCCTCAAAAAGGGAACTTCAGCAGGCGGCTGGAGAAGCAGGGTGTTTACACGCGCTCTGGTGGTGGGCCAAAAATACGCCGAGTTGCGAGACAAGGGAGAGCCTGTGCCGCCGCTGCTGGAGATTCAACAAACAATCGCGAGCCGGGTCGTCTTCTCGAAATGGAGGGCGGGGGTTGGCGGACGCCTTCGTTTCTTCGTCTCCGGCGGAGCGCCGCTCTCGCCCGCTCTCTCCTATGCATTCCTTGCGGCAGACATTCCCATCCTTCAAGGCTTCGGGATGACGGAGACCTGTATCGTCTCGGCCAATCGCCCGGAAGATAATCGGGTCGGTTCGGTGGGGCTGCCCTTCCCCGGCATTGACGTGAGATTGGCACAGGATGGAGAAATTCTGGTGCGCGGGCCGAACATCATGCGCGGCTACTATAATCACCCGGAGACGACCGCAGCAGCCACAGAGGACGGATGGTTCGCGACGGGCGACGTGGGTCGTATGGACGAGCGCGGCCATCTCTACATCACAGACCGAAAGAAAGACCTCTTCAAATTATCGAACGGCAAGTATGTCGCGCCGCAGCTTGTCGAGAGCCTCATCAAGCAGAGCGAGTTCGTTAATCAGGTGGTCGTAGTCGGCGCGGGACGCAAGCAGGCGGTCGCCCTGATCGTTCCCGATTGGGAATCGCTTACCGATGCGATGGGCGGACAGAAGGCACCAAACGCCGCCGCGCGCGCCGAGCTAAGTCTGGAGCCGTCGGTCATCAAGATCGTGCAGCGCGATGTCGCCGGGCTTACGGCGCAGCTCGCCGACTATGAGCGCGTGCGCCGCATCGCCCTGCTGCCCGAAGAGTTTTCCATAGACGGCGGCGAGATGACCCCGACCCTGAAAGTAAAGCGCCGCGTTATTGATGAGAAGTACGGAAAGCTGATAGATAGTCTCTACGGGGTCACGGAGTAGGCGTTTACTCAAAGATGAAACGACATCTGACACTCATCATGATTATAGCGGGCGCTCTGGTGGGCACGTTGACCGGGCTGCTGCTGTTTCGCTCAGACCTGTTTCGTTCCGCGCCCCCCGCAGAGCCGCTCAAAGAGTTGTCAAAGGCGGCGGCAGGCGCTGAGCCCCCGCACATCAGAGGCGAAGCGGGAGCGCCTGTGACAATAGAAGAGTTCGCGGATTTCCAGTGTCCTCCGTGCCGCAAGCTGCACCCGGAACTCAAGAAGATAGAGAGCGAATACGGAACGAGACTGCGCATCGTCTTCCGCCATCTTCCTCTCTCAATGCACGAGCATGCGATTGCTGCGGCACGCGCCTCTGAGGCCGCTGCGCTGCAAAACCGTTTTTGGGAGATGCACGACCTGCTGTTTGAACGCCAGCGCGAGTGGAGCGAGGCGGCGGACGTGCGCAACCTTTTTGTCGGTTATGCGCGCACGTTGGGGCTGGATGTCGCGCGGTTCACGCGGGACATGGACGGGCCGGAGGCGAACGCACGCGTCCTCTCCGATCAGAAGCGCGCCGAATCAGTAAATATTACGGGCACGCCGACTCTCTTTCTCAATGGTCTGGAGATACCCGCGGAGTCCATGTCGGCTGAGGGGATTCGCGGCGCAATTAATGCCGCGCTCAACGGAAAAGCGTCTTAAAGGAGGCGCGAAGCCTCCGAAGCGTTTATGGCTTCGGGCCGGATGATTTGAGAGATGGTCTGTGGGCGAAAGTCAGTGGGCGATAAAGCTGGACGATTAGGCGTCTGTGAGCGTCAGAGGCTCTTTCTCGTAAGCCGCCTCGACAGCATAAACTTCCACGCTCCTTAAGTCTCCGCTCAGGAGCGCTTCGGCCAGATAACGCAGGTGCAAAGGCATATCAACGAGCGGGCAATCTTCCTCGATTGGGCGATGGGCGGTCAATAATTGAAGCTCTGCGGTGCAAAACTCGCAGACACCAAGGTGTGAGGCGATCCATAAATGCTGTTCGGACGAGAGATCGTCCGTCCGGTAACAGAGCAACATCTCTGAAGAAGGGCAGCCAGTTTGTTTACGAAATATGCTTACAAGTGAAGGATACATGGAATCTCCCCTATATGTCCGCAGACCTCCAAGGCTTCGGTCGCCTGACTATTGGCTCACTCACTCTAATAGCGCCGCACACAACGGGTCGCGAGGTTAAGGGGCAAGGAAAATATCAAAAATATCATGAGCCAAAACTGCCAAGCCTGAACGGGCGCTTTTGCCTGAACAACCAAGATAAATCGCTAATCGCCCCCTATTTCCATAAGTTTGCTGCCTTGATAAACCCTTTTTTATTGGACTTGAGTAATATTTTGCGATTCGTGTAAAAAGATGTTGCTCGTTTCGTCGTTTGCTGATAACATCTTTTTCGTCAGTTCGAGGAGCCCAGTCTCCCCGGAAAAAACCCCCTTCTAGGATGATCGCGCCTATTCTCCTTGCGTTCATCTGGCGCGACGACTCAGGCAAGGTTCCAAAACATGAGGGTCTGCGGGTAGCAGGCGTGATCTCTCTGGTGAGAAGTGGATCAAACAATTGCTACCGAAGTGTAATGACCTATTCTCCCGCGAATGACCGCCACGACCCGCCTATTCTCTATACTTAGGATCAAGGTGTATCTCCAGACGCAAAAAAGGTTCGCTCGAACCTGACAACTCCTGTCAGAATTTCCGAAAACCAAAGCTGTGAAACCTACTCGTGAAAATCCCCCGAAAGGCTCTTCGATGAGCGTGACCAAGGAACAAACGCGCTCGCAGCGCCCCCAATTCGCACGCCACTCGCGCGCCGGACAATGGATCGAAAGCCTGCGCTCGTCGGACGTGAGCCGCCTCTGGGCAGAGCTGCATCGCATCGTCTGCCATCACACGCTGGTGCGCGCCTCGCGCAATGCAGGCTTGCTGGTCGAGGAAGGTTCGCAGAACACCTACACAGATTTAACGCAGGAATTATTCGTCCAGCTTCTGAGCAAAGCGCGCTTTCAGCATTACCTCGATACGGAGATGACCGATTCGGAGATCGAATGCGAGATCGGCCAGATCGAGTTGACGAATCTCTTGACGGCAGAGCTGCGCAAGCGCCACCCCGAATCCTATCGCCTTGCGCGCCGCATCTCGACACTTATTCAATCCTCAGCCAACTTCCGCCGCTTCGATACCTCCGGCCTGGACGACGAGCCGCATCGTCGCCTCGCCGACCGCGTTTATGGTCTAAGCGAATGGCCCGACGGAAAGCCACGGCGCGAGCATCACGATCTGGAGCAGCGTAATCGTTTGATCCCTGTGCGCCCGCGCGATACGCGCATGGTCGGCTGCACGGGCGACTCGCAGGTCGTCATCTCTAACTTCGATCTGGAAGATTTGATCATCTCCGTGCTGGATGCGGCGGACGCTCCCGTTGATGTCCGCACGTTGCGCAGCCTTGTTATGTCGCGCCTTCCCGTCATGGACATCTATCTGGTGCCGCTCGGTGGAGACGATAACGAGGATAGCGGAAACCAGTTCGAGCCGGTGGACGGATGCGACAACCCTGAAGAGAAGCTCTTACGTCGCGAGTCGGAGCGCGAGGCCGCAGGCTTTGTTGATCAGTTCCTGAGAAATCTGCACGGGACCGTGCGCGGCAAGCTCAAGCAGTACAATCGCATGCTGGGCGTTCTGTGGCATTGCTACCTGAGCCCGGATCACTCGACGCAACTGGAAGTGGCCGCCACCCTCGGCGTCTCGGATTCGCTCGTCTCGGATTACCGCCGCCGCATCGAACAGGAGTTGCGCGCCCTCTCTTTCAGCGAGATAGAGGAAGCGCGCCGGTTCGAGATGGCATTGCGCGAGCGTGTGCGCTCGCTGGTGCTGGTCGGTGACGAAGAGAGCGTTCCGGTTTAGGGCAGGCTTCAATTGCCCGGAAGACACATCGGGCGTTACACTCGAACAACCATGGCAGCCTTCCACCTGCAAAGAACTTGCAGACCGGGTGGCCGCCTGGGCTCGCGAGTGATGAACGTGCCCGTCCGCGTCGCCGGGTCTTCGGATCACCTGCGCGCGCGTGGATTACTAATAGCTGATCAGATTTCTAATCGGGACGATGAGGCTAGAGATGGTGAAAGCTTTGATGCAGGACTATTGCGACCTCTGTGAGAGGCCCGGAAGCCTCTACGGCAAAGGCCGCAGCTTCGATCTGCTTTCGTGTCCGCAGTGCGGGCTGATCTGGACCAATCCGCTTGAGATCAGCTCGGAGAGCGAGACGCCGCCGGACGATTACTGGGCCGAGGATGTGTATCTGGAAAATCGTGAGTCGCAGAAAAAGAGGTTTCGGCAGCAGTTAAAAACATTCCTCAGGCAAAGCGGCATCCCCGACCTGAAATCCATCAAAGTCCTGGAGGTCGGCTCCGGGCTCGGCTTCTTTCTGGATGTATGCGACGAATTGGGAATTGAAGCCGAAGGGTGCGATGTGGTTGAGCGGGCCGTTCGTTACGCCAATCGCGAGCGCGAGCGTGTGCGATTAGGCACGCTCGATAGCCATTATGCGGACGAAACCTTCGACGCCGTCTTCGCCTTCAATCTGATAGAGCACCTGGCGCACCCAAAAGGCTTTCTGGACGAAGCGCACAGGGTTTTGAAAAAGGACGGCCATCTGGTGCTTGAGACGCCGATTCAGGAGAGCCTCTTTCACAGACTGGCTCGCTTAGGCTACACGCTCTCGCAAGGGAGACTCAACTTGTTCGGGATGGATCCGGGCGGCCACATCTACAAGTTCAGTAAGCGAACCTTCGGCACCCAAAAGGGATTCACGCGCGTTTACCAGCGCAATATTGATTCGCCCTTCGGTGAGATATGGGGCAAAAGCTCTATCTCCAGCGTGGATAATAGGTCGCTATATCGCTTATCGCTGCCGCTGGCGTGGACAGCGGCCAGAGTGACCAGACAAGAGAACAGATTATTTGTTCTGCTTCGAAAACCGTCAGAGTCTCAAACTACCTGAGACCAATCGTGTGCGTGCCCATCGCCAGAGATGAAACAGAAGATTTATGCGAGCGATTACGAACCCGTGACGCGCTCTCCGAGGGCGCGCACATGGGAGAGCGAGCCGGAAGAGGCCTGGCTTCCGCGCCGTAGTAGTAAAAATCTCAACACACAAGACGAAGTTGAGGAGGAGACCGCAGCACCTCTTCCCCGTCCCACGTCAACGAGACGGAAGGCGCAGGGCGGCAGCAGCACGCAGCCTTCGCTTTTGAAGCGTGGGCATGCGATAGCCTACGTGGGCCTGTTCTTCTATATAGCGGCCGTCTATTTTCGCCCTTACGAGTTCTCCGAGTCGCTCGCCTGGTCTATCAACATCTCTTTCTACTTCGCCATTTTTACGTTGATTGCCTTTATTCCTTCGCAACTCGCCAGCGAGGGGACGCTCACGACGCGAACGCCGGAAGTCAATTACGTGCTGCTCCTGTGTCTGCTCGCGTTTCTCTCGATACCGCTAGGCATCAGTCCCGGCAACTCTTTCGCTTACTTTATAAATACTTACATCAAGATTGTCTTGATGTTCATCGTGATGGTGAATGTGCTGCGCACAGAGCGACGGCTCAAGGGACTTCTTTTTCTCTCGCTGCTGGTCGGCTGTGTGATGAGCGCGAGCGCGCTTTACGATTACCGGACAGGAGATTTCGCCGTCGAGGGTTATCGCGTCACATCGAGTATCGGAGTCCATGGTTTGTTCGGAAACCCCGACGATATGGCGCTTCACTTCGTCATCACGTTTCCGATTGCCATCGGGTTGATGTTCAAGTCGCGCAGTCTGTTTCACAAAGCTTTGTTTGCCGGGTGCGCGCTCCTGATGGTGATGGGGATTCTGGTCTCATTTTCGCGCGGCTGCTTTCTGGGTTTCATTGCGCTTCTGGCCTTCCTGTTCTGGAGGCTCGGCCGCCAGCACAAGCCGCTGGTGGCCGTCATGTTTCTCGTCTCCATCGTGGCCTTTCTGTTACTCGCGCCCGGCGGTTTCATGATCCGCATATTATCCATCTTCGATCACAGCCTCGACCCGGTCGGCTCCGCGACCGCACGTAGCGCGGTCGTCCTGCGGTCTATTCTCGTCACTCTCAGAAATACGCTGCTCGGCGTCGGCATTGATAATTTCCCGATGATGTCTATACGTAACATGGTAACGCATAACTCGTACACGCAGGTCTCTTCCGAGCTGGGGCTGCCGGCGCTCGCTGTTTATATCATGCTCATCTTCACGGCAATCAGGCGGCTGGGCCGGGTCGCGCGAGAAACATACGAGGAGCGAAGCCACCGGCGTCTACACTATCTCGCCGTCGGTGTCCAGGCCAGCCTGATCGGCTACCTCGTCAGTAGCACTTTCTATTCCGTGGCCTTTAACTGGCATATCTATTATCTCGTCGGATATGCTGTCTGTCTCTGGC
>JBKKAL010000224.1:0-4781 GCA_046714695.1 Pyrinomonadaceae bacterium
GATCAGGCCCGCACCATACGTATTCCCGTCCATATGATAGAGACGATCAACAAGCTGATTCGAACCAGCCGTGCGTTGGTGCAGGAGTTGGGTCGTGAGCCAACGAGCGAGGAGATCGCCAAGAAGATGGACATCCACGTCTCGAAGGTTCGCAAGGTTCTCAAGATCGCGCAGGAGCCGATCTCGCTGGAGACGCCCATTGGTGAAGAGGATGATTCGCATCTCGGCGATTTTATCGAGGACAAGTCCATTATGAATCCGGCGGACGCCGTCGTTGCATCTAATCTGCGAACGATTACCGACGAGGTGCTGGCGACACTGACGCCGCGCGAAGAGAAAGTGATCAAGATGCGTTTCGGCCTCGGCACGACCGGCTCGGAACACACGCTCGAAGAGGTCGGACAGCATTTCGCCGTCACGCGCGAGCGCATACGACAGATTGAAGCCAAGGCGCTTAGAAAGCTGCGCCATCCTTCGCGCTCAAGAAAATTGAAAGTGTTCCTTGAGAACGCACAGAGCTGAAAAGTACTCAGCAGTCAGTCATCAGCCAAAAGCTATGCAAAACTGACTACTGAGTACTGATTACTGACTACTTTTTTATGAAACGAATTATCGAAAGTTATAAACAGAAGCTGGCTGCCGAAGAGGGCTGGACACTAAAGCGCGGCGCTGAGCTTCGCATCGCCCTGTGTTACCCGAACGTTTACGCCATCGGCATGGCGAATCTGGGTCTACAGTCTATGTACGAGCTGTTCAACAAGATTCCGGAGGTCTCTTGCGAGCGCGTCTTTTTGCCCGACCCATTAGAGATGCGCGAATACGACAAGTCTCGCACGCTGCTTCTGTCGCTGGAATCGCAAACGCCCGTACGTGATTTTGATGTCGTCGCCTTCTCCATCTCGTTCGAGACGGATTACCTGCACATGGCCGAGATGCTGCGTTTGAGCGGCATTCCTCTTTGGTCGCGTGATCGCACACATCATGATCCTCTGATTGTCATGGGCGGGGCCGCGTCTTTTCTCAACCCTGAGCCAATTGCGGATTTCACGGATGTCGTGGGCGTCGGCGAAGGCGAAGTCCTTGGGCCAAAGCTCGTTGATATTATCTTTGAGAAGGAATCGAAAGAGGAGATTCTGCTCGCGCTGGCGCGCACCGGACGCGGCTTCTACGTGCCATCGTTTTACGATGTGATCTACGAAGAGGATGGCACAATCACGGCTTACACGCCGCTTGAAGAGGGTGTGCCCGCGCGTGTGGGTCGCGCCGTCGCGGCTGAGAATCCGAAGGAAGGCAGTTTGAAGCGCGCGATGCGTCGCGGCGATCTGGAGATTGCCGAGAAGTTGAGAAGCGGCGAAGTATTCGCCCCGTCAACTACGATCTGGGCTCCCGAAGCTGAAATGGGCGAGCGTTTTCTGATAGAGATTTCGCGCGGCTGCTCGCAGGGCTGCCGCTTCTGCTGGGCAGGTTTTAACTACTGGCCGCCTCGCGTCGTCCCTGCACGCGACATTCTTGCTAAAGCGAGCGAATGGCGCGCGCGTACGGATAAGATCGGGCTGGTCTCGACGGCCGTCTGCGATCATCCGGAGATCAGCGAAATCTTGCGGGGACTGCGCGAGATGGATTACCGCATCTCTGTCTCTTCGCTCAGGCTCGACCAGATTTCGGATGAACTGCTGGACGCGCTCGTCGAATCGCGCGACCAGCAGATCGCCGTTGCGCCGGAGACCGGCTCAGACCGCCTGCGCAAGGTCATCAACAAGAACCTGACCAACGACGAGATCGTGGACATCTGCGGCGCGGTCTTTGATAGAGGGATGCTGACCGTCAAGCTTTACCTGATGGTGGGTTTGCCGACGGAAACAGATGAAGACCTGGAAGAGATGATCGTGCTGGTCGAGCGCATCAAGGACAGGATGCTCGAAGCGGGAAAACGCTTCGGTCGCGCCGGCAAAATCATTCCCTCGCTCAATGGTTTCGTGCCGAAGCCGAACACGCCTTTGCAGTGGGATGCTATCTGTGATGAGAAGGAGTTGAAGCGCCGCTTGAAATGGGTCTCGAAGAAGCTGGCGCGAATTCCTAACGTCGAGGTGCGCGCGATGTCGGCGCGCATCGCTCACGAGCAGGCGCTCTTTTCATCCGGCGACCGCAGAACCGCGCGCATCATTGAAGCGGCGGCTCGCCAGGGCAGCGATCTTCACGCGGCGCTGCGCGAGACGGGTATTGATCCGGCCTTCTATACGAGCCGCCAGCGCTCCTACGATGAATATCTGCCGTGGGAGATAATTGATGCCGGTCTCTCGCGCGAGTTTATGCAGAAAGAGCATGAGAGGGCACACGTCGCTCGATCAACAGCGCCCTGCCCTTCGGTTGACGAATGCACGCGTTGCGGCGTTTGCCCGACCACATGGCTCGGACATGCGGATGGGCTCGTTCAATTGCAGAACGTTAGCGCAGAGGCGAGGAGCATTGTTGTCGGCTAAGGAATAAGCACCGCCTGCGTGCTTTGATTATTAACCCCCTGGCTCACTCTCATATGGATAGTGGGTCAGGGGGTTTGTTTTGGCGCGAAGAGTTCGCTGCTCCTGACACTGTTGTCGAATTCGTAATTGTAAGTATAGAAGATTAACGGGATGGGTTTTGTAAAGCGTACGCTCGCTTCCAGGCGTCCATCGCGCATGCTCGCTTTGACTTCCGCATTGGGCGGCACGTCATACTGCCGGGCGCTGGCCTTCAGCTCAGTCACCACCAACTCGGCGGGTTGGCCCATCGCGGCTGCCTTATCAACCTTCTGCTGCATGAGGTCTTTGAACTGATAGGCCTGGTAGGCAATGGGGATGAATTGATAACCGGCGTAAGCGACGGCGGCAAGTAAAATGACGACGATCAGGAACTTGAGGCGCGTTCCACCGCGTTCGCCTTGTCTTCGGTTTGACGCACAGGCAGTGCGAGATATGTGCATGTTCATTCGCTTCAAAGCTCACAAATTCAAGAAATCGGGTCGCTGAAAGCTGCGCGGAATGAGGCACGCAAAAGTCGCGGCGTTATCTCTCTTTGATCCAGAATGGTCGCGCGACCGAGGCGCTCAAGCAAAACCCATTTAAGCCGACCGCCAACGCGCTTTTTATCGTGGGAGAGCGCCCCCAGGATCACCTCTTGATCCAGATCACGGGCGCGCGGCAGACGCCCGCACAAACGGACGGCGTCGCGAAGCAATTCTAACTCCGAACGGTCAAGTAAGCCTAGCCGTAGGGAAATTTCTCCGGCCACAAGCATACCGTAGCCGACCGCCTCGCCATGACGAAAACGGCGAAAGCCGGTGACCAATTCAAGCGCGTGCGCAGTGGTGTGACCGAAGTTCAGGATACGGCGCGAGCGTGCGCCAGTGCGCGCTATGTCCTCGCGCTCGTCGCCTGCCACAATCCCCGCTTTAAAGGCGCACTGCCGAGCGATGAGCCCGTCGAGCCCGGCGGCGCGCGCTGTAGCCTCTTCACCCGCGTCCATGAGAAAGCGATATGTCTTATCGAAGAGCGGACGGCTTCCGGCTGCTCCCTGTTTGACTGCTTCGCACCATCCGGCGGTCATCTCTCGACGAGGCAAAGTTTGAAGCGTCCGTGTGTCTATCAAAACGGCGCGCGGCTGATGAAATGCGCCAGCCAGATTTTTTCCAGCGCCGAGGTTAACGGCCGTCTTGCCCCCGACCGATGCGTCTATCTGCGCGAGCAAGGTGGTCGGGACTTGCATGAATGCCAGCCCGCGCAGGTAAACAGCCGCCGCAAAGCCCGCGAGGTCGCCCACCACCCCGCCACCGAGAGCGATCACCAGATCGCTTCTCTCCAGCCCGGCGCTCGTGAGGAACGCAAGCGCTCTCTCCAATGCGCGTAGATTTTTATGGCGCTCGCCGTCATTCATCAGCCAGTGTACGGGTGTGAATCCAGCGGCGCGCAAACTGCGCATAGCCTCCCGCCCGTAGAGACTGAAAACTTTTTCGTTAGAGATAACGGCGACGCGGCGTGCCTGTGGCGGAGACACGCGGCGCGCTTCCTCGCCGAGCGCGCCGAGGATTCCACTCCCGATCATGATCTCATACTGACATGGGTGCGCCTTCAGGCGCACGCGTACGCGTTGCACTCTTTTCCCAGCCCTTCAATTAGCATCGCTCATCGCCGCGATAAGGGATTCGGCGAGAAAATCAAAACTGATTTCGCCGAAGCCTAAGAGTCGCGCCAGTTCTTCAACCGTGTAGCGCGAGGCCGTGTTCCACAGATCAATCAACTCATCGCCAGCCTTGCGCGATGCCCACCAGCGCCGCCCCCAACGCGTGCGCAGGTGTTCACGCAGCGAGACTTCAAATGCCCACGCGCGCAGGTAAGCAGCCGCGTAGAAACCGTCGTCCACATCCCACAAATAGAGCGACCGATCACGACGAAAGCCCGTCGCTTCCGTTTGCAGCGTCGCATAGGTTGCCGGGAGATTCGAGGAGCGCACCTGCGGGCTATCGTACAGGGCGATCTCGTAATTCAACTTGGCGCAGGCACGCCTGACCATGTGAGTCGTCAGAAGAGAGAGGTCGCGTGCTATATCGCGTGCCTGTTCGGGACTCGTCCCGCGTCTATGCTCGACAAGCCATGCAGGGTCTTGAAAGAGATGATTTAGCAGAAAAGCGTAGCCTTCGGTGGTCGCGTTATCCGGCGCGTAGATGAACTCCGGATAACGATTGGCGAGATCGCGCGAAGTCCAGCCGAAATGTTGCGCGTGGCCCGCCTCGTGAAAGAGCGTCGTGT
>JBKKAL010000225.1:0-7043 GCA_046714695.1 Pyrinomonadaceae bacterium
AACTCCTCCGACGCGGCAAGGTACGTGATGTCTATGCATTGACGGATAAGTATCTATTGATCGTTGCTACGGATCGTATCTCTGCTTTCGATTGTGTATTACCGACACCGATCGCGCGCAAAGGCGAGGTACTGACCGCTCTCTCGCGCTTCTGGTTCAAACGGCTCGGCCACATCACCGGGCATCATCTCGTGACAAACGAGATCGCTGAGATGCCGGAAGCGATCAAGCACCATGGAGCGAGTCTGAGCGGACGCTCCATGCTCGTCCAACGCACTGAGGTCTTTCCGGTCGAATGTGTCGTGCGCGGTTATCTGGCAGGGTCTGGATGGAAGGATTATCAGCGCACGGGCGAGGTCTGCGGCCACCGTTTACCGAACGGCCTGCGCGAGTCCGAACAACTCAGCGAGCCCATTTTTACGCCAGCAACAAAAGCAGAAGAAGGCCACGATGAGAATATAGACGAATCACGCATGCGCCTCCTTATCGGCGCAGACGAGACCGAGACCTTGCGCGACACCTCCCTACGGCTCTACAAAGAGGCGAGCGATTATGCGCGTAGCCGGGGCATTATCATCGCCGATACCAAATTCGAGTTCGGAAGAGATCAAGCAGGCCGCATTCTTCTCATTGATGAAGCGCTGACGCCAGACTCTTCGCGTTTCTGGCCTACAGATAAATATGAGCCGGGTCATGCGCAACCATCTTTCGATAAGCAGTTCGTGCGCGACTATCTGGAAACCCTCGACTGGGACAAGAGACCGCCCGCGCCGCATCTTCCGCCGGAGATAGCCGAGGCCACTACAACGCGCTATCTGGAAGCTTACCGGCTGCTCACCGGCAGCGAACTGTAAGAATTTTGGATTTTAGATTTTAGATTTTGGATTGAAAGAATTCCTGTTACTCTCTGCGAGATGGTTTGTTAATCCAAAATCTAAAATCCGAAATCTAAAATGGTATGACGGTCTTTGATTTTATTGTTCTGGCACTGGTCGGAGCTTCGATTATTGCGGGCGCACTACGCGGCCTCGTGCGGGCGTTGCTGACCGGAGCAGCTCTTTTGTTAGGATTGATTGTCGCCGCACGAGGCTACGAAACTGCGGGCCTTTTCCTGCGCGGACTGGGATTGGTTGATTCCAGCGCGGCGGCAAACGCGTGCGGTTTTCTTTTGATAGTGGGCTGTATATTACTGTTCGGGTTTATCGCCGGGCGCTGGGTGGCTGGAGGGTTGCGCCGCGCTCGTTTAGAGTGGCTCGACCGCACGCTCGGCGCATCCTTCGGCCTGATACGGGGCCTGGCGGTCTGCTCGATTCTTTACCTGGCTTTGACCGCTTTTCCAGTGCGCCTGGACTCGGTCGCAAGTGCGCGAACCGCGCCTCTTTTGGCTGAGGGCGCGCGCCTTCTTGCGACTTTCACGTCGCAGGAGTTGCGCACACGTTTTTTTGACGAGCACCAGGGTTAATCCCTAGCCTATAATCATCCGCTCTCGCGAAACCCGCACGGAGAATCCTATGCAGATGCGCGCCCGTTTAGAGGCTTTGATAGAGGACATGCTCGACGGCCAGATAATGCTCGACGAAGCGCTCGCTGAGTTTGAAAAGCTATATATTCAAAAGGCCCTCGCCCGTCACAAGGAACATCTCTCACGCACCGCGACTATCCTGGGTATTCACCGTAATACGCTCTCCAAACGAGTCGCCGCCTACCGCACACAGGAACGCGTCAATCGTTCGACCAAACGCAAGGCCCTTTAAAAGCCTCCATTCCCCAAGATACGCCCTCCACAAAGTTGACAATATCTCCTGGAATGCTATATTTTTAGCACTCGCCACCAAAGAGTGCTAGAACTTACAGGTTCGGCGAAAAGCTATCTAATCTTGGGAAAATCATTATTTTCGTAGTGAATCGAAAGGAGCAGTGAAAAAGGTATGGCAACAAATATCAGACCCCTGCATGATCGCGTGATCGTGCGTCGGATCGAAGAGGGCGAACAGGTGCGCGGTGGGATCATCATCCCTGACACCGCCAAAGAGAAACCGCAAGAGGGCGAAGTCGTCGCCATTGGCGAGGGCAAGTACAGAGAAGACGGCACGCGCCAGACGCTGGATGTCAAAGCAGGTGATCGTGTGCTGTTTGGTAAGTACAGCGGTTCCGAGATCAAGTTGGACGGCGAGAGTTGCTGATCATGCGCGAGGATGAGATTCTGGGAATCATCGAGCGCGCGGGCGCGGCCACAGGCGGCGGCAAGAAAGGCAGCAAGTAGGTCTTTATCAAAGACTACGGCTGCTTTTTTTTACTGATGAAGAATCCCACACACATTGAGTAGGAGAGAAAAGAGAAATGGCAAAGCAAGTAATTCATGGTGAAGAGTCGCGCGCGGCGATTTTGCGCGGCGTCAACCAACTCGCCGACGCAGTCAAGATTACGCTCGGCCCCAAAGGCCGCAACGTCGTGATTGATAAAAAGTTTGGAAGCCCTACGATTACCAAAGACGGCGTCACGGTGGCGAAAGAGATCGAGTTGAAGGACGCGCTGGAAAACATGGGCGCGCAGATGGTGCGCGAAGTCGCCTCGAAGACCTCTGACGTGGCGGGCGACGGAACGACGACGGCGACCGTGCTGGCGCAGGCCATCTTTCGCGAGGGCGTAAAGACGGTCGCTGCGGGTGCGAATCCGATGGCGCTCAAACGTGGCATTGACAAGGCTGTGACACGCGCGGTCGAAGAGATACAGCGCATGAAGAAGGATGTCAAGGGCGACATGATAGCGCAGGTCGGCACGATCTCTGCCAATGGGGATGCGACCATCGGCGGCATTATCGCAGAGGCGATGAGCCAAGTCGGCAAAGACGGCGTTATTACGGTCGAAGAGTCCAGAACAATGGAGACCTCGCTCGAAGTCGTTGAGGGTATGCAGTTTGATCGTGGATATCTTTCGCCTTACTTCGTCACAGACCCGGAGCGCATGGAAGCAGTGCTCGACAATCCGCTTATTCTCATCAACGAGAAGAAGATCAGCTCTATGAAAGACCTGCTGCCGCTTCTGGAGCAGGTTGCCAAGATGGGTAAGCCTATGCTCATCATTGCCGAAGATGTCGAGGGCGAAGCGCTCGCCACGCTCGTCGTCAACAAGCTGCGCGGCACGCTCAACATTGCCGCCGTCAAGGCTCCCGGCTTCGGTGATCGCCGCAAGGCTATGCTCGAAGACATCGCTACCCTGACGGGCGGCAAGGTCATCAGCGAAGACCTCGGCATCAAGCTTGAAAATGTGAAGCTTGAGGATTTGGGCCGCGCCAAGAAAGTCACAATTGATAAGGACAACACGACTCTCGTCGAAGGTGCCGGTAAGACCTCCGACATCGAAGGTCGCGTCAAGACCCTGCGCGCGCAGATCGAGGATACGAGTTCCGACTATGATCGCGAGAAGCTCCAGGAGCGTCTGGCGAAGCTCGTCGGCGGCGTCGCCGTCATCAAAGTCGGTGCAGCCACAGAGACCGAGATGAAAGAGAAAAAGGCGCGCGTCGAAGATGCCATGCATGCCACACGCGCGGCTGTCGAAGAGGGCATCGTGCCGGGCGGCGGTGTCACGCTGGTTCGTGCGGCCAAGGCTCTTGAGAAATTCCTTGCCAACGAGGTTGGCGAAGGCGATGCTGACGAGCAGATCGGTGTCACCATCGTGAAGCGCGCTCTCGAAGAGCCTCTTCGTCAGATAGTGCAGAACGCCGGTAAGGAAGGCGCAGTGATCGTTCAGAACGTTCGTGACCACAAGAAGGAGAACTTCGGTTACAACGCGGCGACGGAGAAGATGGAAGACCTGGTTGAAGCAGGCGTCATTGATCCGGCCAAGGTCACACGCACGGCACTTCAGAACGCCGCATCAATCGCGGGCCTCATGCTCACGACGGAAGCGATGGTGTCTGAGCTGCCTGAGGATGACAGAGCCCCTGCGATGCCCGGCGGTATGGGCGGCATGGGTGGCGGCATGGGTATGTAATTGGCCCTGCGGTCCTAAAGTCAAAAGCGGCTTCGTTCCCTGCGAGCGAGGCCGCTTTTTTTATATGACGAAAGAGGAAAACAGAATTATCATTTTACAAAAAATTAGCGATAACAACGCAGACTTCCGTTTCAGATTAATCTTGTTATGCCTCCCTTTCTATTTATAATGTCTCACTGCTGAGTTGTTATCCTGTATTTCGCATACTGGCGAGGAGATTTCATGAGCCTATTCACTCGACGATTGATTGGGATTTCCCTTCTTTGCGTCTTATTGTTTAGCACCATGGCGCATGGACAATCATCTGTCCATGTACAGCCCCACTATAATCTCGGAAGCCAGCCCCTCATTTCCATTACTGACGACGATGCGCTCATTGCCGAGCTGGTTAAAAACAGATATCCCCTTGCTCTTGAAGACGGGAAATTAAAGGGCGCGGGCGCTGATCTTCTTTTCAAAGAGGCTGAAGCTTCTCAATTCTTTTTGATCGCGGAGGATCACGGGATCAAGGAATTGCCGCAGCTCACGGCAGCCCTTTTCCGGCAGATCAAATCATACGGCTATGACCATTTTGCCACTGAAGCCGGGCCGATCAGCGCACGAATACTGGAAAGGCTGGCGGCCTCCCCACGCTCTCAACAGGATTTCGCCGACTTTAATCATCGCAACCCCTTTTCACTACCATTCTATTTCTGGAAAGAAGAGACTGGATTATTAGAAACCATAGTTAATTCTCCCGGAAGAAAAACAAAGATGATTTGGGGGCTGGATCAGGAGTTCGTTGTATCTACGAAACTGCATCTGAAACGGCTCGTCGAATTAGCGCCCAACAGGCAGGCCAGGCGTGTGGTTGAAGAGTATAACCAGAAGGCGCAGACGGAATTCAGCAGAATGGTGGAGAGTAAAAACCCTGGCATTGTTTTTTTGGCTTCAGCTACCGAAGATGATTTTAAGAAGTTGAGCGCAGCGCTCAATGCGAAGCCCGGCTCGGAGGCGGCGGAGATTTTAGATGAGCTTAAAGAGAGCTGGGAGATTTATACGAAACAATTTCGCGGGCAAGTTTATGAGGCGAATAACCAGAGAGCGCAATTGATAAAGAGGCATTTTATGCGTTACTACAATGAAGCTCTGAGGGAGGAAAAATCCCCGCCGAAGGTGCTCTTCAAATTCGGCATGAATCACATGATGAGGGGTAGAAACTTTATCAACGTTTTCGATGTCGGAAGCCTCGTCCCTCATCTGGCTTTTACCAACGGGACGAAATCATTTCACCTGCTGGTCATGGGAGCGGGCGGCACACAGAACACATATCTTCCTTTCGTCGGAAACGAAGCGGACAAAAATAAAAAATATGATGTCGTCAAAGTATTAAAAGATTATGCCTCTGCTGATGTGAAGCCATTGTTAGCAGTAGCGGCTGAAGACAAAAGCTGGGCAGTGATGGACTTCAGGCCGCTTCGTCCCCTGATTACTAATCGAAAGATGGGAAAGATTGATAAAGGGCTTGAAGAGCTGATCTGGGGCTACGATGCTGTTCTCATCATCCCGGAAGTACACGCGGCCACTCTCTTTTATGGCGGGAGGTAGCGGGCGGAGCCATCAGGCATCCGGCAAATGCATCTGGAATCTTGCCTCGATCAACTCTCCGCGTTGCTCTCCATAACGCCGCGTGAGTTCCGGGTAACTGGCCATTTCAGCTTCGACATCTGCGAGATCGAGAAGTCGCTCCACTTTTATAATAGACTGTTCATCGCCTTCGATCTCAAGGAACAGCCCGAAGGGAAGCTCATCCAGGACAACTTCCGCCTCCGCGATCTGCCACGTCGCGCGCCTTTTTTCATAAACTAACACGGGGCGGTAACCGAGCACGTCTAGAATTCTGGCGAGCGCCCCGGCATCTGTCACCTCTGTTTCATCTTCGCGCTGATGCTTGATAGCGGAATCGGAGGGGAAGCGTCTTTTGTAAGTAAGGATGGCACGGTCACCCGTGCGACGCAGACGCAGCACTTCTACATGTAGATCAAGGTGGCCGCCGCTGTACAGCGTATTCTCTTCAAACTCTTTGCCCTGCGCCGTCGCCTTCACATCAGCCAGACGACCGAGCAGCCGCCCTTGCTGCTCCCGCGTAAGACGATACTTTTTTTCAATCTCAATGTTCATAAGAACAGATATCAGATGTTAGATATTAGATATTAGATGTTGGATTCTAGCATCAAGCATCTGACATCTAATAACTGCTTTTACGCTTGCCGTATCCAGCGCAGCACTTCCGGGATGCTGGCGCGCTTACCGTACATGAGCATGCCAATGCGGTAAATTCTTGACGCGAGCCACATGAGCAGCAACACCGTAATGCACCCGATCAGAAAAGAGAGCACAATCTGCCAGAAGGGAGGCGTCTGCGCCACGATGCGTACCATCATCGTGATCGGAGAGAAGAACGGAATCATCGAGACCCAGAAAGCGAAAGACGAGTTGGGACTGCGCAGTACCGGGAAAGCAAGATAAAAACCGATGACCAGCATAAACATCACGGGCAGCGCGACCTGTCCTCCCTCCTGCATCGTCGTCACCATCGAGCCGACGAGCGCATAGACGGTCGCGTAAATAAAATAGCCGAGCAGAAAAAAGAGGAAGAAATAAAGGATAAGAAGAGGCGGAATCTGTGGCAGCGTCATATCAAGGCCACGCGCCGCAAGCACCGATACGCCGTAGAGGGCGAAGATCGCAAAGGCCATGGCCCAGACGGCGTACTGCGTCAAGGCAACGAGTGAGACGCCGATAAGCTTGCCCATCATCAGGGTGAAAGAGCTTACGGATGAGAATAAGACCTCGGCGATGCGCGTCTCCTTCTCTTCGATCACGGCGGAGAGAATCACCTGACCATACATGATTAACGTCAGGTAGATCAGAAAGCCGACGAGAAAGACCAGGTAGAAGAGACCGCCAGAGTCGCGCTCTTCCCCTCCCTCGCTGATCTTGATGGTATCCATCCTGATCGGCTCGGACATTTCGCGCACGCGGTTCGGGTCAATGTTGGCCGCCACCAT